>NZ_JBLBVM010000050.1:0-155919 GCF_047250385.1 Glaciecola sp. MF2-115
ACTGAAACGCTCAAAGACTTCATTCTGCCTGAGCCTGACCGGCCGGATTATCCTAGAGCCGTAAAGATAAAGCCAACAAGATTCCCATTAAAGAAAGCCGAACATCTAAGGAAAAAACCTTAACCGAACAGCATTATGCCTGCGCAGGAATGACGGTTCTGCGCAGGAATGACGGCTCTGCGTAGGGATTACGGTGGTTGGTGCGGGTCTTCGAAGAACCGTCATACCTTCGAAGTACCGTTATCTTACGAAGTACCGTTATCTTACGAAGTACCGTTATATTACGAAGTACCGTTATATTACGAAGTACCGTCATCCCTTCGAAGGAAGGGATCTCCCACCTTTAACTGGTAAACTTAATAGGTGCTCTTTTTGGGTTTTCTTGTAGCGGATGGAGGTTCCTGCCTGCGCAGGAATGACGGTTCTGCGCAGGAATGACGGTTCTGCGCAGGGATGACGGTTCTGCGTAGGGATTACGGTGGTTGGTGCGGGTCTTCGAAGAACCGTCATACCTTCGAAGTACCGTTATCTTACGAAAAACCGTCGGCTCTTCGAAGAGCCGTTGTTTAGTGTTGCTTTACATCCACTCGGAGTTGCGGATAACGCCGACGGCGATGCCTTCGATATTGAAGGGTTGAGATGCTAAATCGACTTTAATAGGAGAAAAAGCTTCATTCTCGGCATGAAGTAAGACTTGGCTTCCACGCTTTTCGAAACGTTTGACTGTGACATCTTCATCCACTCGCGCCACAACCACTTGGCCGTTGTGTACATCGGTAGTGCGATGAACAGCTAGAATGTCACCATCCATAATACCGATGTCTTTCATACTCATGCCATCGACTCTCAATAAGAAATCGGCATTGGGTTTGAATAGATCAGGATCAATTTTGTAATGGCATTCAACATGCTCGGTTGCAAGGATTGGCTCACCTGCTGCAACACGACCGATCAACGGTAAACCTTCTTCGGCTTCATCGTCCAACGGGCAATTCAGACGTATCCCACGAGAAGTACCGGGAATAATATCAATCACACCTTTTTTCGCGAGTGCCTTTAAATGTTCTTCTGCCGCATTAGCAGATTTAAAACCTAAACTGCGCGCAATCTCTGCACGAGTCGGTGGCATTCCGGTGTCGATCATCGTTGTTTTAATTAAATCGAGTACTTCTTGTTGCCTGGGTGTTAGTGGACGCATAAACAGCCTGTTTTTCTATACAGTTCAGTGTAAGTATATACAGGAAAAGACAAATGGCAACGATCAAATTTGTGGGATCCGGTTTATTTTGCAAAAAATCCGGCTTGATTGAACTCGATTAGTTTGTTTTTTCCCTCCTAAATCCGAATTGAAACCATACAATAACTAGGGTGGATACATGGTGAAAGAATTATCCATTCTCTATTTATTTCGTATTTGGATAAAGCATTAGGTTATATCACGTCTTGCAAATTAAAATAGTAAAAAGCAACTCGATAACTGGGTAAAGATTTGAAAGCGTGTTAGTTACCTTAGTCTAAAGGAAAAAGCTACATGTAAACTGCATTTAACATGCATGTGAAAATGTTAGAGGATAAATATGCTTGTACAATTGTTGATTCCTAAATTAAAAAGCTATCTAGCTGATTTTGAACAATCTCAAAAGAATGACAATACTACTCACTAAATATCATTAAGATAGTCGCATATTTAAACTCATATTTGATACATTACCATTAGATAAAGGGAATTATAAAAAGGATTATAAAAATGGCAGATTTTAAAAAGATAGAAGAATTAGAAAAACGATTATGGTCTGCAGCAGATTCATTACGTGCTAACACCGGCTTAACTGCGCAAGAATATTCTCGACCAATACTAGGATTAATTTTCCTTAAGTATGCAGAATATCGCTTTACGTTAGCAAAAAATAAAATTGAAGAACAAACTAACTCACGTCGCCGCAGCGGTGGGGACATTAAATCGAAAATTCAAGCAGAAGGTGCGATGTACGTACCGGATGATGCGCTTTACTCGAATTTATTGACACTACCCGAAGGCTCAAACATTGGCGTTAATGTTAACAACGCGATGAAAGCGCTAGAAGCAGACAACGAAGCAATTAAAGATGCCCTGCCTAAAACCTTTACTCGTTTTGATAACGACATACTAAAAAGCTTGCTGAAAAACTTTAACGATATCGACTTCAGCCTTGGCTCAGATATCTTTGGGCGTATTTACGAATACTTCCTTAATGAATTTGCCAAAACTGAAGGTCAAGGCGGTGGTGAGTTCTTCACACCCTCAGCATTAGTAAAGTTAATCACTGAGGTGATTGAACCTTACCACGGTAAGGTATTTGACCCTGCTTGTGGTAGTGGCGGTATGTTTATTAGCTCTGCCGATTTTGTGGCAAAGCATAACAAAGACGCCTCTGATGAGTTGTCTGTATTCGGGCAAGAAAAAACAGGTGATACTGTTCGTTTATCTAAGCTGAACCTCGCGGTTCATGGTTTACAAGGTGATATCCGTGAAGGTAACTCTTACTATGAAGACCCGTTCGATTTAGCTAAAGGTGATGTAATTGACGGTAAACAATACGGTCAGTTTGACTATGTGATGGCTAACCCACCGTTTAACGTTAATGAAATCCAAAAAGACCGTTTAGAAGGTGATAAACACCGTTTTCCTTATGGTATGCCACGTAACGACAATGGCAATTACCTGTGGATTCAAATGTTTTATTCAGCACTTAACCAAAAAGGTCGTGCAGGTTTTGTTATGGCTAACTCAGCCAGTGACGCTCGTGGGTCAGAGCAAGAGATCCGTCAAAAGCTAATTGAAGAAGATGGTGTTGATGTCATGGTCGCTGTTTCAAGTAACTTCTTTTACACCGTTACTCTACCTTGTGCTTTATGGTTTTTAGATAAAAATAAACCTGCACATAATAAAGACAAGGTATTATTTATTGATGCTCGCCATATATTCCGCCAAGTAACCCGTGCTGTGCGTGATTACACTAGCGAGCAACTTAACTTTATTGCCAATATTGTGCGTTTATACCGTGGGCAAGATATTGATAATACTTATCTTGAAACTCACCCTGATGCAGGTAACGATAGTAAATTTGAACTAGAAAGCTTCTTTGCTAATGACAATGGAGAACTGACTTATCAAGATATTGCAGGCCTTTGTAAAGTAGCATCTAAAGGAGAAATCATTGAACAAGGTTATAGCTTAAATCCTGGCCGTTATGTGGGTGTTGCTGAAGGTGAACAAGAAAATGATGAAGACTTTGTTGTTAGGTTGACAGCATTACAAGAAGAGTTAGAAGTTTTGAATGTAGAGGCGCATGAATTAGAGGCTTCTATTTCAGAAAATGTAATTAAAGTTTTAGGGGCTCCTTAGTGATTACTTATAACAAAGTCCCATTGAAGGATGTGTGTAAAATAATCTCTGGTTATGCTTTCAAAAGTGAGTCTTTTAAAGTAGGTGGAAACACTCCAGTTATAAAAATTAAAAACATAAAGATAGGGACTGCTTCTCTTGATGATGCAGATTATGTTGACTCGATATTTTTAGACAAAATAGATGATAAATATAAGGTTACTGCTGATGATGTTTTGATATCACTTACTGGTTCACATATGACCCAACCAAACTCTGTCGTCGGTAGAGTTGGCAGATATCCCAGTAAATATCCAGTAGCTCTTCTTAATCAACGAGCTGGCAAAGTAATACCTAATGAAGCACGAATTGATAAAAGCTATCTTTTCTACTCTCTTCTTGGCGAGGATATTAGGAAAGAGATTGCACAAATGGCTCACGGTGCAGCGAGTCAAGCTAATGTCAGTCCAACTCAAGTAGAAAGTATAGAGATACCGCTACCTGAACTTAAATCGCAGAAGAAAATAGGTAGTGTTTTGCAAAATTACGACAACCTAATCGAAAACAACAACCGCCGTATCGATATTTTAGAGGACATGGCACAATCACTTTATCGCGAATGGTTTGTTAACTTCCGCTACCCAAGCCACGAAGATAGCCTTGATGCAGACGGTAAACCAAAACTCATCGACTCGCCACTAGGTCAAATTCCAGAGGGATGGGAAGTTAAACCATTGGGTGATCTTGTTGAGTTTAAAAGGATAACAATAAAAAAAGGAAGCGTACCTGACAACACACCTTACATGGGGTTGGAGCACTTTCCGAGAAAATCAATTGCATTATCTGACTGGGAAGAAGTGTCGGAAATTGGCAGTAACAAACTAGCTTTTAATCGCGGTGATATATTGTTTGGAAAAATTAGGCCGAATTTTCATAAAGTAGGTGTTGCACAAGTCGACGGTCTTTGCTCTTCCGATACGTTCGTTCTATCACCCAAAGAGCCTGAACACCACTCTTTAATTGCTATGGTTACATTCTCCAATGAATTTGTTGCTCAAGCAGTGCAAACAGCGCAGGGCAGTAAAATGCCAAGAGCGAGCTGGGATGTTTTAAAAGAGTTTGCTGTGTGCTTACCTGATTCTAATGCTCTTGAAAGATTTAACAGCGTGGTTAATCCTGCGATTGAGCAAATAAGATTACTTAGCCTTAAGAATAGAAATCTAAAACAACAACGAGACATGTTGTTACCGAAGTTAATTTCAGGACAAATAAAATTATAAGGATATATTATGCAGCCCGTAGAAAAACTAGTCGATTGGGTAAAAGACAAACCCGTTTTTTGGCGTCATGCTGTAAAGCTTGCGTTAAGAAAGGGTGAATTAACAGAAGCACAACACCACTTGATTTGGTCAATAGCACAAATGGAATACGGAGTTATTGAAAAGGGCGAGTTGTATCCTCTCTATGAAACCCCTGTTACTGCAACAGGATTAGTCTCAGAAGTGTCAGAGATAAACTTATCTTCGATTACTGATGTGGTGAATGTCGGCTCTTTAGCGCCAAACCAAGAACTAACTTTAAACACAAAAGGTTTAAATATTGTTTATGGTGATAATGGTACGGGTAAATCAACATATGCTCGTATTTTAAAACACGCCTGTTTAACGAGAGGTGACGTTGCACCCATACTTGGTAATGTTTTTGATAATTCGAGTGACGAATCCTCAGCAAAATTGACTGTGTGCAATGAGAGTGAATCTTTACCTGTAGATTGGACTAAAATGGCAGAACCAGACGAAAAATTAAAATCTATTCGAGTATTCGACACAGAAACTGCATCACACTATGTAAGTAAAAAAGAAGGAGTCCTTGGCTACAAACCTTTTGTTCTTAAAGTGCTAGAGAGTTTATCCCTTGCTTTAGATTACATAAAAAGACAGATTGGGGAAGAGTTAATGCCTGGTAATGGTCTTCAATCACTACCAGGGTTTTCATCTGACACATTAAGTGGGAAATTTGTAAATGGATTGAGCCATCTTTCAACGTTAGAAGAAGTTGAAAAGCATTGTGCAACTGACGACGAAATTAGCCAAATAACACCAATCCAACAAAGTATTTTTGAGCTAAAGTCTCAGTCTGTGGCGAGTATAAAACAAGGTTTAAACGCACAGGTTGCTAGGATAACTCCTTTATCCAATAAGCTTAGAGCGTTAAGCAATGCTTTATCAGATAAAGCTTATACCGACTTAAATGCTGTTAAGCAAGAAGCTGCTGAAAAAGCGGAACTAGCCAAAGAGCTGCGAGAAAGAGTATTGTCCAACTTGCCATTTGAAGGTATTGGCGATGCCAAGTGGTTAACTCTTTGGCGAGCAGCGGAATCCTTTATTAAATCTCAAACGAGTGACATATCATTTCCACCAGATGAGTCAGATACGTGCCCATTCTGCTTACAAGCTATAGGCAGTGATAGTGCACAGAAATTAGTTTCTTTTAGAGAGTATGTTGCTAACCAAGCCATTCAAGAAGCTGAGAGCGCAAGTAAGACGCTTAAAGCAGAAATCAAGAAAATTGAAGATATCGTGTTAGACCTGAGCGATTACGATGCTGTTATTGATGAGCTGACAACCGAAGATAATACATTTAAAACCTCGGTAGCAGAGCTTGTTGAGTCACTTAAATTACGCAAGTTACAATTTTTAAATTCTAATCCTGAAAGTGCTTCCCCTGAGATTGATGAAGCACTTGTTAAATACTGCGAAGACGTATTGAAAGAGTTAAATAATGACGTTAACGAGCTGGAAGGTAAAGATGATGAATCTCATGACGCCTTGATTGTGGAAAAAGAACAAGCATTAGCAGAGATCCAATCAAGAAAATTAGTTTCTGATAACAAAGAAAGCATTATCAAAAATATATCGCGCTATGTTTTTGAAAAAAAGCTAAAAGCAATTGAAGAAGTTACAAATACAAGGCAAGTAACTATTCTCGCAAATGAATTAAGTAAAGCGACAATTATTGAACCTTTGGTGAAGTGCTTTGAAGATGAGTTAAAGAAATTCGGATTTGATAGATTTAATGTCAAAGTAAAAACGAGAGGGTCATCTAGCCAACAACTTTCCAAATTAGAAATTATTGAAGGTAGCAATAATGTAGTTGCTGAAATAGCTAGTGAAGGTGAACAAAGGTGCATCGCCATTGCTTGCTTCATGGCTGAGATAATTTCAGATGGTAGACGCTCATCGGTTATTTTTGACGACCCTGTTAACTCTCTGGATCATAGATGGCGAGAAGATATAGGCAAGCGTCTTGTAGAGGAATCACTAGCAAGACAAGTAGTTGTATTTACCCATGATCTAGTGTTTTATAAGTATTTACTTGAGTGTGCTGATGAGTCAACAGACGCTTCTGTTACGCAGATTCGTTTAGATCGTAACCGCAAACATACTGGCATAGTTGACCATACTCCTCCTTGGGATGCTTTACCTATAAAAGCAAGAGTTGGGCAACTTAATGCAAGCTATCAAGCATTAGAAAAAGTTGATCGGACGGGGACTGAGCTTGAATATTCACAACACTGCTATGGTTTTTATAATTTACTTCGGGAAGCTTGGGAAAGGTTGGTTGAAGAAAAGCTGTTTAATAATGTTGTAACGAGGTTTGGCCGTTCAATTCAAACTCAACGTATCACTAAATTGATAGGAGATATTACTCAAGCAGATTACGATATTATTGAGCAGGGAATGTCGAATTGCAGTACGTTTTTTCAAGGGCATGATACTGCAACGGGCTTACAGCAAAGGCCCAGGAAAATTATAGAAGTGAAGGCTGATTTAGATTTAATCGGTAACCTATTAATAGACCTAAATAAAAGAAGATAGTTAAGGAAGTAGTATGAAAGCAACGGAAACACGACTATTCAAATTTTTACAAAAGTCTGCACAATTTATTATTCCAATTTACCAGCGCCAATATAGTTGGACTCATGCTCAATGTGAGCAATTATGGAAAGACATAGTATATGCAGGAGCAACGGATTTAGAAGCTCATTTTATCGGTTCAGTGGTCTATGTAGAGCGTGGTCTATATAGTCATAGCGATGTTCCTCAATTGTTGGTTATAGATGGGCAACAGCGCTTAACGTCAACCACGTTGTTAATCTCTGCGTTAACTCGTGAAATTCAAAAAAGAATTGATGATGGTAATGAAAATGTTGTTGATGGGACCAATGCCAAGAAACTTAAAAAGTATTACCTATGTAATGATGCTGAAGATGGTGATTTATTTTATAAACTGATTTTAACCAAGGCTGATGATAAAGCTTTACGTAGTCTAGTTGATGGCAAAAGCATAGAAGATACAGAATCCTCATTAAGGGTTATTCAGAACTTTTTATTGTTTGAACGAAAGTTACAAAATGCTAGTAATGAGCAATTAAATCAAGTTTACCTTGGTTTACAAAAGCTGATCATTGTTGATATTGCATTAGATAGAGAAAGGGATAACCCACAACTAATATTTGAAAGCTTAAACTCAACTGGGCTGGACCTAAGTCAAGCTGATCTCATTCGGAACTACGTACTAATGGGTCTTGAACCCAAACAACAAAATCAACTTTATAATGATTATTGGTTCCCAATGGAAAGTGATTTTGGTCACGGTGAGTATAGCTGGCTCTTCAACCAGTTTATGCGTGACTTCTTAACAGTAAAAACAGGTAAACCACCAAGAGTTGGTGATGTTTATGAGGCTTTTAAGAAATATGCTTCGGCACTTGAAAGTAATATTGCAGAAATTGTAGCTGACGTGCACCTTCATTCGAAATTTTATATTTCATTCGTCCGAGAACTAGAAACCCAACCTAAATTGTTAGAGGTATTTAAAGATATTAATGCTTATAAGGTTGATGTCGCATATCCTCTAATTCTTGAGCTATACCATGATTACCACTTCAATATTCTAACTGTTGATGAATTTGAGCAATGCTGTAGATTTATTGAAAGCTACGTGTTTCGTCGTTACATCTGTGATATTCCAACAAACTCCTTAAACAAAACATTCGCTGGTTTTGGCAAATCACTCAAAAAAGAGAAGTATTTAGAAAGCTTTAAAGTTGAATTGCTAAAATTAACCAGTTATCGACGATACCCTTCTGATGACGAGTTTAAGCGCTGTCTTGCGACCAAAGATATGTACAATATTCGCAGCAAAGCATATTGGCTTAGACGACTAGAAAACTTTGGTAGAAAAGAGCGAGTTATCGTAGAAGATTATACGATTGAACATATTATGCCGCAAAATAGTAAGTTATCTGACGAATGGAAAATGGAGTTAGGTGACAATTGGCAAGTTATTCAAGAAACATATTTACACACTGTTGGAAATTTAACGCTAACTGGTTATAACTCTGAATTAAGTGATAAGCCTTTTATAGAAAAAAGAGATATGGAAGGCGGTTTTGCCCAAAGCCCACTAAAACTAAATCAAGGTTTAGCAAACCTTAGTAATTGGAACGAACAGCAAATTAAAACTCGTATTACTGACTTAAGCAATAAAATGTCAAAAGTCTGGCTATACCCAGATATAGATAAATCTATTTTAGAGTCATACCGCACAATTGATGAACAAAAAACGTCTTATTCTATTGAAGATCATCCTTTCATTGACAAAGGTGCGACAAAAGATCTGTACCAAAAATTTAGAACACAAATTTTGGCACTTGATGAGAATGTTAGGGAAGAGTTTTTGAAGCTTTATGTTGCGTTTAAGTTAGATACAAATTTTGTAGATGTAGTGCCACAAGCTTCAGGATTGCGCTTATCTTTAAATTGTAAATATGAAGATATTCATGATCCTAAAGGACTTTGTAGAGATGTAACTAACCTTGGTAGGTGGGGAAATGGTGATGTTGAACTGAAGGTATCTCAAGTGTCTGAACTCCCATATGCTTTAGAACTAATACAGCAAGTTATTGATATGCAGATCTCAGGCTAGAATAGGTAAGTGATATGACATACACGGAAGATGTTTTAGTAGAACAGCCAGCAATTCAGTTATTTTCAGATTTAAATTGGAAAACGGTAACGTGCTGGGATGAAGTATTTGGTTCCTTTGATGATGAATCATTGGTTCATAACCCAATGTTTTTTGGTAGAGAAACTCGTAATGACGTTGTGTTATGTTCTCGATTAAAAGCATCACTACTAAAGCTTAACCCTAATATTAGCCCAATGATAATTCAAGAAGCCATTGACGAAATAGCGCGTGATAGAAGCGCTATGACGGCAATATCAGCTAATGAAGAAGTTTACGAGTTATTAACTAGTGGATACGTGTACACAACAAATGCTGAAGATGAAGAAGATTGCGTTGTTCAATATATAGATTGGTCAAACTCCGGCAACAATGAATTTTTGCTTTGTAGCCAAATGAGCATCACCGGAGAAATTGAAACGCGCAGACCTGATTTACTTGGCTTTGTTAATGGCCTTCCACTCGTATTTGTAGAGCTAAAAGCAAGCCACAAGAACTTATTAACCGCTTACAAAGAAAACCTTGCCGATTACCGTAAAACTATTCCCCAGTTATTCACTTTTAATCAATTAATTCTGTTGTCAAACGGCGTGCAATCAAAGGTTGGCTCTATATCAAGCCAATGGGAACATTTTGCTGAATGGAAGAAAATTGAAAATGAATCTGAAGAGCGAAGGGTTAGTTTAGAAGTTGTTATTCGTGGGGTATGTGAGCAAAACCGTCTGCTCGATATTATTGAAAACTACGTATTGTTTGTAAAAACAAAACAAACGATAAAAATCATTGCCAAATATCATCAATATCTTGGTGTTAACCAGGCATTGTCAGGCTTAACTAATGTAAAACAACGTGCCAGTTCAGCTAGTTCTGGTCAGTTGGGTGTGTTCTGGCATACACAAGGCAGCGGTAAAAGTTTTTCGATGGTCTTTTTCTGTAAAAAAGCCTTTCGCAAATATACCGGTAACTGGACATTTGTTTTAGTTACCGACAGAACCGACCTCGATGATCAAATTTATAAAACCTTTAATGCAGCGGGAATCGTTACCGAAAACTGTCAAGCAGACTCAGGTGCGCAATTAAAGTTATTGCTTGGGGAAGATCACCGTTTTGTATTCACCTTAATTCAAAAGTTTAAAGGTGATGAAAAAGGCAATTATCCGATTTTATCGGAACGTGATGATATTATTGTTATTACTGACGAAGCCCACAGAAGCCAATACGACTCTTTAGCGATGAATATGCGCAATGCTATGCCTAATGCCTCATTTATGGCATTTACGGGCACTCCGTTGCTTGCAGGAGAGGCTAAAACACAAGTAGTGTTTGGTGATTACATTAGTATTTATAATTTTTCAGATGCGGTTGACGATGGTGCGACTTTACCTCTGTATTATGAAAACCGAGTGCCGGAAGTATCACTAGCGAATGAAGGTATTGGTGATGAAATCGCTGAAATACTAGATGAAGCAGACTTAACTGAAGAACAACAAACTCGTTTAGAAACTGAGTTTTCTAAGGCGTATCATATAATTACTCGCGATGACCGCTTGGAAACTGTCGCTAAAGACTTAGTAGAACATTATATTAATCGTGCGCCTTTTTCTGATGGCATGTTAGGTAAAGCCATGGTTGTTTCTATTGATAAAGCAACTACGATAAAAATGTATGACAAGGTTCAGGCTGCTTGGAAAACCAAGTTAAACAGCTTAATAGCGCAAGCTAAAGTAGCCAGAGGAAGTCGTTTAAATAAGCTAAACTTTCAAATAGATCATATGACATCAATTGATATGGCGGTTGTTGTATCCGGTGGGCAAAATGATGATGAACGTCTTGCTAAGAAAGGTCTTGATTATAAACCTCATCGTGAGCGTTTCTTAAAAGAAAAAATTGATGAGCAATTTAAAGACCCTCAAGATAACTTAAGAATAGTATTTGTTTGTGCCATGTGGCTAACCGGATTTGATGCCCCATCTGTGTCTACACTTTACTTAGATAAACCCTTAAAAAGTCATACATTAATGCAAACCATTGCTCGCGCTAACCGTGTGTATGCAGGCAAATCTGCAGGGCAAATTGTTGACTACATCAATATTTTTAGTTCGCTTCAGCAAGCTTTAGGCATGTACGGTGGCGGTGTCGCTGAAGGTAGTGGTGGGTATCAGGTAGACAGCCCCGCCAAAGATAAATCAGAATTGGTAACAGCATTGGGCATTGCCGTTGGTGAGTTACAAGTTTTCCTAAATAACAATGATGTAGATTTAGCAGGCATAGTGTCAGCTCCGGCTGATGGCTTTGCTAAGTTATCTTTGTTAGATAACGCGAGTGAAATACTTTTAGACCCTAAAAACAAAGATGAATTTACCGCATTTCTTCGTCAAATAAACCGTATCTTCAAAGCGATAATGCCTGATGATAGTGCTAATAAATATGTGCCCTATCGAATCGCGATTAATATCATTTATTCCCAAATGCGTTTGAAATCTGGCTTATCAATTGATGATGAAGATGTGCTCGATGTCGTGCGTAATCAAGTGAATGAACTGCTTGATGAGTCGATATCAACGATTGAAATTAAAAGTAACTTACCAGAGCCTATTAATATTGCGGATATAGATTTTGATGCGCTAGCAACTATGGTTGCCAAGGTTGAAAAACCTAAACAGTCGGATGCAGAGCGTTTAAAAAACCTGATTGAGCGAAAGCTTCAGCCAATGGTGTTAAAAAATAAAGCCCGTCAAGATTTACAACAAAAGTTCTTAGATTTAGTTGAGGAATATAACCTAGGGGCTTATACCGCTGAAGAGTTCTTTAATCGTTTGAAAGAGTTTATTAATGACTTAGAGCATGAAGAAAAACGCACCGTTCGAGAGGGCTTAACTGAAGAAGAACTAGCGGTATATGATCTGATGATTCAGGACGCACCATTAACCGATAAAGAGCGTAGCCAAGTTAAAGAAATAGCCAAAGAATTAACCGCAAAAATGCAGGATATTTTAGTTATCGATTGGCGTAAAAAACAGCGAACTAAGGCTAGAGTGAAAAATATGATTGAAGAAGTATTAGATAGCTTACCTGAATCATATGATGATGACTTATGGCCTAAGACTTGTGGCGATATATATATGCACATATTTGAAAAATATCCTGGTCAAGGGCAAAGTGTTTATATGGGTTAGTGTCAATACAAAGGGAAACTGTCGATCTAATTACCAGGCGACTTTGTCGAAATGACAGTAGCCATAAGAGTTTGATTTCGTAATCTAACGGCACTTAAATAAGTGCTTGGCGCGAAATCAGACGTCCCATTCTGAATAGTAAAATGAGTATCTAGTGCCAAACACCGGCCATTCCAGGCTCAGAAATATCTAGTCTATTGTTAGAAGCGGGTGCTCAACGCTGGGTTCTGCAGCAAATTTGAAGCGCAGCGGAAAATTTGTCTGTCAGAAGCGTCTTGATATTGGGCATTATCAACGGCCAAAGGTTTCACATATGTATTTGTCGTACTCATAGCAATACATATGAGGATATTCCATTCCACTTCGGCTTATATAAAAAAGCACCCCTTGCAAATCCTCTCTGGCGAAAGACTTAACAAGTTTTGCACTCAAATCGGATTGTAGTGAAAGGCGATCAGTATTTGTTTTAAGGATTGTAGAGTGAGACAAAAATGGAGGAACCACCAACATTTAGAATAAAAAGAGTTTTATGCTCACTCTTTCCCACATGCCTCTGCCAAATCAAATCATTTTCCATCTTAACAATAGAACCTTTCGGTTTATCACGGTATGTAAAGGACCAAAGCATCACATTAATTACAGAGCTTCTGTAGACTCCCATCAGTTCCTTTCTTAAGTACCCTGCTGCAAAATCAGGGTTGTCTGATGAAAAATATGTTTCTAAACCGACCTCATCCAAAAGCGCTGATAAATCTCTACCTATCCAAGCATCATCCGCAGCAAAGGAAAATTCAACATCAATTCTTTTTGAATCTGACATATTCTCTCCGTATGCCCATTAGTAACTTGATAGACATACACTACTCTCGAATTGTAATAATTTTTACCCAGCTTACACTCTTATCCTCACCTTCAAAAACTTCGATAGTCGCTTCTCCAGAACGAACAAACTCCAACTCCATATCTGCTGTGCCATTTTCAGCAGTAAATTCTTGCCTACCACCACTTTCGGACTCGTATGTACTGGTAGTCCAATTTGAACGCTTTGAAAGATTATACTGCCATGAATGACCTTTGTCTGATTTATGAAGCGGCTTAGGCCCCTTGAGCACAACGAGTATCCTTGATTTCTTTGGAATCTCTGCACGAAAACCGACTTTTTCATTAATTCCAATTGACTGGGCTGTATTAGAAAGTACATTTTTCCCATATCTGCCGCTTTGAGGGTATTCAAAGTTCTCATGAACAACAGTTTGGCTATTACTGGCATTATTCTTCTCTTTTAAGAGCTGTATTCGTTCTTTATAGAATAAATTGGCAGCAGCCCAGCCTAAACCAAAAAACATTAAAGCAAGTGCTATTGCTACCCAAGGGTTAACTGACAGCCATTCCCAATTATTTTTTATAATATCCATATTTAAAACTAGTCCTAAACTATTTGTATTTCTAACAATTTACTACTGAGAATTTATAGTAACACTCGTTTTCCTTGAAAAGCTAAATTTTGTGTTTTCATTGGAAGGGCTGAATGACTATAATTACCGTGAAGCTGCCATTATATCAGCCTAGTTTCTACAGGAATTAAATTAGATTACCTTTGAAGTAAAAGACCAAACGACGTCTCTGATTGAAACGTGGTTTGGTCCTGCCCACCCCTTTCCCTTTTTGCTTAGGATTTTTTCAGCTACTTGGCGTACCTTTCACCTAGCCATTGGCAAATCACAAAGCACCTTTATGTTGAATGCGACCATAGCGTCAAATAGCTATAGTGGCACCGCGAAGCGAAACATAACAAGATGGCTGTATTCCCAGCCTTTCACGGAGTATTACTCCAGTTTTTTTGGGGTTTACCGATTATCTAATTTTGGTTCGAAATGTCAATAACATCAGGCAATTGAATGCCTTCTCGCATCAAATGTCGTCTTATATTGAATTGTAATTCTTGACCAGAAAAAATACACTCCTTGCTAAAAATAATGCGCCCTTCAGCAAGATTTTTAGCTACTTTATCAACACAATGTAATAACTCTTCTATTGTTAAAAGCTCTGAGGTTCCTTCCGATATCCAGTTAGCATCTTCATTGTCACAGTGGGATAACGACGTTAGTATATCTGAATCAATAAATTGTTCGGCATCGAAACCTTTTCTAGTTTGTGAAACCAAATAATAGCTATCGTCTTTTCGATAAATTAAAAATCTATGAAGAGCAATATTAAGTTGTTTTTTGGAAACTCGAATGTATTCACGAACGACATGTTTTACAACTAGGTCACCTGTTAACTTAATAAAGTATTGTTGCTCATCTTTTTCAATAAATAATAGATGTTCAGACTTGCGCCTCAATTGCTCGCCAAACACCTTTACGAAGAATCCCATCTGGCGTTCATAAGCCAATACCCCGTCATTTAGCCAGCGGCTAACCATGGATATGGACTTTGGACTTAACCCAGCTTTTTTAGCGATTTCCTTATTGCTCATGCCAGAATCTTTGGCTAATTTCAAAAGCCTTTTTGTGTCCTTACATTTTTTATCCGTTTTCAAAAGCTACTCCTTTGGCTGGTAGAAATTGTATTATCTACCAGCCAGTTAGGTTAGTCATCCCCAATATAGTCATCATTATTTGGGTTATGACAATCAGCCCAATCATCCATATCTGCTTCATTGTTTGGGTTGTTGATGTCTGACCATACATCAAGCTCTTCTTGTGACATATCTGACATATATTTCTCCTTATTTTTTACCTTTGTAACTAGGGTTATTTGGGTTTAGTTGATTACTTCTGTTATCTAACACCTTTTGGTGTGCAGTATTTGTCCCTGAAGTTCCTGTATTCTGATTTTTTTGGTTGGCTTTGTGGTTATTGTTACTCATGACATTCTCCTCTGTGTTGTGTCATGGTTATATTAGTAACTGAATTACTTGTGATGAAGTGATGAGTTGGTGATAGTTTGGTGAAAGGTTGTGATAAATAGTGATAGGTTCAATTTTATAACACTTGGATTGAGAATAACTTTACCGATTACACTAATTCAGTTCGAATCAGTTACGAGTTGAAGCTGAACGGCTGCTAATCACAAAGCTGCCATTGAAATAACCGCATTAAAGACGAACAACTTGTTGCTAGTACAGCGCTGTAAGAGTGATTTTTGATGGCTTTGTTAGCTGTTTATGATTTCAATATTATTCAGCCTGTCACTAATCATGCTTGCTATATCGTCTTTAATTACTTCTAAAGTATCAAGGCGTTTTCCCGCTAACGCTCGTTCTGTAGTGTATGAATACGAAGTATTTTCCTTTTTTGCCTTTATGCAAGCTGCGGAATAAAATAATTCGTTCCTAAGTTCTCTCCCATACTCAACCATTTTCAGTTGAATCGCTGAGTCAACAAAAGGCTTTTTTGACCTAAACACTCTCATTGTTTCTATGTACTTGTCTTCCGCCTCATCATAAGCTTTTTTATCTCCGTATGAAGATTCGTCTTCCGAATACAAATGCTCTAATCTAAATATATAGTCAGTCATTAAATCTAATGCTTCCCACATTGCCTTATATGACTCAAATTCTACTTCAAATTGTGACTTGAAAACTAAGAGGTTTTTTGATGACTTTTCTTTGAATGCTTCAACAGCAATATTCAATTCATTTTGAATTTTAGCCAACTCAATCTTATGGATATTTCTTTCATACTCCAATATGCGATCAAGGTGTCGCTTACCCAGCCATCCAAACAGTCCACCCAAGATGATTGTGGTGCCGCCAATTGAACTTAAAATTATTTGGTATATTTCCATAATCCTTTGGTCACAGTTAGTCATTTAATAGTTCGCAAATTACGCGCTTTTCTACCGAGCATGTGCTCGTTTTTTCCATGATGCCATGATTTAGCTGGTTCTTTCAAAAGTTTAAAACTATTTTGACCGTCCGGAATCTATCAAAAGCATCCAGTCAGGCAACATTCACTGGCCGCCTACAAATGGCACTGAGCCGAACTTCGGCTTAGAGCGATAAGCTGAAGTTGACTTGAGTATCATCGGTCGACCGCTTTAGACAAGGAGCGGACGTTCATTGATATGAGCTTCTATTTCAGTTTTGTGCCAATTGCAGACGTTCACCAACATTCAGCTGAATTGGTGCTTTGGGCAGAAAGCCGACTGTCAGGATTTTTTACAATACGACGGCAAAGAGCGATAAGTAATAGTATAATAGTTGTGGGTATTGTGTATTCAAACCGAATTTTCAAGGTTAATTATTCTTTAGAAATATCCACATTTTACTTAGACGAAGCTCAATAACACCTATAAAACGCTAACAAAGTAACGTCACTAAACCGTATAAATCCATTTTTATTGGCACCACTTTTTGTCAATTAATTTTACATAATCGATTTCTTTTTTTTATAAATCATTCAATATCATAAAGTTACGGATTGGCCTAACTTTTGCTAATATTGATTTAGCATAATATTAAAAAAGGAATTAACATGGGAAAGCTAGGGATAAAAATAATAATAGCAATAAGCACCATCCTGTCAGCTCAGGGGCATAGTTCAATAAATTCGATAATACTTTTTGATGGTCAATTCAACAATTCAGGAAGAACAGTCGATAGCAGTGTAGAATGGGACGTTAATGATACTTTTTCTGGATACTTGACACTTGATAGTTCTTTTGTATTGGAAGCCCCTGAGCCTTTCGAGCAACAATTTTCGCTGGGGAATCTCGGTGCAACTATTTATTCAGATGAACTCGGAAAGACAGTCGGTGGTGGAAGCTTTGTTGAGTTTTATTACGATGCGAATGGAGATAAAATCAAGAATGTCTTCGATGGGCCAACTGACTCTACTCATTTAATAACAAGGTTCAATTCTTCTTCAGAAGCAGCATTTCCAACATTTGAGTTTGACTTTACTGAACTTAGCAATGAAAGCATCGAATTTTCAATGTCTAATGCCCTTGGGGGGTACTCTGAAAGTTCTATCACCGATGTTGTCAGTTATAATTTAGATGATATCCAACAAAGTGTTTTTATTGACTGGAGTAGTGTTAATCCAGTAGGCTTTGTACAAACTCAAACGAGTGATGGGTGGGACACTATCGCTGACTATTCTGTGGTTGGCAGTAACACGAAATACCAGTCCGTAACTCAGGCTTCGCGCCGCTCAATACTTGCTGAGACACGAGCAATATTCGAACGTTCTGGTTTAAATAATATAGCAATTTTTGATGATGTAAGATTGTTTGATATTTTTAACACTGACAATAACGTTACCACGGTAAACTTCCACGACGAACTTAACTTTGATAAAAGTTTATATGGAATCGCTTATGAAGGTGTTGATTTCAAGAACCAAACAAAGAATGACAACGTAACAGTTTTCTGGAATGAATCATATGATTTACCAAACAACGTAGATTTTATTAATAATGAGCAATACTATAATTTTGCTCATACGATAGCTCACGAGGTAGGACATGCAATGGGAGCCGCTCATATTGATGCTCCTGGATTAAACAATACTATGGAACGGTTTTTCTTTGAACCAGTCACTTTTTATGATGGTGTTGCTGATATAGATGATGAGGGAAACTTTTTAACACACAATCCTCGTTGGCATTTAGGCCGATATGGAAATGGTGAAAGTAAGCAAGAATTATCAGTAAAAAATATAGAGGCTGGAACATATGACAGACTTCCTGCATTTATATCGAGACTCGATTTCACACTGGAAAACATTGACTTGCAAGACGCAAAAGTAGGTTATTTCTTGGGTGAGGGAGAGTCTCGGAGTTTTATTGATGTAACGAAAGGTGTGGGTCTATTTCAAGGCTCAGTTTACACTCCTCCTCATGTACTCGAATTGATTGTTATAGGAAAATCAGACCGTTCGCTAACTAACTATGACGTTGCATCTGACATTTTTAATGTCGGTAACGGCTTAAACGAGCAATTCCAATTAGCATTGTCTCAATATGACTCGAGCACTGGTAGTATCGATAGTTTTGGAACCATTAGAGCACGGGTTAGCCAAGTAAGCGCACCTCCCATTGTAATACTTAGTAGCTTGTGTTTATTTGGTATATTGCTATGGAGAAAATGGCTTGAAAATTTTTCTTATATTGAATAAGGTTCATTGAAAAGTGCATGAACAGGATTCCATTTATATTTGAGTTTTCGATAAAGTTCTAGGGTTGCATCTGCATCTGCATCTCCCATTATATACTGGCTAAGGCTCTTATTTAAGAAAGGCCTTTAGGGGGCTTTCTGTTATATTGAGAGGATTTAATAAAAAAGTGTCGTCGTATCCCAAAGCCCGTCTACTGTTGCGTAATTTAGCAACACATTTCGGAGTCGCTTTTTATTAATTGATAACACCATGCGAAGAAAACGCCGAAGCAAAGAAGAATGGAAAGTTACGCTGAACGCTCAAAGTGTAGGACAAATTAACTCTATCGACTAGCCTTTGTGACGGCTGTAATATAATTGGATGTAATATTGTCTTTTACTTTGAACATTCGCTCTAGGGAGCGACAACTCAAAGTTCTGAAATGACTCCTTTTCGCTCAGAGCCGACCGTTGAGCAATTTTTACGACAGTCTGCAAACTGCTGTTTATGCAACGCTATAACTGTAGTAGTCCAAGGAGCACTAACATGAAACAGAGAAAAGCATTAATAATGCCTGAAATAAATATACTAACTCTCAGCAATATTGATTGGATTTACTCTCTTATGTTTATCTGCTCTATAACTCGTAAAGTCCAATCGCTGTCTGTAAAATTCTGAGTGGCTCTTGTAAGTAACGCTATTCTTGGCTAAGTGTTGCAGAAAAAACACCTGCTCAACTTCCAGCCTTCGCAGATTCTCATACTGATCCTTCACTCCCAGCAATCTATAACACGCAAATTCGAGTGCAAACTCAACAAAAGCACCCTTTGACACTCTAAGTTCACCGGAAGTATAAACGAGCTGATTGTTTACACCTTCTGAAAGAGGTACGTCAAATCGAACAAGCCCTTCAGCTTTACGAGCTTGCTCCAACAATTTGAATCCTTCTTCGTTATTTCTACCAACACTGTAAATATTCCTTCTACCGAGTAAGAATTCAATTTCATTCTCAATGAAATATCTAGACCAGAATGTGGATTTCAAACCCAAGCTCTTACACATGAATTTAAAGTTAGTTGCTGAAGATTCTGAAATTTGGAATGTACGATTTTGCATTTTAATTAACCCATTGATTTAAAAGCACGAATTTTTTCGTAAAATAAAAAATAAAGAAAAAAAACACGCTAAATTACTTAAAAAAACAAGAATTATAAGCCATATACGTCAATTAATGTCCACATTTCGTCAATCATCATGAAAATATACAAGTAAAGGCCTAAAATAGGATGTTTATTTTTTACATCAAAAATCGGAACTCATTTCTAGCAACCATAAAATCAATAAGTTAGCTAAAATCGTCGAGCTAAAAACAAACAGTTTTAGTATAAAATTTAACCTTGTTTACTTTTGGTAAAATAGCCTTTTTAATGTATCAGAGCGTTGTTTTTGGAACTCTAAACTTGTTATTCGAAGCTAATAATACTTTTCGTGAAATTAGTGTGTTTGATCACTCGGAACCGAGCCAATTTAAAGTGCGAGGAGCAAAATAGAATGGGGTAAATGCTTTACAAAACCTTTAAATATAGTCTAGAACAGATGTATGGGCAAGAAAAAACGGATTTATTTTTCGCGATTTTTTACAAATATTGTCATTTATGATTGTTAATTATTGGAAGAGAGAAACTTGTAATGCAAAGAAAGAGAACATTACCTCGCACGAGTCGCGTATTGAATATCACGCATTTCTATTCAATGAAAAACGGAAAATCAATATATTGCGAGAGTAAGCTTGAGCGAGATGTCATGCTTACACTTGAATTTGATACCAATATTCGAGCATATACCAGTCAACCACTCTCTATAATTTATGAACTAAATGACAAAGAAACTCGCTACACCCCAGATCTTTTAGTGCAGACGGTGACTGGCGACTTGTACTTCATCGAAATTAAACCTCATTCGATTTTCCAGCTTGAAAAAAACAAACAAAAGTTCGCATTTCTTATAGCTCACTTTCGAAATAAATATCAGCGAGAGCTTCAACTAGTGAGCTGTCATGACATTTATATCGGAGCACAAATACCCAATTTAGATTCACTTTATCGATTCAAAAAATTCAATGTCACTCAAGCAGCAAAAGTGCTCTTCGGTGAGCTTCCGAATGTGATTGATTCAACGATCTATCGACAACTACGCCGCGATGAAAACAAACATCTTTACAACGATTTCATGACATTACTAGCACACAATTTCTTTCATTTTGATATCACAAAAAATTTTGAATCCACACAGTCGTTCTTTAAGAAAAGGGAAACGTCATGCAAATAATAAAGCAAGACATGCGTGTCAATTATCATAAAACACCTGCGCTAGTAAGAACTGTTGATAAAGATTTCATTATTCTTCAACTCGCGAATGACAAAAGTAAAGTGATCTCTGTTGCAGAATACTTTCAACAGACTCAAGATGGTCGCATTACACCTTATGAGCCCAGTTTAGCATTAACTAAACAAAGCGTTTTTCTCACGTCTAAACAAAATGAACAGCTTCAGAAGATGAAAGATTATATCTCTCCACTTTTAGAAGAAGAGTCACCATGTTCTATCCGAGTCCGTCAACGTATTATAAGTGAAGTATCAAGAAAGCGAGGAGATAGCGGGAAAAATATCCCCTCTACAAGCACTTTATACTGTTGGTATAAAACGTTTGTTAGCGACAAAGTCAATCGAAACTACCTAAATTTGATTTTACCGAGTAACGTAAAGAGAGGACGTCATATTTCGACTGAAATTTTTGACTTATTCTCTAGTGTTGTCGACGAGTGGTATCTTAAACCACTCAGTGAGGGAGCACTGAACAAAGAGCAAACATATAGAAAACTGAAGATTGCATTCTCACAATACAAAAGCGAGCTACCAGCTTTCGACCGAGAAAAAGCCAAACTCTTTTCTCGCACCGTCTTTTATGAGCTTATCAACGAGTTATCACAGTTTGAGGTTGCCCAAGAGCGAGAAGGATATTCAGCTGCCTTACAACGATATCGCTATACCAAATCAGTTTACATTGCCGAACGACCACTTCAAAGAGTTCAAATTGATGCGGTTCATATCAATATCGCGTTAAGAAATGAAAATGGCGACTATGTTGGAATGCCGGTTGTTTTTTTTGCCATTTGTATTTTTACTCGCGCAATTGTTAGCTATGTCATATCAATCGCAAAAAAGCGCAGAGAAGACTTATCGAGCGCTATCGATACAGTTAAATGTGCGTTATTACCAAAATCAGCACCTGAATATACGGAAAACGGCTGGCCACTTTACGGCAGAATCGAATCGATTCAGTTTGATTCGGGTATTTTTGCCTCCCAAACCTTTAAGAACTTTCTTGAAAGTATGCAGATCGAAGGGATTCAAAATCCGCCTAAAAAGTCCTGGCGTAATGCCTTTATAGAACGATTTAATCGTACTTTTCGTGAGCAATGCTGTAGAAAAATACCAGGATACGCGGGTAAAAACGAAGGAAGAAAAGACTCCACTGTTATACAAATGCTGCCATACACAACTCACGAGGAATTCAAAAAAATAGTGGATTGTTTCATACTAGATATCTATCACCAATCCCCCCACAAAGGATTGGACGGGAAGTCTCCAGCGCAAGTGAGTCAAGAATATAATGACATCGTAACAATAATGCCTCCAGAGCTCATCGCTTCAATTGATGATTTTCGCGGAATAAAATCGACCGGCACGATTCAAGCCCATAAGGGTATAGAGAAAAATTATCATTTCTATCACAGCGAACAACTACGCGAATATTACGTAGCAATCGTCGGCTCAAAGAAAGTCAATCCGCGAGTCACATTTTTTTACTCTGAAAATGACATATCGAAAATTTCAGTTCTAAATGAAAAAACTGGAGAACTGTTTAATGTCCCTTCTATCACCCTAAATGAACCAATTTCGCTAGCTGAAGACAGAGCAAGGCGAAAGGGTGAAAACAACTTTGATAAGCCTATTGTGTATGATTCGATGACGCCAATCATCAACGATATAACTAGCAGAGCTAAAACGGAGAAAAGTGAAAACAAGAAAAGGCGCAAGGCAAATCAGCAAAACAAAGCTAAACACAAAGCTAATCTAACGGACGAAGCACTTTCTAAACTGCTTAAACCTTCGCCAATTCATGGGAAATCTCGACACGTTGATCGAAAACCAACTCCAACCAAGACCAAGACAGAAGCGTGTCGCTCACGTAAGAAAAACGTTTCAAAATTTGATACTTAATTTTCACTCCAAATAGAGGTACTTACATTGCAGTTTTCGTTGTCGAAGGAATCTTATCGATTTGTTGATTATTATTCTGATATACCAAAGTTCTCTGACGTGTTTCTTGAAATTGATGACGTCATTTTGTCTCGTCATCTTGAAACTTGCGGCGGGCTTCTGATCGGGGCACCAGGGACTGGTAAAACGACGCTTTGCAAGCGCTTTATTGAAACCAGAGCGAATGCGTCAAAAGTTAGTGCGCGAGAATTCGGGGTTTATGTAGAAAGTCCAGGCTCATCAATCACTGAGCTATTGACCGAAATATTGCGTGCTTTAGACGATATAGCTCCAGAAAAGGGAACTATTGCATCAAAGCAACATCGTATTATTACACTGATAAATAACTTGGATATTAAAGTCGTTTTTTTAGATGAAATTCAAGTTGTTTTGCCAACCAGCCGGCTTTTACCAACATCAAAGATACTGAAAATCATCAAGGAACTTGTCAACAAGACGAATTGCGCCTGGGTAGTCGCCGGTGTTCCAGAATCGGCTCAAATTTTATCTATAGATGCACAAATATCAGAGCGCTTTACTAGAACATTTAAATTAACTTCGTTTTGCATGCTAGACAATGAAAGCACCCTCGACTTTTTTGAATATCTCATCGATATATTGGCCCATATAAAAAGAAAAATGCCCTTTTTTAGTTGTCTCAACGACTCAATCACCGATGATGGTTTTGAGTATAAGACCGACATAAATTACGACAATTTACTTCGTTTTCTGCTTGCAACAAAAGGAAAGCCTAGACAAATTCGGCATTTGCTCTCTGAATGTATTCACCACACTCAGCCCTCACAGAAAATCAACTTACAAACGTTAGCCGACTTGTATGAACGTGTTTTTTCAACAGAATTTAACATGTCCAAAAATAATCCTTTTCGTGGATCCATCAAAGAAGTCAAAAGACTACTAATAAAAGAGAATTTATATGCCTAAAGTTTTTCGTATTAACCTAAAGCCGGAAGTTGGCGAGTTGTTCAAAGGTTTTTTGTTAAGGTTAGCAAAAGAAAATGGATTTATGACAATAAAAGAAATGTTCAGTGCAATTGGCATGGTATACACAAGTTCCTGCTTTAAACGAACGAGCAAAATGCACAAAGATTTGTTTAGCACGCTCGCACCAATGCTCAATTTTAAAGTAGATTCACTACAGCAATGCTTTGAATCGTTGAATTTCTTCGAAATAGAAAATAAAGACGCCTCTCTATCAATTCAAACGAATACTCCTTCCGTCTGTATCAAATGTTTAAAAGATAGCGGCTTCATTCGTGAAAATTGGCAGCAATATCACGTTACATATTGCAAATTTCACTCCGGCGAATTGAACACTCACTGTCCTAGCTGTGCTGAAAGACTCTCCTGGAACGCAGATATATTTTCCGGCTGCAATCGATGTGGCTACCGCTGGTGCGAACACGTTTTACAATTGTCAGAGGAGCCAGAACATCTCCGCTTTATAGAAAAATTAACGGGTAGAAAAGAAGAAACTATATTTCTCTCTTCACTTTATAAAGCTTTTTGCGAATTAGCACAGCCTTATTCATTTGCACCCACGAAGGTTGACTTTAATCAATATAACAATAGTGAATTAAGTAATCAGTTTACGCATGCGTTTCAACTAATTACCAGTAAGGCATCAATGTTATTATTTACAGAAAGTATTCATTCTAAACTGGCGAATACGATGCAGTTTGTTTCATTTGAATTACTAAAAAAACTTGAACATCCGATTAAAAATATCCGCCCAAACTTTTTTCAGTACGATACCGCAAACAATAGAGCGTTGATGACTACAAAGATGGGTAAAACGTTGATTACGGAGGTGCAAGTTGGACGATTACTTGGTATACCGCCTGTGACTGTGCGCTCGCTTAGTAAATTGGGACAATTTTCCTCAATAAACTACAACAGAAGCCGACAGTACGATTTGTACGAAATTGATAGTTTCATGCTTACCTGGTCAAAGAGAGCGTCGCCAATTCAAGCCGACGAGATACATCTGCTATCAAGTCTAACTACTTTACACACCATGTCAGTGAAGCACCTTCAAAGCGAAGCCGAAGCTTTAAACTCTTTACTAAAAAGCAACCTATCGGTATACGTTGCGCCCGCAGCTAAAAACCTAAATGACTTCTATGTAGATAGAAACGACTTTTTAGCACTGATTTCTACTCAATATGACGATGTAACCTCCCATCTTCTAAGCTATACAGAGCTGGGCGAATATCTCTGCACTAATCGCTTAAAAGTATCGGAGTATGCAGAAGCTTTTGGATGGAAGCCTGTATTAACAAGCCGCAATGTCAAAAAATTTGACAGGCAAGATGTGTACGAGACGATGGAGTCTCACATTTTTCTGGACAGGTGGTGCGGTTTTAAACCGTACCCTAAAAACGGATTAGATACTTATCTTCAGCAACACGGATTACGACCCGTTTTGAGTGCCAGAAAAGGTACAAGTCTTCATGTCTATATAAAATCGTCTAAGTTGATTGAATTAATTGAGCTATACGAGCAGCTTTGGCTACAACTTCAACCTCCGAATATTGTTCGTGAACGATGTAAAAATAAAAATATTCCATTCGTACAAATTAACAACAAACTGCTGATGCATGACTTTCAGCTCTATCCATATCCAGCCTAGCTTTTAACTCCACTATGTTAAGCAAGCCTAACTGCGGCTTGCTCTATTTAAGTCTACGCCAACGACTGACGTTTATACTCTTGCATAATAAAAATTTTCTGATACTTTAAGTAAATCATCGTATATTGTTAATACTTATTAATAGCTCGTGAGCAATATTTGTGTTTGAGTTCAGACTCAACTCGGATTTTGTTAGCTCAGTTCATGTTTAAACCGGATAAATTAAATTCCAATTCCGGATTTTCCCTCTAACTTATTGATTTATAAAAACGCTGAATTTAGTTCTAAACTGGATCCCACAAATTCACTTTTGTTTAAAAACTATCCTTTTCGCAACAATCGCTTAAGTGACATGCTAGTGAAAAAGGAATTGAAGAAATGTACAAATGTCATGTTATTATTCATTTGTATTGATTCATATCAGGAAGACTACATGAGTGGCGCACGCGCATTTTTTCGAAAAATACTTACTTCGCCAATCCGTTGGTTAATCTCGGTTAACAGTGTGCCCGCTAATGTAGAGACTGAACTGGGCATAAATAAACAAAAACCCATAATCTACTTACTTCAAACCGAATCCATTGCTGATCTCGTTGCATTGCAGAAATCAACAGCAGGTTTGGGTCTACCCAACCCTGTTGCACCGATAGAGTTTTTAGGTCAAAGCCATAAACGTTGCTATTTTCTAACTCGGCCACAAAGTCTTTTTTCAAGAAAAATTAAGAAGACCAGCATTGAAGACGTCTTCACCAATACCTTTTTATTGCATCGAGAGAATCCCGAACTAGATTTACAAGTTGTGCCCGTATTTATATCGTGGGGAAGATCAACAGGTAAAAAATCATCAGGATTTGCACAACTATTAGCAGATAGAGCCTCTCCGAGCTGGTTGAGAAAGTTCTTTATTTTACTCTTTTTAGGTCGCGATAATGTGGTCAGCTACAGCAAAGCCGTCTCAACTAAACAAATGGCGGAATTGCATGGTTCGAACCAAAGGATCTCACAAAAACTAGTAAGAGTAGCGAGGACTCACTTTCATCGAAAGAGACAAGCTTTAACGGGGCCAACGCTTTTAGAACGTTCAACCTTATATAACTCCTTACTTGGTTCAGACGCAGTCAAACAAGCCATGTTAGAAGACATGCGCTCAAAAAATATCAGCGCACAAGAAGCGAGAAAACTTGCAATAAGCTACATTGACGAAATTGCAGCGGACTATCGCGTGGGTCTAGTGCGCATTGGCGAACGCATTTTAAGCAAGATATGGAACAAAATTTATAACGGTATTCATGTCGGTCATGCATATCGAGTAAGAGAACTAGCCCAGAATGGTCACGAAATTATTTACGTTCCGTGCCATCGCTCACACATGGATTATTTGCTTTTAACCTATGTCATTCACAATGAAGGCTTAGTTACGCCGCATATTGCCGCCGGCATTAACCTCAACTTTTGGCCTGTAGGTAAGATATTCAGAAAAGGCGGTGCTTTCTTTCTTCGACGCAGCTTTGCGGGCAACAAGCTATATAGCACAACCTTCAGAGAGTATTTAGAGTTGTTATTCAACCGCGGCTACTCGGTTAAGTATTATCCCGAGGGTGGGCGCTCAAGAACTGGCAGACTATTACCACCAAAAACCGGCATGCTAGCCATGACCTTGCAAGCTGCGCTAAAAGGGATTAACCGCCCAGTGTCGATTGTTCCGGTTTATCTTGGTTACGAACACGTAATGGAAGTGAAGAGCTACCAGAAAGAATTGAAAGGGAACACTAAAAAGAAAGAGTCCCCTACCCAAGTTTTTTCTGCCATTCGCAAGTTAAAAAATTATGGTCATGGTTTCGTGAACTTTGGCGAGCCTATTCAGATCAATCAGTTTTTAGACAGTAATGTAGACAACTGGCGTGAAACAACACCCGATGATCCAAACAAAAAGCCCGCATGGTTAACGCCAGCAGTAAATCAACTGGCCGATACAATCATGACTCGCATCAATCGAGCCGCAGCTTTGAACGGTACAGCCTTGGTTGCACTTTGCTTGCTATCATCGAAAACGCAAATTATGAGTCAGTCTGAACTCACTGCAGCAATTAGCGATTACTTAGAGTTATTATCAAATGTGCCTTTTAGCGGTGACTTCACATTGCCGGAAGCCGATGCAGAAGAGTTAGTAGAAACAACATTAGCATTGAAGCGTTTCGAGCAGTCGGAAGACGAATACGGAAAAATGATTGCTACCAAAGAAGGTAAAGCTGTTTTACTAACATATTATCGTAACAATATTATGCACGTATTTGCTTTACCCAGCTTAATTATGGCGGTCGTATTTAATAATAAGAAAACCGAAGCGTCGCGTGTAATTGATATGGTTAAAAAGCTTTATCCATTGCTGAAGCGTGAATTCTTCATGCATTATTCACTGGACGAAGCAGTTAAAATCGCTGAACAATTGGTTGAGCAAATGAAGACCCAAGGTTTACTCAGTCAAAGTGAAGAGTATTTAATGCCACCGCCGTCTAGCTCAGACAGCTTCCATTCTGCTTGGTTACTGAGTCGTGCAATGCAAGAGACATGGCAACGCTATGCGGTTGTTTTAAGTGTATTGGAAAAAGAGAAATCCTTAGCTCGCACTCAATTAGAAAAACAAAGCTGTGTTGTTGCTGAAAGGCTGTCTACTTTGTATGGCATGAGCTCACCGGAATTTTACGATAAAAATGTACTAGGCTCATTCGTGAATGCCTTACGCGAAAATAAGCTACTCAACACACTCGATAGCGGCACTTTAGAGTTCTCTGAAGACAGCCGAGCCTTAAAAGAAGCGATCATGGAATTAGTTTGGCCTGAAATTGCTCAGCATTTAGAGAAGATTTAAAGCTATAGTGCAATATTTGAAGCAATTCTTGCTTGTGCATAATACTGTTCGTTAAAGCCTTTTACTAACTCTATCAATCTCAGCATCGCAGCAGATAGACGGAGATTACTGCCTTCGCAGTAAAGACGAGGGGCTTTTAAAGCTTGCACGAACAGTATTATGCCGCTTTAAGAAAGACGAGGGGCTTTTAAAACTTGCACGACCAGTATTATGCCGTTTTAAGAAAGACGAGGGGCTTTTAAACCTAGCACGAACAGTATTGTGCCGCTTTAAGAGAGACGAGGGGCTTTTAAACCTTGCACGAACAGTATTATGCCGCTTTAAGAATGACGAAGGGCTTTTAAACCTTGCACGAACAGTATTATGCCACTTTCAGAATGACGTGGTCTTAAGCAAGGATGAAAGTGGACTTGTTGAATAGCTCATGCAACTCGTTTATTCTGAAATCAACGTTCTTTATTGTTAAGCGGCAGAATGAATCGATATAAAAGTTTCATTGGGACTCTAGTTCTCAGCATCTTGGTTTTCAGTGCCGAATGTCACTCATGGCAAAACAATACCCTTCCTAAAATAAACTTCGGCTATTCAGAGTTCGCACCCTACACTTACACAGATGAAAAGGGTCTAGCGGTTGGAGAGGTGACCGAGATTATTAAGAAGGTAGTGATTGACTCAGGTTATGAATTCACTGCTTATCCCGGCCCTAATCGACGCTTATTCAGAAATATGGTGACGGATAAAATTGACTTACTCATGGTCGTCCCTTTTACCAGCCCTGGTTCAGACAAATTAATATTTGGAGAGAAAGTATTTGATACTTTGGATATGTCTGTCTTTTGGTTGGCAGACAAAACGCCTCCTATTAGTAATATATCTCAATTACAGGGAACACCACTTATCACCATCGCAGGATACAGTTATGGTGGCGCGTTCAGAGGAGAAGGGGCGTTAGTGAGCAATGAACGCTTTAACTCAGAAAATCATCCGCGCGCTTTGAAAGCGCTTGTTCAACAACGCGCACAATACTTATTAGCCTACAAGAAGCCGGCTCTGTTTTACCTTAATTCAGATCCAAGTTTGAAACTACATTCTTACACCCTTGAAAAGATACCTCTAGTGTTGTCTATTAGGCGAAACTATCCAAACGCTGAGCAAGTTCTAAAAGAAATTGAAACACGCTATGCCGAACTGTTCCCTGTGCGTTTTCTAACTTTAAACCCAATTCTACCAAATGAGTAAGTTGGTTTAATTTAAAACGACGCTAAGCAAGATTTTATTTAAGTAAAACCTAGGCTTATTGTGTAGAGACTGTATGTAGACTATGCTAACTAATCCTTTAATTAATATACAGGTAGTAGATGAAGTCGTTTTTCCTAGTTATATGCTACTTGTTGCCTTTCTTTGTTCATGCAAGTGAGGAAGTAGACGAGATTTTCTACCCTCAGCCTACAGGAAAGGCGGATGTCAGAGACAAATACTTTTACGAATTACTGCAATTATCATTAGAAAAATCCATCGATAAGTTTGGGGCATATTCTTTAAAGTACGCTGAGATTGAACTTCCGAGTACACGAATTCCCGTTGAAATGAGCCGCGGTCAATATGTTAATGTTTTAACTTCCCCTACGAGTACTCAACTTGAGTCTATGGTACTTCCGATTAAAATTCCCTTAGTGAAGGGGATCCAAGGTTTGCGGCTACTGTTAATAAAAAAAAGCAAACAAGCGCAGTTCGCTGAAGTAGAAAACCTTAATCAACTTACGAATTTTATATTAGGACAAGGCAAAGGATGGCTAGACACTATCGTATTTAACGAGGCTGGTTTAGACGTTGCAACATCTACGGAATATCATGTGCTTTTTAAAATGCTTGCCTTCGACCGCTTCGATGCATTTCCTAGAGGCTTAAATGAAATATACCGAGAACTAGATGAGCGGAAGACAGTTTATCCAGAATTTGCAGTCGAGCAGAAATTAGTTATTTATTACGACTTACCCGTCTACTTTTTTGTTCAATTAGGGGACGAAAGACTGCATGACAGAATTCAGTATGGTTTGAATAACGCGCTCGAAGATGGCAGTTTTGACCAACTCTTTTTTGACTATTATGGTAAGGATATTATCAATGCCAAGCTTCATAATCGGACCTTATTCTATCTGCCAAATAAATTTGTACCCGTCATTGATAAACCGCAATATAGGCAGTTTTGGTTACCCTTTATTCTAGAGAAAACGGCAACATTAGATGCCCCTCTCGATTAGCCTCTCTCGTTCAAAAATGTCTAAGATCGAAGCTTCATTTCTGCCCAGATAAAAACAAACGATACGCTGGATTGTCTTGATGTTCATGCACATCAAAACCGAGTTCTTTCACATGTAAATCAAACAACTCTCTTTTATTATCTTCTATATCGAAGCCCGCTAGCACCAGCCCTTCGGCAGCACCATGATTGCGATAATGAAACAGGGTTATATTCCATTGCTCACCAAGCTTGCTCAAAAAGTGCATCAATGCGCCAGGGTATTCTGGGAATGAGAATGAAAATATATGCTCGTTTATGGGTTCTTGCGGTTTACCACCTACCATATGGCGAACGTGCAACTTAGCTAATTCATTATCCGACATATCAAAACACTCGTAACCGTTCTTATTCAGTCGTTTTAATAATGCCTGCAACTCAGCCATGCCGCGTTTTAGCTTCACTCCTACAAAGATATGCGCTTCATCGCCTTTCGCAAAACGATAATTAAACTCTGTGATGGTGATGCCACCAAGCATTGTGCAGAATGCTTTGAAAGAGCCTTTCGTTTCAGGAATTTTTACCGCAAACACCGCTTCTTTTTGCTCGCCTAACTCACAGCGTTCAGACACATAACGAAGCGTGTGGAAATTGATATTTGCGCCACACAAAATACCACCAATGACTGCGCCTTGAAGCTTGTATTGTTTGCTGTATTTTCGGATCGCTGCTACGGATAATGCGCCCGCCGGTTCAGCAATAACGCGCGTATCATCGAAGATATCTTTAATTGCCGCACAAATCTCATCATTACTAACCGTGATAACGTCATCTAAATATTCTTGGCACAAACGAAATGTTTCGCTACCAATCGTTTTAACTGCAACGCCATCGGCGAATATACCTACCGTTGGTAAGGTAACCGGAGCGCCTTTTTCCATTGCCGCTTTTAAACAAGCCGATTCAACGGACTCAACACCGATTATTTTAATATCTGGACGTATTTGTTTGATATATATAGCGATGCCAGCAGCTAATCCGCCGCCGCCAACCGCAACGAAGAGGTATTCTAAATTAGGGTTTTGTTCCAGCATCTCTTTTGCAATAGTGCCTTGCCCAGCGATCACATCTGGATGATCAAAAGGCGGTATCATTGAGAAACCTTGTTCTTTGCAAAGTGTTCTAGCTACATCATTAGCTTGGTCAAAACTTGTCCCCGACTGCACAACGGTCACATTGCTGCCACCAAATCGCTTTACGGCTTCTACTTTGATATCTGGCGTCGTTTCTGGCATAACGATGGTGGCTTTGATATTGAGCTTTTTCGCTGCATAAGCAACACCTTGGGCGTGGTTTCCTGCTGAGGCTGCAACAACACCAGCCGCTTTTTTCTCATCACTGAGTTGGCGTATACAATTATACGCACCACGAATTTTGAAAGACTTCACCGGCTGCTGGTCTTCGCGCTTCAAATACACTTTGTTCTTCAGCTCTGCCGACAAGCTTGAGAGATAATCCAAATCAGAATTAATTGCGGCCTCATATACTGGGGCACACAAGATCTTCGTTAAATATTGATAAGGCGTTTTTTCGCTTGTGGTTTTTACACTACTTAAAGTCATTAGTAATCCAGTTTTGATGGGTCACGAACGGCGCCTTTATCAGCGCTTGATGCCAACATAGCAAACACTTTCAATGCGGTGCTTACTTCACGCTTTCTATCCACTGGCTTCCAGGGGGTCGCCGAATTATTCATCGCGTTTCTTCTAGCTTGCAATTGTGCATCATCGAGCACCAAATTCATTGTTCGATTAGGAATGTCGATAGCGATAGTGTCACCATTTTGCACTAAAGCGAGTCCACCGCCACTAGCCGCTTCTGGTGAACAGTGACCAATAGAGAGACCAGATGTACCACCAGAAAAGCGCCCATCTGTGATCAAAGCGCACTCTTTACCTAAACCTTTCGACTTCAAATATGAGGTTGGGTAAAGCATTTCTTGCATGCCTGGGCCGCCCTTTGGTCCTTCATATCGAATAACCACAACTTCACCCGACTTAACTTCATCATTCAAGATACCCGCAACGGCATCGTCTTGGCTTTCGTATACGCGAGCTGGGCCTGTGAATTTATGAATAGACTCATCAACACCCGCAGTTTTCACGATGCAGCCATTTTCAGCTAAATTACCAAATAAAACAGCTAAACCGCCCTCTAAACTAAAGGCGTTTTCAATACTGCGAATACAACCTTTTTCGCGGTCAACATCAGCCGATGGATAGCGACAACTTTGACTGAAAGCTTGGGTTGTTCTAATGCCAGCAGGGCCCGCTTTATAGAATTCTAGAGCTTTTTCATTTTGTGGATTGGTAATATCCCATTCGGCAATCACTTCTTTCATACTCTTGCCAAGTACATGAGGGTTGTCACCGTGTAGAAGACCGGCTTTATTCAGTTCATTTAGAATGCCCATGACACCACCTGCTCTGTGCACATCTTCCATGTGATATTCGGGTGTGGAAGGCGCTACTTTGCATAAATGCGGTACTTTGCGTGACAGACGATCAATATCATCCATGGTGAATTCAACTTCACCTTCAATCGCGGCGGCTAGCAAATGTAGAATGGTATTGGTTGAGCCACCCATCGCGATATCTAGGCTCATCGCATTTTCGAACGCCTTAAAGTTCGCAATATTTCTTGGCAATGCTGTTGGATCGTTATCACCATACCAACGCTTGCATAAATTAACGATTTCAACACCTGCTTGCTTAAACAAACCTTCACGGTCGGCATGAGTTGCCAGCATTGAACCATTGCCGGGTAATGACAAACCTAGCGCTTCGGTTAGGCAGTTCATTGAGTTTGCGGTGAACATGCCTGAGCAAGAACCACACGTTGGGCAAGCTGAGCGTTCTATTTGATCTGAATCTTCTTGAGATACTTTATCGTCAGCGGCTGCGACCATCGCATCAACGAGATCGAGCTTGATAAGTTGATCGCTTAGTTTTGTTTTCCCTGCTTCCATCGGGCCACCCGAAACAAAGATGACAGGTACGTTAAGGCGCATAGCTGCCATCAACATGCCTGGGGTAATTTTGTCGCAGTTTGAAATACACACGATTGCGTCGGCGCAATGCGCGTTAACCATATATTCCACAGAGTCGGCGATGATTTCGCGCGAAGGAAGGCTATACAGCATGCCGCTGTGCCCCATTGCGATGCCATCATCAACCGCTATGGTATTGAATTCTTTTGCAACGCCACCTGCGGCTTCAATACTGCGCGCGACGAGTTGCCCCATATCTTTAAGGTGCACATGACCAGGCACAAACTGAGTGAAGGAGTTGGATACGGCAATAATCGGCTTCCCAAAATCACCATCTTTCATGCCAGTCGCTCGCCATAGTGCTCTTGCACCCGCCATATTTCGGCCTTGAGTAGATGTTGCTGAACGTAATTTAGGCATTGCTTTCTCCTGCTATCGCATCAATAAGGATTAGGGCTTTTAAAACAAAAAAACCCTCTATAAAAGAGGGTTTTGTGAATTCTGAGAATGCACTGCGCCCTCGCTCAACTAACGCTTACACACTATTTATGGCTAAGTCGTTGTTGCGAAGATGCTTGAAAAATATTGATTCATATTGTCGTCACTCGGTCAATGTGCCTGAATTAAAGGCGCTTCGCAAGCACTTCTTGAAAAAACTGCTACAAAGTCCAGCTGATTTTCCCCTGCTCATCAAATAGGCTATACGCATAAAAACCATTAGGATTTAATTCATGTCTTTATCTATTGTTTATACCCGAGCCAATTTGGGTGTTGATGCACCTTTGGTCACTATTGAAGTGCACTTATCTAATGGTCTACCTGCGTTTAATTTGGTGGGGCTGCCAGAAACGACCGTGAAAGAATCGCGCGATCGTGTGCGCAGCGCTCTGATCAATAGCGACTTTGAGTTTCCATGTAAACGCATTACCGTAAACATGGCACCCGCCGACTTACCAAAAGGCGGAAGTCGTTTCGATTTGGCAATTGCTATTGGCATTATTGCCGCGAGTGAGCAACTGAAAAGAGTCGACTTACTGCAATACGAGTTCATCGGGGAACTCGCTCTTTCTGGTGACCTCAGAGCAATTCAAGGCGCATTACCCATGGCTTTTGCTGCTTCTAAATCTAAGCGACAACTTGTATTGCCGGTAAGTAACGGAGACGAAGCGAGCCTTGTGAGTAACGCTCAAATTGTGGCTGCGAAATCACTCACTGAGGTTTACTTACATCTATCTAATCGGCAAAAAATTGCGCCTCACATCATCAAAAAAACAAAGCAAGAAGCGTCTGTTTACGGAGATATGTCTGACATTGTTGAACAGCATCACGCCAAGCGCGCATTAGAGATTGCCGCTGCAGGTGCGCACAATATTCTTTTCTTTGGCCCCGCGGGAACTGGAAAAAGCATGCTAGCGAATCGACTACTTTCTATCATGCCAGAACTTGATGAGGAATCTGCGCTTACTTCTGCTTCAATTCGCTCTATTTCAGGCGATAAAATTTGCCCAGCGACATGGCGTAACCGAGCATTCAGACAACCTCACCATACAAGTTCCGCTACTGCACTGGTAGGTGGCGGAACCTACCCCAAACCCGGGGAAATTTCTTTGGCGCATAAGGGCGTTTTGTTCTTGGATGAGCTACCTGAATTCGGTCGTCACATACTCGATGTATTGCGTGAGCCAATGGAGACAGGCGAAATCAATATTTCTAGGGCAGCACAAAAAGTTGTCTACCCAGCGGAGTTTCAACTAGTTTGCGCAATGAATCCAAGTCCAACAGGGGACATAGATGATCAGCGAGCAAACCCAGATCAGGTCTTACGTTATTTGAATCGAATCTCTGGCCCATTCTTGGACCGAATTGACTTGCAAGTGAATGTTCCGCGAATTGATCTAGGCAAAGCTCTGCAAGTGAAACACCAAAGTAAAATGGCGACCGAGTTTTCACAACAGCGAAGCAACAATAATGTGCATCATCTAAAAGCCACTGCTAATTCGGACATTTCGACGTCGATGTCCTCTCAAGCCGAAGAAGCAAACATAGCAGCGCGAAAAGATCATAGGGCAACAGATGTAAAGCAGGAAAATAATGTAGAAATCAATATATCGCAGAGGAAGCAAGGGGAAACCAATTCATCGCGTGCCGAACAAGGAGAAGGAAGTGAGCATCCGCAGCTCGCTGTAGACCTGGAAACAAGCGCCATCGTAAAAGCGAGAGTAGTAGCCGCACAAGAGAGACAAATGGAGCGCCAAGGTAAGCTAAATAAATGTTTAAGTGGAAAGGAGATTGAGCAGTACTGCCCGCTTAGTGAAACTGAAAGTTTATTTTTGAGTAAGGCAATGCAAAGCATGAATTTATCGATGCGTGCTTACCATCGAACTATGCGGGTTGCACGCACCATTGCTGACTTAGATTGCGCAGATCGAGTGAATCAGCGGCATTTGGCCGAAGCGCTTAGTTTCCGGAGCTTCGACCGTATGCTAAATGAACTTACCGGCTAGGCAAGTTCTAATCTTCAGCAGCGCTAACTTATTCGATAACGGCGTCTTCTTCAGATTGAAACAAAACTTCAATTTGCATACCGAATAATTTCGCCGCTTTAAATGCCAAGGATAAACTCGGGTCATACTTACCCTTTTCTATCGCTATGATGGTTTGCCGTGACACATCCAATTCGCGCGCGAGATCGGCCTGCGTCCAATCGCGTTCTGCCCGGAGTACTTTGAATTTATTTTTCATGAGTACTTCCTTGTAGCCACCAACATCGCTACGCCATAGGATATACCCATTACAAAAAGGACACTTGAAGGGTTGGGTTCAAATTCAACTAAACGAACGGCCTCAAGTAAACCAAATACTGCCCCAAACACCATACTAACGCCAAGTGAAAATGCCATCGCAACGAAATGGATACGCTGTTGAAGCTCATCTAAATCCAATAAATATTGCTTATTTGCCATGATCATTTTGTAACCCATCAGTATGTTAATGGCGATAGCCGATACCGTGATTACTTGGCCATAATCCCATAAAAATTTCGGACCGAAAGCCACAAGGGCTAGGCTACACAACCAAGCGCCGGTCCAAACCGCGAGTGATCTAGTATTGCGCTTACATTTGTCTGCCATGCTGATTTTGTCTGTAGAACTTTGAATAGTAGTCATAATGTTACCTTTTAATGTTAGTTTGTCGATAATTCAAGGTAAAGCGTCCTTTACTTAATGATAAGTTAAGCTTACTTTTGATTAATGTCAAGGAAACATTACTTTTTGTTTTGATGTTCGTACATTAAGTATCAAAAAGTTCAATCATGGCACGTATCAATGCCTCATTCTCTCGCTCTCTTAAAAAGCATATTCCTAGCGAGTAGGCTTCTATGTCCTTCACTTCAATACTCGTCACTTTGGATTTCGCCACTGAGTTATCCAGCACAATTTGCGGCACAAAACCGATCGCCAAGCCCAGAGCCACCATGCTCACAATCGCTTCATTACCAGACACACTTGCGTAAACTCTGGGTTTCACTCCATGTTCTGCAAACCAATGGTTTATAATTCTTTTTGAAGGTCCTCGAGCTGGCATCACCACGCTATGCTCATGCCACTTTACCTCGTCGATGTGAGAGACTTGAAGTGACTTGGGCACAATTAAAACCAGTGGCACTTCTTCTAGTTGAATAAAAGACAAATGCGAAGGGAACTCGGGCGTATGAATAGTGATCGCTAAATCTGCTTTGTGCTGTTGCACATTATCAATTGCTAGTGAGTGATCGCCCGTATCTAGCTTAATCTCGATTTGTGGATATTGTGCATAAAGCTTATCGAGTAGGGTGGGAAGATGACTTTGACTCGCTGTCACCGAACAATACAAGGACAAACAACCGCTCAACTGCGTTTGTTGCTGGCCTATATCAGCGCGAACCTGCAGCCACTCATTAATCGTTAGATCAGCAAACTCCAAAAATCGTTGCCCTGCCGCCGTTAATTTAACACTGCGATTATTGCGAACGAACAAAGCGGCACCGCACTCTTCTTCCAATCTTGAAATTGCTCTGGAGAGCGTTGGAGGAGAGACAAACATTGCCTGAGCTGTTTTACTAAAGTGCAAACTCTTGGCCAAGTGTCGAAACATTTGTAAGGCTTTTAGTTCCATTATTTACTCGCATTAAATAGTCTTTGATTGTCAGCTTTCACTAATAGTAAAACTTAATATTTCATAATATGAAATATTAAGTTTCAAATATATCACTTTATAAAAGATTATTTAGTTCTTATTATCGAATCATGTCGTCACGGACACAAAAATTAACACTCATTCAGATATGCAATATGACTAATTGAGTGCGATGCTTGAAAAGCAGATTCAGAACTAATCGGATAGAAAATGACAAATTATTTCAATACATTACCTTTACGCAAACAACTCGACCAATTGGGTCAGTGCCGGTTTATGCACCGAGACGAATTTGCGGATGGTTGTGATTACTTAAAAGGCCAATCGATTGTTATCGTAGGGTGTGGCGCTCAAGGTTTGAATCAAGGCTTGAACATGCGCGACTCTGGTCTAAATGTTAGCTACGCTTTGCGCCAAGCTGCTATTGACGAAAAACGCGATTCGTATGTAAGAGCATCATCAAACGGTTTTGAAGTCGGTACTTATCAAGATTTAGTTCCTGGTGCAGATTTAGTTTACAACTTAACACCTGACAAACAGCATTCTAGTGTTGTCGAAGCGGTCATGCCTTTAATGAAAAAAGGCGCGACGCTTAGCTACTCACATGGTTTTAATATCGTTGAAGAAGGGCAAAAAATTCGCTCTGATATCACCGTTGTGATGTGCGCGCCAAAATGCCCTGGTACGGAAGTACGTGAAGAATATAAACGCGGTTTTGGTGTGCCAACACTCATTGCCGTTCACCCTGAAAACGATCCTGAAAATAAAGGTTGGGCAACTGCAAAAGCATTAGCTAGTGCAACTGGCGGCGATAGAGCCGGTGTTTTAGAAAGTTCATTCGTCGCAGAAGTGAAATCTGACTTGATGGGCGAACAAACAATTTTATGTGGCATGCAACAAGCCGGTGCCATCCTAGCATATGACAAGATGGTTGCCGATGGCGTTGATCCAGCATACGCAGGTGCCTTGGTACAATATGGTTTAGAAGCGATTACCGAAGCACTTAAGATTGGCGGCGTAACCAACATGATGGACCGCTTATCTAACCCAGCCAAAATTGTCGCTCACGAATTATCAGTAGAACTAACAACAATGATGCGTCCACTATTTGAGAAGCATCAAGATGACATTATTAGCGGCCACTTCTCCACTACAATGATGGAAGATTGGGCTAACGGTGATGCGAATCTATTGAAATGGCGCGAAGAAACGGGCCAATCAGGTTTTGAGAATGCGCCAGTTTATGAAGGTAAAATTTCAGACCAAGAATTTTTTGATAAAGGCATCTTGCTAGTTGCCATGATAAAAGCCGGTGTTGAACTCGCATTCGACGTGATGGTTGAAGCTGGTATTTTACCAGAGTCTGCTTACTACGAGTCGCTACATGAAACGCCTCTTATCTCAAATACCATCGCAAGAAAGCGTTTGTATGAGATGAATGTGGTTATTTCAGATACGGCTGAATACGGTAACTATCTATTCGCTAATGCAGCAGTACCTTTGTTAAAAGAGAAATTAATGCCAAACATTACTGCCGAACATATCGGTGGTGGTTTAACAGGGCAGTCCAATGCAGTGGACAATATGAAACTCGTACAGGTTAACAAGGCAATTCGTTCTCATGGAGTGGAAAGTGTCGGTGAAAAGCTTCGCGGATACATGACCGATATGAAAGCAATTGTAGAATAAGTTTAGTTGAAGTTTGCGTAGCCAGTTTTCTAATCCCTTGCTGGCTATGCAATTTTCCACTAATCAGTATTCTTTATACTAGTTTCGAACATTTTCTGTCGTTAGGTGCTTTAACTAAGCTCCTTTTGCCCGGCCTTTTGGTCGGGCTTTTTATATTTAGTTGTAAAATTTAGCTCGAAAAACCCCCGTCGTCACAAATGCCGTGTAGCCAAAAAGATACAAACTGAAAGTTTGAAGTTATTTATCATTACTAAAGTCTATAAATCGGCCTATAGCAGGCAAATAAACACGCTTTAGCTATTGAAACTGCTGAATAAGACTATATGCTTACACTCGACTTTTCTTTGCGTATTAAATGCAAAGGTTAGTTATCACTGAAGATACATTTGGAAATACTATATGCAACCGATGACATCAAGATACACTCAAATAGGCGATTGGATATTTGAAGTTAAAATGGTGAGAGCGTTGAGAGTCAGAAATTATGGTGAAGCTTACACAGGTTCAGCTAACATGACTATCAACGGCGATTCAGCGTACATAGATACACAAATGACCAGGGAAGGTGATAACTTTTCTAGAGTAGATTTTTTAGCGTTCTACAAGTTTTGTCAGATGCTAGAATTGAAACAGACATGTTACGATAAGATGAAAAACGGACAACGTGTCTCTAAAACGATTGATATTGTGGATAACTCAGCTTCTCACTCTCATTTAAAAGTAGCTTATTCAAAATAAGTGATAGACTCTACAGCGGAGATTAGCCAGCAGTAAGGTCTGATACACGAAATTCTGATATAAGAAATGTATGACCCAAGCTTAGCTGCTAGCTAATGATATTAATTAGCTCCAAAAACGTAATTAACATGTATTACGAGTTGTAGTTTATTTAGAAATTAAAAAAAGGGTGATGTAAAAGCGACCTAGTTATATGGGTCACTTTACTATCGCCCTTTTTTATACCTATCAATCTGCCGCTGGCGTTCTCTTTGCATACTGCACAGCGAAAAACGAGAGAACCGAAAATAGTAAAAAACCAAGAGCGATTGGTATCACGTTGTCACTCAAGAATAGGTTAATAATGGTTGCAATCGGTACCGCGACGATACTTGTGAATGACCCTATAAAGGCAGCACCTAAGCCTGCAATATGACCAACAGGTAACATCGCTAGTGCGTTTAAATTCCCAAACAACATACCGATAAAAAAGAAACCAAAAAATAGCGTGCTGATGAAAAGCCACAGCGGTGGAATACCTTCAAAGTACAAAGTGATCACAGTTAATGCAATACCGAAAACCATCGAGAAGAAAAGTGCACGATCGCAAATCGAGCGCATTCCCCACTTCATCACCATCATACCGTTAAAGAATGATGCAAGACCTATAGAAAAGGCTAAGGTTGCGAAGACTAAAGGGAACCAGACACCGGTATCATAAATTTCTTGGAATATCGTTTGTGAAGCACTTAAGTACGCAAGAAAGGAACCAAAGATGAATCCCATTGCAAAGGAGTAGCCCATCACTTGAGGCTGCCTCAACAACCACCAGCATGAACGGAAAAAGTGATGCCAAGCGAACTTCTGGCGATTCGCTCTTATTAGTGTTTCTGACTGACGCAGGAAAAACCAAATACCGGATATAATCGCGACAATCCAAAACACGGTGAATATTTCACGCCAATGAAAATGCTCCATGACTGCTTGACCTACCAAAGGAGCAATCATGGGCACGAGAATAAAAATTACGGTAATAAAAGACATGATGCGAGCCATTGCTTCGCCTTCATATTGATCTCTGATAACCGCCATTGAGGCTACTCTTGGGCCTGATACGCCGAAAGCTTGAATGAGTCTGCCAATCAGCAACACCTCAATACTTTGGGCGAAGTAACACACGAAAGTACCTAGAATGAATATGATCAAACCAACAAGAATTGTTAGCCTGCGTCCTCGCGCATCTGAAAATGGCCCAAAGAATATTTGGCCCAGAGCCATCCCCCCAAAAAACAGAGATATAACGAGGTAAGTTTGTTGCGGGCTGCTGCTGTTTAAGTCTAAGCCAATTTGATTCAGTGCTGGCAACATCGCGTCGATACTTAAGGCAACGAGCGATGTCAGCAAAGCCATTAAGGCAATAAATTCCAACAACGGCAATGGTGGCTTTACAGCTTTTACTGCCGCAGGTGTTGTCATCAAAGAACCGTTATCTTGCCGTTACGCAGGCTGTATATCCAACTGTGGATTTTAACGTCTTGATCGCGTTTCACAGCATCCTGGTAGACAGAAGTGCGGCGCACATTCTCGGCTTGTTGTAATACATTCAGTTCGCAAAGTTTGGCTGCTCTTTCTTCTGGAGGAAGCGAATCAAGCAGGGCTTTATTCTCGTCGGCGGTATCTTTGATATGTGCCAACCAGTTATCGATTAAACCGAAGCTTTCAGTGCCCATAGCCGCTTCAACACCGCCACAACCATAGTGGCCACAAACGATCACATGCTTCACTTTTAGCACATCAATAGCGTATTGCAAAACCGTCAAACAGTTAAAGTCGGTGTGCACGACCATGTTCGCGACATTTCTGTGAACAAAAATATCACCCGGTAGTAAATCAACGATCTGATTTGCTGGTACGCGACTGTCTGAACACCCAATCCATAAGTAAATCGGCTTTTGTTGCTTTGATAGTTTATTAAAAAACTCTGGATCAGCTTTATCTGTCTCTTCCGCCCAACGTATGTTGTTGTCTAGTAATTTTTGAATTTCTTTCATGATAACTCACTTTAGTGAACAGATATTATTCTCGAATGAAGTCGACGGTGATCTCAAAACCCGTCGCTATGAAGAACTCGCCATCGACACATTTTGGCGCAAAGTACCACTGTTTTAAAGCGGCAATAGCGTATTTGTTGAAGGCAATATGAGTGCTGTTCTCAATTTCTATATTAATTGCTGTTCCCGTCTTACTAATATCAAACGCAATAGTAACAGATGCTTTGTTGGTATCTGTTTTCGCCACTTTCTCTGAAGGGAAACGCGGCATAACTCGATGTAAGGCTACTTTCTCACCATCCCAAACTCTATCTTTGCCAACCAGCTGGCTATGAAAGCCTGCTTTCTCAGCATTATTTTTACGTGCATATAACGACGTCAAATGAGCATGCGCAACCGTTCTAAAACCATGCATATCAGTACTTTGACTTTGTGGCAGTGCCAAGGCTTTTTCTAGTGTCTGTAAGGCATCTTTATTTTTTTGCATGCCATACAAAACTTGCCCAAGGTAAACCAAAGATTCTGCATATACGGGGGATGATTCACCAAGATGCTTCTTCGCATCAATACTAAATTGCTTAGCCATATCCAGCAATTGACTGTTTTTTTCAGCCCATCGATTGCTGATTGCTGTTTTTACCGTATGCCCGAGAAACAAAAGTGCATTTTCTGGCATAAACGAAACGAGTTCTTTTGTTACTGCGAGCAATTTAACAATCGCTTTATCGCGCGCAAATTGCGTTATCCCTAAGTCTTCAGCTAGCAACTGCTTCGCTTTGTAAGCAGTATGCAATAAATTAATAATATCAAGTAAGGCAAAGTAATAAGCTTGGCTTTCGTCGCCCTGAGTTTCCTCATAATACTCTATCACTGAAGCATAGTTGGCAGCTGAACGAGAATAATCACCGGTCGTCAAATACGCATTGGCTAAGTTTTGTTGCAATAAGAAGGTGTTCTGATGACGTGGACCAAACTTTGCCTTACCAAGCTGATAAGTTTGTTCGGCGACAATCACTAAGTAAGCTGATGATGCATTGTTTGAGCTAATGACTGCGATGTATTCTTTATAAGCATCACGAAAAGTAGTGAGGGGCTCTATTTCATCAACATCCGCAACAGCTTTGGTCGTCGCATTTCCATAACCGACAAATACGGTCGCTAATGCGAGGGCAAGTACCTTATGGCGCTGACTGAAGCTTGTAAGTAAGCCATCATCTTCCAAGCTATGAATGTTTATCATATATTTGTTTACATCATCAGGCTCAAATGCCCGTTATTATTATTATTTGATGCTCAAGCATGGCAAATACAGCCAAGTTTACATCGTTAATTACTCTCGCTATAAAGCGCGAAGCGAGTTATTAAGCACAAGCATGCACCACAACTGGCCTAGACTCAAATATTTTTAGTACTATAGGACAAATATTAGCGTAAATTCTGACGCAAATTTTGGCTTAATACCAAATCATCTCGGTGGATTGCCTCTTCACCATGACTAAAACCAAGCACGCTCTCAATGCGACTGCTGTTCAACCCTTTAATGGAACGTAGCTCGCTATGAGAGTACAAGCTAATACCTTTGGCAATCACACTTCCTTCGTACAAAATATCGACTGCATCGTTACTCTTGAAGTTACCACTTACTTCACTTATACCTACCGCCAAAAGTGAAGCACCTTTTTCCGAAAGCGCAAGATAAGCGCCTTTATCGATGTTCAGTGTGCCGTTAGATTTTACCGTGTGAGACAACCATTTATGCTTTGCAGAGCGCAGATTATTAGTGGCTTTAAACAAAGTTCCGGGACACATTCCTTGCGACAATGCATCAAACACTGAAGCGTGTCTGCCATTTACCAATAAAGTTTGAACGCCACTTTCTCCGCATTTTTGAGCCGCTTGAAGTTTGGTGATCATGCCGCCTGTCCCTACTGCACTGCCAGCACCTCCGGCTAGTGCACTAATTTCCGGCGTAATAACATCGACGCAAGGCAGTAATTCGGCATCCGGATTTTTACGAGGATCGGCGTTGAACAAGCCGTCAACATCGGTACAAATTATCAGTGTGTCGGCTTGAGCTACAAGTGCGGTATGGGCAGCGAGATTATCATTGTCGCCTACCTTGATCTCATCAACAGCCACGGTGTCATTTTCGTTCACGATAGGAAGGGCGTGATTAGCGAGTAGTTCTCTTAATGTGTTTTTTACGTTTACGTAACGGCGACGATCATGCAAATCATCAAGCGTTAATAGAATTTGCGCACAAGGGAAGTCGAAAAAGCGCGCCCAATTGGCCATCATTTGCGTCTGACCTATAGCGGCCATGGCTTGTTTTTCGGCAATGGTCGCTTGTAAACCCGTTTTTATGGAACTGCGACCCGCCGCAACACTGCCGGAAGATACAATAATGACCTCTTTGCCCTGTTGACGACTGGCAGTAATAAACTTTGCAATAGATAACAAATACTCAGCGCTGCAACCCTTGCCATTAGGCGAGATTAAAGCACTACCGATTTTGATTACGGCCCTTTGCCATGAAAAAGAAGTCATTATTCGCTTTTTGTTACAAAATTTTTATAGTTATTGAGAATACTGTATTCAGCTTGATTAACAAGGAGAATTCAAGGTTTCGCTGATAAATAAATAGCACATTATATAAACAAATATTTGCTACGCCTTTTAATTGTTATTGAAGCCGTTACAATAGCCGAAAATAATTAGAATCGACAAGTGGTAGTACTTTTCAAATGCTCCGTAAGTAGGCACGTACGAAGTGAACGCGAACAAGTCACAAACCAACCAACAGCCAATCGGTAACAGGAAAATAAACATGTCATTTAAGAGAGCCTCGCTTGTTGCACTCGTGTGCGTTTCAAGCTTTCTTCCTATTTGTAGCAACGCAAGCTCTGCCATTCAGCAGACGAAAGGTAATTTTGAAGACAAGTTCCGTCAATTAGACGAAGCCTTACCTACGCCAAACGTATATCGAAATGCCGCTGGTGAACCTGGCCATATGTATTGGCAGCAAAAAGTCGATTATGTGATTGATGTGAAATTAGATGAAGCTAAACGTCGTTTGTCGGCTTCGCAAAGCATCGATTACCAAAATAATTCGCCTGATACTCTAAAGTATTTATGGATCCAGCTTGATCAAAATAAATTTAAAGATGATTCAATGGCCACCCTTACTAGCGCCTTTGGTGGCGTTGGCGGTCGTGGTCCTGCGTCACAAGGTGCAAACGGTGACTCACCGGCACGCCTAAGTCTTGGTGCGTTGCGCAGCCAACAGTTTGTTGAAGACACTGAGTTAGGTTTCGAATTAAACAAAGTCACTGACAACAGAGGGAACCCTCTTAATTACGTGGTTGTCGGTACGTTAATGAGAGTTGACCTAGCTTCACCGTTGAAACCTAATTCCAGCACAAAGTTAAAGATTGATTTTGCTTTCAATATTGTTGAAGAAAATGCCGTTTCAGCTCGTGGTGGTTATGAGCACTTTCCAGATGATGCCAGAGAAGGCGGCAATGATATCTTCCTGCTAGCTCAATGGTTTCCGCGTTTAGCTGCGTATACCGATTATGAAGCATGGACGAATAAAGAGTTTATGGGCCGCGGTGAATTTACCCTAGAGTTTGGTAATTACGACGTGAGCATTACCGTTCCAGCTGACCATATTGTTTCATCGACGGGTGAGTTAAGTAATCCGAAAGATGTACTTACAAAAACTCAACGCAAACGTTTAGAAGAAGCTGAAACAGCTAAACGCCCAGTATTTATCGTGACTGAAGAAGAAGCTTTAGAGAACGAGAAAGAAGGCACGAATAAATCAAAAACATGGCGCTTCAAAGCAGAGAAAGTGCGTGATTTCGCTTGGGCCAGCTCACGCAAATTCATGTGGGATGCCAAAGGATATAATCAAGGCGGAAAAGAACGCCCACTCGTCATGGCGATGTCTTTCTACCCGAAAGAAGGTGGCGATTTATGGAAGAAGTACAGTACTGAGTCTGTTATTCACACCATGGAAGTTTATAGTCGCTTCTCGTTTGATTACCCATATCCTGTTGCCCAGTCTGTAAACGGACCAGTAGGCGGTATGGAATATCCAATGATTACCTTCAATGGACCACGTACTGATTTACAAGATGACGGCGAGCGCACTTATTCATTAGCTGAAAAACGCTTCTTAATAGGCGTAGTTATCCATGAAGTGGGTCATATATATTTCCCAATGATCGTCAACTCCGACGAACGTCAGTGGACGTGGATGGATGAAGGTCTAAACAGTTTCCTTGATGGTGTAGCCGGTCGTGAATGGGATCCGACTATTCCTTGGGGTGTTGAACCACGCGACATTACTAGCTACATGAAGTCATCTACCCAAGTGCCTATTATGACTCAGTCGGACTCTATTCTTCAGTTCGGTCGAAACGCCTATGCGAAGCCTGCTGTTGCTTTGAACATCTTGCGAGAGACTATTCTGGGCAGAGACTTGTTTGATTTTGCATTGAAAGAATATGCGCAACGTTGGAAATACAAACGTCCTACGCCAGCAGACTTTTTCCGCACAATGGAAGAAGCTTCAGGTGTTGATTTAGATTGGTTTTGGCGCGGTTGGTTCTACTCAACCGATCATGTTGATATTTCACTAGATCACGTTTACAAACTGCGCTTGGATACAAAAGATCCAGATATTGATTTTGCCCGCCAACGTCAAGCCGAGCTAGATAAGCCATTGTCTCTTACCGACGAACGCAACAAGGCGGAAGGTATTGAGCTTTGGATTGATAAAAATAAAGACGTAAGCGATTTCTACGACGAAAACGATCAATTTACAGTTACTAACAAAGAACGAAACAAGTATCGCTCTTTCTTAAACAAACTTGAGCCGTGGGAAAGACGTGTGTTTGAGCGCGCCGTGAAAGAAGACAAAAACTACTATGTATTAGACTTCTCGAACAAAGGCGGCCTAGTTATGCCAATCATCCTTGAACTTGAGTTTGAAGATGGTTCGATAGACAACATGTATATTCCTGCAGAAATTTGGCGTCGTGCGCCACATTCGGTTTCGAAGCTTATCGTGACTGAGAAAGACAAGGTGCTCAAATCAGTCACTGTCGATCCTCGCTGGGAAACTGCTGACGTTGATGTTGAAAACAATCACTATCCACGCCGCATCATTCCAACGCGCATCGAAGCTTATAAGTCGAATAGCAGCAAAACAGGCGTTCGTCGCGACTTAATGCAAGATAGTAAAACTAAGCTAAAGACGGACGATGAGATTAAAAACGACAAGAAAGATAACGAAGACGAGAAGTAGCGCTTGATATGACAATTTATTTTCAATCAAGTAAAACGGCCGTAACGAAAGCAGAGCGAAGCCTTGAAGCTGCGGTCTCGTTTTCGTTCGCGCTTTCATTCATCGCTCGCTGCAAGGCATTATGCTTGTCTAGCGTCGTTTCACTTGTGTTCACCTGTGCCTTGGTGGCAAGCCTCGGTTTTTCTGCTGTGTTTGTGGGAAGCGCGTCTGCTCACCAACAAAAAACCGCAATTACCACAGTGCTGTACAACCCTCGCACGCAAAACCTTGAAGTCAGTCATCGCTTTGATTTGCACGACGCGGAACATGCGGTAAAACAAATCTTCGATACCAGTGCTGATATTATGAGTAGCGAAAAAACCCAGTCGGATTTCGCGAAGTATGTACTAGAGCGCTTTGCTCTATATAACTTAGATAAAACCGAGTTAGCACTGAGTTTTGTGGGTCTTGAGCTGGAAGGAAAACACTTTTGGGTATATCAAGAAACACCTGCTCCGAAGAACTTGAACGGTTTGTACATTCAACACAATGCGCTCAGAGATATATGGCATCAACAAACGAATACAATAAACGTGGAAGGCATGGGCGACATTCAAACCTTAACCTTCACCGATAACACTGAATTATTAAGTGTAGAGTTTACTCGTCATTAATGCTGTAATTAGATTTTGTACCAGCACAATAAATTCAGTGAAAATCTAAGAATAAGAGAAGCCTATGTCAGATCAAAAGTACAATCCTTTAGACGAGTTTAAGAACAAAAAGAATATCGTATGGGTCATCATGTCAGCTTCGATGTGCGTATTCATACTCTTTGTTTTGTTCAGTGGTGCAAGCATAGGTGAGAATGTTGGTGTGATTGATTCCGTTTATAGCGTCATGCTTTGGTGTGGCATATTCGGCGGTATCCTTGCGCGCTACATTGATAAGAATGGTTGGTTAGGTTTCGGTATTGGCAGTGTGTTCGGCATGCTGTGCTTTATCATTGCGCCAATGATCGCATAAACGTGTCAGAAAAACGAAGTGAACGAAAAGTTCCTTCCGGGCGACTTTCTCGTTTAGCCAAATTTGGCGGTTTAGCTAGCGCCGTCGCGGGTAATATCGTCAAAGGCGCTACGCAACAAATCCTCAGTGGGCAACGCCCCTCATTAAATCAATCACTCCTAAATACCGACAACGCACTATCTATTACCAAACGTTTGGCACACATGCGTGGCGCGGCCATGAAAGTTGGCCAATTGCTTTCCATGGATGCAGGAGAGCTATTACCAGCTGAATGGGAACCCATCCTTTCCCGTTTGCGTCAGCAAGCCGATCCCATGCCCAAAGCACAATTGCTAAAAACCCTCGAAAACTCATGGTCGAAGGATTGGCATGCACAATTCTCTTATTTTTCATTTGAACCCATTGCAGCAGCAAGCATAGGCCAAGTGCACCGAGCAACCTTGAAAGATGGGCGCGAATTAGCAGTTAAAGTACAATACCCTGGCGTTCGTGAAAGCATTGATAGCGATATCGATAACGTCATTGGCCTAGTCAAAATGACAGGTGCGTTACCGAAACATATCGATTTGAGCGGCATTCTAGCTGAAGCTAAGTTACAGCTGAAGAACGAGGCTAACTACTTACAAGAAGCCCAGTATATTAAAGCCTACGCCGCCAACATAGGGAATGACCCGCGCTTTGTCGTACCCTATGTTGTCGATGAACTGACCGATGAAAACGTGCTTGCCATGGAATACATTGAAGGCTCGCCAATTACCGACATTAACGCGATGAGTTCTGAAATTACCGATCTTGTTTGCACCCATCTTATGCACCTCACCTATGAAGAACTATTCACGCACAAATTGATGCAAAGCGATCCCAACTTTGCTAACTACCTTTACCAAAGCGACACAAAGAAGATAGTGCTTCTCGACTTTGGTGCATGCAGAGAAGTTAGCGAGCATACTTCTACGCATTACTTGGCAATGGCCGATGCAATGCAAAGACAAAATACAGAAGACATGCGCAAAGCGTTATTCGCTCTGGGTTTAATAGACGATAACATGAGTGACTCAGCAATCGATACTATCCTAAAGGCCTGTTTTGAAGCCAGCGATTGTCTGCAAAGTGATTCCCTACAAAGTGATAGTGGCTATAATTTGAAAGAACAACAGCTGATTAAACGAATTCAAAAAATCACCATGCCTTTGATGATCGATAAAACGGCGACCACGACACCTGTTTTCGATGTCGCCTTGGTAAATAGGAAAATTACAGGCATGATACTATTAGCAAATAAGTTAGGCGCCACCCTCGATTACAAGGGTGTATTAGCGCCCTATTTAGAGCGCCATTGAGTGCGCAATTTAGTGCCATATTCAACTCTTACAAATGCGGAAAATCAAGATGGATGAACTCGTTACACTCGGTTGGGCAATGATCCCCTATGTACTGACAATCATTGTTGTTGTCGCATTTTTATGGGGTTCGCATAAGGTACTGCTGGGTAACAAAAGCTTAAGCAATGAAGCAAAGTTACCCCGCAAAATTATCTTATTGGTGCTTTATATTATGGGTGTTATCGTGATTGCCAGCGCGCTTCCGGTAACTGAAAGCACACGAAATCAAGTCATCAGCTTAATTGGTCTTTTACTGTCGGGTGTCATCGCCTTTTCGTCTACCACTATTGTGGCAAATATTATGGCGGGTGTAGTTTTGCGCTTTACCCAGCCCTTTCGTACTGGTGACTTCATTCGCGTTGATGGCTTTTTTGGGCGCGTAACTGAGAAAGGCGTTTTTGATACCGAAATTCAAACTGAACAACGCGAGCTTATTTCATTTACTAATTCGTATTTAATGTCGCATCCACTGCAAGTTGTGCGCTCCTCAGGAACCATTATTTCGGCAAGCTTATCGCTAGGTTATGATATTCACCACTCGCGCATCGAGCCTTTGTTGATAAAGGCTGCGGAATTGAGTGAATTAGAAGGGCCTTTTGTGCAAATTACCGAACTAGGTGATCACGCTATTACTTATCGAATTTCAGGGCTACTCACGGAAGTGAAAAGTATGATTTCCTCACGCTCAAAATTGTATACCAACATTCTTGACTGTTTGCATGAAGAAAAAGTTGAAATTGTATCTCCGAAGTTTATGAACCAGCGAAAATTGCCTGACGGTGAGGCTGTTATTCCTAATAACGACACGACAGGGGCTCAAAACACATCAGTAACACCAAACGCAGAAGAAACGCTAGCCCAAGCGGGACTGAATAGCGAAGCAGGAATGGGTGGCGAAGCGGAAATAAGTATCGCAGCAGGACAGAACAACATAGCAGATCCAACAACAAATCCCGAATCTGCACTTTCTAAAGATACGGTAGCGGAAACAAAATCGACGAAACAGCCAAAAGCCAAAGAAAAAATACCAGCCGAAGCCACACCTGAAGATATGATTTTTGATAAAGCAGAAGAAGCCGTAGCCAAAGAGCAGAGCGAGATGGATTTACTGGAGAAGATTTCGCGACTTGAAACCGAATTGAAGGAAGCAGAAGGCGAATCAAAAGACCTAATCAAAAACAAGATAAACCGTCTGCTAGAGCGTATTAAAGCTTTACATGACAAAGAGAATAAGAGCGACTAAACATGAAACAATATTGGCTATTTAAAACCGAACCCGATGCTTTCAGTATTAGCGACTTAGCCAGCCGTCCAAACAAGCGAGAAGGCTGGGATGGCGTTCGCAACTACCAAGCTCGTAATTTTATGCGTGATGCCATGAAAGTGGGTGATCTGGCGTTTATTTATCACTCCAGCTGCAAAAATATTGGCATAGCTGGCTTGGCGAAGGTAAGTCAAATTGGTTTAACCGACCAGACGCAATTTGATCCTGAAAGCCATTATTTTGATCCAAAATCAACGCCAGAGAAGCCTCGCTGGCAAATGGTAGAGCTTGAGCATGTAGAGACATTTAACAAGATTCTACCCTTGGCTACTATCAAGAAAATGCCTAACATCGTAGAGCTTGGTTTGGTGAAGAAGGGTAGTCGCTTATCAATAATGCCAGTAGAAAAGCAAGAGTTTGAAATCTTGCTGAATGAGGCCAGAAACAATTAGTAAGGCTGGGCCATAGAAAATGGTATTTCAGGCGCTTTCCTTTCAACGATTGGGTTGCCTATCATTTCTTCGTAAACCGAATCTTGCGTCATTACGGCAACTTCCACCTCACAATGAGAAAACATGTCTTTGATCATTTGAGTACTGAAAAAACGCATTGGGCTATCGTTATGATCTGTCACAAACCCGGTTCTACCTTCTATCGTAATCTTAACTAGATAAACGCTCATTTCAAACGATTGCACTTCTAAACGTTTTATTTGTTGGGGTTTTGTTGCCAACATCGTCATCGGAAATTTTACAGTCATAATAAGTCACCTATACTTGATAATATAATATAAATACCCAGATCCAGTGAAAAGGTTCATTTCGAGCGCTGTGATTTAGAAAGCTTTGATTTCAAGCTCTATGATTTCATCCAATAGCATGAACCTTCTATATAAGTGCGTGTCATAATTGCTATGCTAGTTGAACAAAGGTTGTTAATTCTGAATTTCAGATCCATTTTACTAAAGGCAAGGAGAAGTAAGAATGTCAGATCAAGAAACACAGTCACCAAGTCAAATTGAACAAATGAAGCCTTATCTCATCGCTTCAGCCGTCTTAATTGTGATTTTAGTCGTGGCATTTTTGTGGCCGATCTCTGACGAAGAAGAAACTATAATTTCTGAGCCCGTTGCCATCACACCAGTTCAACCCATAGCAGTGGAAACACCGGCTATTGTTGAGCCTGAAGTAACTCCTACTGAAGAAGAGTTGTTTTCAGGCACACCTGAAATTCAAGCGCTTGAGATTGAGACAGGTGAGGACATTGAGCCGCTGCCTGAAATTGTTGAAGCTGAGCCTTTAGATGAAAGTGATGCCGCCGTGAAGAACGCCTTCGTTGAGTTAGCTACCTCTCCCCTTGTAGCGAAGTATCTAGTGGACGAAAGTTTATTACAGAAGTTTGTGATAAACGTAAATAGCATCGCCAATGAAGAAATGTCACCTAATCATAATTTACTTAGCCAACCTGAAAATGAATTTCGCGTTTACACACAAGCCGATAGTGAATGGATAGATGCGTCGAGCTATAAGCGCTACAACAGCTATGTCGATGCACTAGAGTCATTAAGCACCGAAGATTTGGTGAAATTGATGGACACCTATCGTCCAACTTTGGAATCGAAGTTCGCCGAGATTTCGCCACCGAATACGTCTTTCGATGATGCTCTTTTAAAAGCGATTGACGAACTGCTTGATACCCCAATTGTGCCAATGCCAATTGAAGTGTACTCGGATAGCGTGATGTACAAATTCAAAGATGAGCAGCTTGAAGCATTATCGGGCCCTCAAAAACAATTGATTCGCACAGGCCCTGAAAACACACGCAGAATTAAAGATGTTCTGCGAAAATTAAAAGACACGCTGCAGGACTAAAATGGACCTAGGTAAGCTAACTCAGCAATTATCCGATACTTCGCCCGCAAAGAAGATGCCTCCTGTTGATCAATGGGATCCTCCTTTTTGCGGCGACATGAATTTGGTAATTAAACGCAATGGTCAATGGTGGCACGAAGGCACACCGTTCACTCGCGCAAAGCTAGTTAGTTTACTGTCGAGCGTGCTCAAGAAAGAAGATGAAAAGTACTTTTTAGTTACTCCTGTCGAGAAGATTGGTATTCAAGTTGAGGACGTGCCGTTTATCGTCGTCGATTGGTACTTTGAGGAAGGCGCGCTTAAAGTCAAAACGCAGATTGGTGATGAAGTAGAAGTTGGCCCAGAACACCCCATCGAACTTAGGCAATTTCAAGCGGATGATGAGAGCGCCGAAACCTTAGTTCCTTACTGTTTAATTAGACGCAACCTATGGGCACGGTTGCACCAGAATGTGATGTATCAATGGACGGAAATAGCGGAGGAGTCAAAAACGTCTGACGGTTCTGAGTTGGTGATGAGAAGTAAGGATTATAGTTTTAGTTTGGGTTGTTTTTGATTTGATATAACCGTCTTCACTTCGATACCACCGTCATCCCTTCGAAAACACCGTCATCACTTCGAAAAAACCGTCATCCCTTCGAAAACACCGTCGTCACTTCGAAAACACCGTCATCCCCTCAAAAACACCGTCATCCCCTCGAAGGAGGGGACCTCCTACCAATTACGCCAATCTTAAAAAGAGCTCTTTTTGGGTTTTCTAGTGTTTTGGGGAGGTTCCTGCCTTCGCAGGAAAGACGGGGTGAAGTAGCCGTCATCCCTTCGATACCACCGTCATCCCCTCAAAAACACCGTCATCCCCTCGAAGGAGGGGACCTCCTACCAATTACGCCAATCTTAAAAAGTGCTCTCTTTGGGTTTTCTAGTGCTTTGGGGAGGTTCCTGCCTTCGCAGGAATGACGGGGTGAAGTAGCCGTCATCCCTTCGATACCACCGTCATCCCTTCGAAGGAAGGGATCTCCTACCAATTACAGCAATCTTAAAAACAACTATTTCTTCCCAAACGCATTAGCCATTCCAACCATACGCTGAATGTTGTCAGTCAATGCTCTGGCATTGTCTTCCATTTCCACGGCAAGTGAAGCGTTATCATCTGCAACCACTTGGATGGCTGAAATGTTATTTTCGATGTCGTGACACATCCCGTCTTGCACTTCGGTTTCTCTTACGATGCCTCGCAAATGGTCAGAGATAGTTTCGATCATCGTGTAGATGTCTTGGATTGCCTCAGCAGATTGATTCGCTTGCTCAGCACTTCTCTCCGCATTGTCTCGGCTTTCATGCATTTTACCAACCCAACCTTGAAGTGTGTTTCTCATCTCAGCAAGGCTGCCCATCGTATTTGCGGCTGATTCTTGGGTGCGGGTTGATAAAGCTCTCACTTCGTCGGCTACAACAGAAAAGCCTCGACCTGTTTCACCAGCTCGCGCAGCTTCTATGGCCGCATTCAAAGCCAACAAATTTGTTTGGTCTGCAATAGAGTCAATTTCACCCACGGTTTCCGATACTTTGTCGGACGCTTGCATTAATTCATCCGCCGTTTCAGATGCTTGCTCAACAATGCCAGCCAAACCGCTCACACTATCACGACCGCGAACAATCAACTCTTTAGCGCCCGAACATTTTTCATTAGCAAGCTGCACTCTTTGGTTAGTATCTTCAGTGCTAGTCATAACCGTTTGACTACCTTCTGACATAAGCTTTATCGCCGCCGAGATTTGCTGCATTTCAACTTTTTGTTGGTGTATGCCCTGGGTAGTTCGTTCAACCATTGCTAAGGTATTCTGCGCAATCTTGTTTAGCTCCTGTGTCGCGTCTAGCGTGCGCCCCAGTATGGTTCGGCGCATAGCTTTATGCAGGCCTAGATGAAATTTAACCACGCCAGACACACCTCGGCCGGCTAGCACGTACCTGCTCACACTATCGTATTCGAGCTTGAGTTCTTGCGCCATTTTAGGAATGTCGATTAACTCTGTCTTGAAGGTAATTAAACCAATCACGCTAAGTGCGATAATTGAAAGGCCTGCAAACCACCCTGACGTGAAGGTAGTAAGAATGGCCGCCAAGGCAACAACAACGGCAAAGAACATAGCTTTTTGGGCGTAATTCAGTTCTGCTTGTTTTAGTTTGCGACCTTCATTGACGAGTTTATAAAACGCGGTGGCTCTCTCCACCTGTTCGGCTTTTGGCTTTACCCTAACTGATTGATAGCCCGTAAGTTTTTTACCTTCGTAAATTGGCGTTATGAACGCGTCCACCCAATAGTAGCGCCCATCTTTACACAGGTTCTTGACGATGCCATGCCACGACTCTCCTTTCTCTAAGTGAGTCCATAGGTCTTTGTAGGCCGCTTTTGGCATATCAGGATGGCGCACAATGTTGTGGTTCTTACCTAGCAGTTCATCTGCTTCGTAACCGGCGACTTGGCAGAATGCTGAATTCGCATAGGTGATAATGCCGCGAGTATCCGTTGTGGAGACTAGCTCAACTGAATCTGAAAATTTTACTTCTTCATTAACGACCGTCTGATTTCGACGCATATATTTAACCTTGTTATGACATGCTTTTTTAAATGCAACTCACTCTATCGAATACAAGCTTTACGTCCTTTTTGAGCTTATGTTTCATAATCCTTTGATTTGCTCAAATTTTTACCCTAATGTATAGGATACGATAACGCAAACACTCTAGGATGAAAATTAGTAGAATGCTTAAAGACATATTCAAACGCTCTCACATTGCAAAAGCAGTGCTTATCTCTGCGGCTTTTATAGTTGCCTCGAATGCGCAAGCAGCGACTCATATTTTTGCTAGTAAGCTCATCACATCTGAAGATTCTAAAATGCAGAGTGATAAAACTGTTATCGTCGAAAACAATAAGATCATTAGTATAGTTGATGGTAAAAATCAAGGTGGCGAAGGCGATACATTTATCGACTTAAGCGGTAGCACACTGATGCCAGGTTTGATGGATATGCATGTTCACTTGTCCTATCAAAATGAAGGGCCAAGCTCCTATCTTAAAAGATTTACCGCCAACGAAGCGGACTACGCAATTTCAGCCGTAGATTACGCACAAAAAACCTTAATGGCTGGCTTCACGACCGTTCGTAATTTGGGTGATGTAACCAACGAAACCGTTGCCTTAAGAAAATCAATTAGCCAAGGCGTGAGTGTTGGGCCTCGCATTTATTCAGCAGGCAAGTCGATAGCAACGACTGGCGGTCATGCTGATCCAACCAATGGCAGAAGCAGCGATTTTATGGGTAATCCTGGTCCACTCGAAGGTGTTGTTAACGGTGTTGCCGAAGCGAGAAAAGCGGTGCGTCAGCGTTATAAAGAAGGGGCTGATTTAATCAAGATTACTGCGACCGGCGGCGTTCTAAGTGTTGCAAAAAGTGGTCAAAACCCTCAATTCATGACCGATGAATTAGAAGCAATAGTGCAAACGGCAAAAGACTACGGCATGACCGTTGCTGTTCACGCACATGGTAAAGAAGGGATGAAACGCGCGATCCTAGCGGGTGTCGACTCAATTGAGCATGGCACGTACATGGATAAAGAGATCATCCGATTGATGCGAAAGCATGATGTATACTACGTACCTACAATCCTAGCGGGCAACTTTGTGGCAGAGAAAGCCAAGATAGATGGTTACTTCCCTGATATCGTTCGCCCGAAAGCAGCAGCGATTGGTCCTTTGATTCAAAAAACATTCGCTAGAGCACATGAAAATGGCGTCTTAATTGCGTTTGGTACCGACTCAGGCGTATCAGCTCATGGCGATAACGCACAAGAATTCGCACTTATGGTTGAAGCTGGTATGTCGGAAATGGATGCAATCATGTCTGCCACAATCAACGCTGCTAAGCTACTTAAAATAGACAAAGAGCTAGGGACTATTACGCAAGGTAAACTTGCTGATTTAGTTGCGGTAAAAGGCAATCCCCTTGAAGACATTACCTTGATGGAAAAAATCGACTTTGTGATGAAAGACGGGAAGGTTGTTAAACAATAGTCCACGATACGATGCCAGGTTGTCGGTTCATCAAAAGTAAATGAGTCGACTTCCTTAACCTCTCCTCACTTTTTAGCTGGAATGCTGTGTCTATAAAGAAAAAAATCAAACGCATGATCAACTCTAAACATATGCTACCCGCTATCACCTTAGCGTCATTTTTAGAGTCGACCGTCGTGCCCATACCTATCGAAGCGCTATTAGTGCCTCTGATGCAAAAGCGACGTGACCAACTCTGGCTAATTGCTTTAATGACCACCGTTGGCTGTTTGCTTGGTGCAATGTTAGGGTATTTAATCGGGTACTTTCTATTCGACATAATGCGTGATTTGATAATGAGCTATATGACGACCGAAAAACAGTTCGCCGCTTTTCAAGAACGGATGGCAAGTGACGGATTTTGGTTTATATTTAGTACTGGTGTAACGCCTATTCCCTTGCAATTAGCGACGCTAACAGCCGGCGTGACAGCTTACTCGATACCGCTGTTTATATTGGCTACCGCAATGGGACGTGTCATTCGCTATTTCGGGTTAGCCATATTGGTTTATTACTTTGGTGATAAAACCGAAGAGCTTGTAAGAAAGTATAAGTGGAGTGCTAGCGCGTTAGCACTATGTATCGTTGCCTTGATCTGGTGGTTAACGCTGAATTAATCTTGAGTGTCATTATCGATGAGCTTGTTAGGAAACTATCAATCGACAATGACTTTTTATAACTATAAAAATGAATGAAAACGACAAAGGAAATATTATGAAAAAGTTAGTTTCACTAAGCATCGCTTGCGCCTTATTGAGTGCATCAGCATTGTCATCTGCTGCGCCTATTGGTGACAAGATTAAAACAGCAATGGCGTCAGATATTCGCACTCAAGCGGAAGTTGAACGTGACGGAAATCGTAAACCGATAAGAACGTTAGAGTTTTTCGGCCTTGAAGATAATATGAGTGTGCTAGAGCTTCTCCCAGGTGGCGGTTGGTATTCAAAATTATTGATCCCCGCTTTGAATGAAAATGGTGAATATTTTGGAGCCATTGGTACCTCTAGAATCAAACAAAGCTTAATGGAGCTACCTGGTTTCGAAAAAATGAAGATCGTTGCAGAAGATGCTGACGTTTATCGCGAAGAAGGTTCGCGATTCTACTCATTGAAAACTGATTCATTAGGCGTAAAAGACGTCGACATGGTACTTACTTTCCGTAACTACCATAACTTTAGCGAGCAAGGCCGTAAAAAGATGAATGAGCTAGCCTTTGAAGCATTGAGACCGGGTGGTATATATGGTGTAGTCGATCACACAAGACGTCACATGGAGCCTGATGGCAGCAGCAATGGTCGTCGTATTGATCCTGTTCTAGCGATCAAAGAAATTCAAGAAGCGGGTTTTGTATTAGTCGACTTCAGTAACCTACATTACAAAGAAGATGACGAATTAGAATACGAAGTGGGTGCACGTTCAGTTTCGGGCAACACAGATCGTTGGACAATTAAGTTCATGAAACCAAAAAGCTAAAATTAGTTTGAAATAAATGAGGCGCAGCAATGCGCCTTTTTTCGTTAAGCAGCACTAATCACTCTGTCTCGACCGCCTACCTTAGCTTGATACAAAGCTTTGTCTGCTCGACCGAATAAAGCCTCCACGGAATCAGAAGCTTGGCACTGAGTAACACCGATACTAATGGTAATGTTATTGCCTTCTATCGATTGCTCACTAATGAAAAGTCTGAGGCGATCAGCCAGCTCCATTGCATTATCCAAGGGTGTATAGGGCAATACGGCAACAAATTCCTCGCCTCCCCACCTAGCAAGAAGATCGCCCTCTCGCATTTTAGACTGTAGTTTAGCGGCTATTTGCTTAAGTACGTTATCGCCAACTAAGTGCCCTTCTACATCATTTATGCGTTTGAAGTGATCAATATCGATGATCAGCAATGTTAAAGGTTTATCTTGCGGAATTAAGGTTCCGATCATATCACTTAGGCTTTGATCTAGCTTTTCACGGTTATACAATCCGGTCAGCTTATCGGTTTCTGCTAGTATTTGAATTTTTTGATTTTTCGAACGGAGATCACGATAGGCCTCTGAACGCGCCCCTTCATAAAATCGAAATATCAAAATATGCACAACCATGACCTCAATCATATTCAACACCGAGCCAAATGAATACGGCTGTGAAACTTGACTGTCATACAAGGAAAACGAAACATAAGTACAGAACAACAACACTACGACAGTAAAAATAGTTCCCCAATTCTTGCCCAATAAAAAGAAAGCAATGGGTGGTATTAAAGTGGCCCAAAGAATAGAGTTGTTAACGCCATTCACGGAGTAGATAAAGATTACAACTAGAATGCTCAACATTAGCGTAGCCAGCCACGCTGCAGGTACTAACAGCCCAGTTTTACGAAACCATGCATGAATGGAAAATGAGATACAAGCGCCTACAAAATCTAGCGCAGTAAGCTTGAGGTTTTGAAATGCGAATAAGTTAATAGCACCAAGCACTAAAAACAAAATAGTGACGAGTAGCATGATGTTGGAGATAAGCCGAACGCGCCAAAAGTCGATATGATTTCGAGGATACTGAGGAAGAGTTTTGTACCAATAAGCTAACATCTAGATAGACTACCTTATTCCTTGAAGCCCATTTAATTTTGGGTCTTCTTTAATGTAGATTAAAGGAAACAAAATAGTAAAGCAACGTGCTTTTGAAACGATGTTAGCGCCTAAAATTACTCAGCAATTCCTTTTTGTACCAAGTATTTATAAGGCACGTTTTCAGTCTCACTGGCAAGTAAGGTATGTTTCATGAAGCGACAAAAACTAGGAACGTCACGAGTTGTTGAATGATCATCCGCACAAATTGAAAGCGTTTCGCCATCTTGCATTTTTCTAATTTGTAAGCGGATCATCATCACCGGCTCTGGGCATCGAAGTCCCATTGCGTCGAGTTGGTGATCGGCTTGTGCAAATAAATCAGTCATATTTCGTTTTAATAAAGTGCTAGTTAAGTGTTAACTTGGCGTTAGTGGCTTTGGTCAATTAACTAAAGCAGCACTAAATACCGTATGTTTCGCGGTATTGGTTAATACTCTTAACCGCTTCATTGTTCGTACCTAGCGATGATAAATAGGCAACCACATCGGCCAACGTCACGATTGAAATAACCTGAGTATTGAAATCGCGCTCGACTTCTTGAATAGCAGATAATTCGCCTTGTCCACGCTCTTGACGATCAAGTGCAATGAGCACACCCGCCAAACTCGCTTTGTGTTGTTCAATTAAGAGCATCGATTCACGAATAGCCGTGCCCGCGGTAATCACGTCGTCCACCAGCATAATTTTGCCTTCAAGAGGGCTGCCAACTAAATTGCCGCCTTCACCGTGAGTTTTGGCCTCTTTACGGTTAAAGCAATACGGCACATCCAGATCGTAGTCATTCGACAAGGCAACAGCAGTTGTTGTGGCAATTGGGATGCCCTTGTATGCAGGACCGAACAAAACATCAAAGTCGACATTCGCCGCTTGCAAAGCTGCCGCGTAATAACGACCTAACTTCGCCAAATCGCCACCGGTATTAAACAAGCCAGCGTTGAAAAAGTAAGGGCTGACTCGACCCGATTTAAGCGTGAACTCTCCAAAACGCAATACATTGCGCTCAATCGCAAATTCAATAAATTCTTTTTTGTAGTCTTGAAGCTGAGTATTTTGCATTGTGTGCGCCTTGATCAGATGCTTGTTGAGCTGGTTTTCTTGTTCAACAAGCTAAGTATTTATATTTCAAATTTTGGATAAATGAAAGGCCTCATATGAGACCTTTCATTTACTTTGTTGCTATTTGCTAACTGGCTTTGCAATTTCGAGCTTTCTAGTTTTTTAGCTTTCTACTTTCTAGCTTACTAGCTTACTAGCTTACTAGCTCTTTACTTTCTAGCCGTTCATTTTTAGCTTGTTTAATCAGTAAGTAAACAAGCTAAAACACAAACCGTTAAGCTAAAGCGCTTTTTTGCTCTGCAAATAATTCCATGATGCCGTCTTTTGCTAAGCTCAGCATTTCATTCATTTCTTCGAAGCTAAATGGTTCAGCTTCAGCAGTACCTTGTACTTCAATTAGCTTACCCGTTTCAGTCATGACAACGTTCATGTCTGTTTCAGCCACTGCATCTTCAAGATACTCAAGGTCGGCAATTGGGTTGCCTTTGTAAACGCCAACAGAAACGGCAGCAATCATGTGCTTCATTGGGTTCGCTTTGAGTATACCTTTAGCGCGCATCCAAGTAAGTGCGTCAACTAAGGCAACACAAGCACCGGTAATTGAAGCAGTACGCGTACCGCCATCGGCTTGAATCACATCACAATCAACTGTAATGGTGTTTTCGCCAAGTAATTTTAAATCAACGGCTGCACGTAAAGAACGCGCAATTAAACGTTGAATTTCTAGCGTGCGGCCACCTTGTTTGCCGCGTGCTGCTTCACGATCTGAACGCGTGTGCGTAGCTCGTGGCAACATGCTGTATTCAGCTGTCACCCAACCTTTACCTTGGCCTTTCATAAAACGAGGCACACCCTCAACAACCGTGGCATTACAAAGCACTTTGGTGTTACCAAACTCAATCAATACAGACCCTTCTGCATGACAAGTAAAGTTACGGGTAATAGTTACGGGACGGATTTGACTAGCTGTTCTGCCGCTTGGACGCATGTTTAACTCCTTAAAATTCAGGGCCGAATTATAGCGTAGTTATGTTGTAAGCGGGAGGTGTAAAGTTAGCTATTCGGAAAAAAGTTGGTGTGAGACACCTTGCTAAGCAAAAACGAAGAACGCTTTTCTTATTCAAACTGGCTTGAAGGGTCATATTTGTAGCTTGTTCCATCAAATATAATTCACCAAACTTTGAATACAAGTTCACAACGTACGACAAATTACGTACAATAAGGGCGCTAAATGGGCTTTAGAAAAGCGAAACGCCAAGTCTTAGAATGCTTGTCGTCTGGAAAAATTCTGCATGAAGTAAGGCAACATATTGATTTAAAGAACTTATTTTCCACGGGGCAGATCAGTATAGACGAAGTCAGTTTAATTATTGCTAGGGCTAAGGGCACAGAGTACCAACAAGCGAAACACCATACTGTAAAGTCTGTAAACGTCCATATTTTGAAGACTAGATATTGCGGGCAACGTTGGTACATAAAATGGTATTACATTGAACCAAATTCAGTATTTATTAGTGTACATCATTAATGATAAATACTAAGGACTTCATAATGAAAATATACAAAGTAGGTGATGTTGTGAAAGCGGTTTGCCATACATGTAAATCTGTTCAGGATGCTGTTTTTAGGCTCTCTGATGTGCCGCTCAGTGATAACAGTTGTACTGTCAAAAATGTACTTGTAGGTTGTTGTAGAAGCTGCAACGAAATGATTATTATGCCGCAACAATCAGCACCATTGATCAACAAGAAAATAACAGCTCAAAAGAAATCACTGGAGACAAGAGTGCCAGCACACATGGTGGATATTCTAAAAGCGGCAAGCCAAGAACTGGGAGCTAGCCCAGAGTTTACGACTCCTTTAATCAAATATTATTTACACATTTTGTCAGAGCAAGAGCAGCCTTTGGATGATTTGCTTGAATATTTGGAGAGTGACTTAGCCCAAGGAACGTCGCAAAAGCGCATTTCAGTGAAAGGTAGATTTGTTGCAGAAGAAGTTAGTCGCATTAAATTGAAAGCAAACATTCAAAGCACCACTGACATCATGAAAGCAGTCGTTTTAAGAATAAATAACGACGTGCTGGTAAAGCCAACAGCTAAAACCCTTAGTGAACTTCGCAGTGTTGCAGCAGCCTTTTCTTGATTTTATCCGTATAACTAAAATTCAGTTAATTCATTAAACCCTGCTATAATTGCAGCGCTTGTTGCTGGTTATTGAACGTGAAAAAACACTTATCAACCAGTCTAGCATCCCGATTAATTTATCTTATTTATGCCAACCTAAATCCCAAAAGATATGGTGGCTAAAATGTATTAAAGGAACACCTATGATTTACAGTATGACTGGATTCGCTCGCCGAGAAATAAAAGCCGAATGGGGCAGTGCCGTTTGGGAAATTCGCTCGGTGAACCAACGTTACCTTGAGACATTCTTCAGACTACCAGAGCAATTCAGAAGCCTAGAACCTATTTTGCGCGAACGCTTTCGCAAAGGCCTACAACGCGGAAAAGTAGAATGCGCACTGCGCTTTAGCATGAACGACGCCGATGCTAGCGCCATTAATGTGAACAAAGACATTGCCAAACAAGTTATCGCCGCCGCCGCTTGGGTACAAAAGCAAGGTGACGTAGCACAAACTAATCCGATTGAAATTCTTCGTTGGCCGGGCGTCATTGCCGCACAAGAAGCCGACATGGACGCTATACAAGCCGACATGCTCAAAGCCTTCGACGACACTTTCAAAGACTTCGTCGCAGCCCGCGCAAGTGAAGGCGACAACATGAAAGTGCTTATTCAACAACGTTTGGAAGCGATCCAAGCTGAAGCAAACAAAGTCGCCGAACACATGCCAACGGTAATTGAGTGGCAAAAAGACCGCATTCGCGCCAAGTTCACCGAAGCTCAAATTGAATTGGACGCCACCCGCGTTGAACAAGAGATGGTGCTACTAGCACAAAAGATGGATGTTGCTGAAGAGTTAGATCGTTTGAATTCGCACGTGACAGAAACGATGTCTATTTTGAAGAAAGGTGGCGCGGTAGGTCGTAGACTTGATTTCATGATGCAGGAATTTAATCGTGAGGCGAATACCTTGGGGTCGAAGTCGATTAATTCTGAAGTGACGCAGTCGGCGGTTGAGTTGAAGGTGTTGATTGAGCAGATGAGGGAGCAGATCCAAAACATCGAATAGGTTCTTGGGTAGAAAGTTACCCGTCCAAGAGAGTCTTAGAAGCCCTGTTATTTCGTTTAAAATACAGGGCTGTTTTATACTCAAGTAGAAATAAATTACACTTTAATGCGCATAAAAATGTAAATCAACGCATTTTTATGCGCATAAAAGTGTAAATCAGGTTATAGTATAGGTCGTTAACAATCTAAAATGGCGAGAAATGACAATGCGACGCAACTTACTCAGCGCCCTATTAGCATGGAAAAAACAACCTGTGCGTAAGCCATTATTGATTGATGGCGCAAGGCAAACGGGTAAAACGTATCTGCTGCAAGAATTGTTTGGTAATACCTTTTCTAACATCCTGCGTATCGACTTTCTTGAAAATCCCGCCTACAAAGAAGCGTTCGACGGTTCACTGTCACCTGATGAGCTGTTAATGAACATTGAACTGTTGACCAATCAGGCGTTTAACCCGGAAACCGATCTGCTGATATTAGATGAAATTGGCGAATGTGAACGTGCCGTTACCTCACTAAAGTATTTTGCCGAAAAAGCATCGTCCTATTTTGTCACTGCCAGCGGTTCGAATATTGGTTTGCTCAACACCTTCCCTGTGGGCAAGGTTGAACAGTACAATTTACGACCACTGACCTTCCAAGAGTTTATTTACGCATCAAACGAGCAAGCACTGATCAAAGCGTTTGATAGTCAAGCAAGCACGCCTGCGGTTCACACTAAATTGATGGATAAACTAACAGACTACTTTTTTACCGGCGGTATGCCAGAAGCCGTTTCTGCTTGGTATCAGTTTAAGGATTCAAGCATTTTAGAGCGTGTTGAAAAAGTCACCAAAATTCATGCCGATTTAGTTGCAGGTTATCGCCGCGATTTTGGTAAGTACGCGGGCAAGGTCGATGCCACACTGATTGAATCTGTGTTTAATAGCATTCCAGCACAGCTATCACTTGTCAGCGATGACTCCGTTAAACGCTTTAAATTTAAACATGTGCATGAGCGTAAATCTCGTTATAGCGATTTTGAAACCGCTATCCATTGGCTTAACTGCTGCCGCTTAGCCTTGCCAAACTACCCTATTGAAGGATTACCGAAATCTCCGCTGGCGGCCTATAAAAAAGAAAATATGGTTAAACTGTTTCTGTTTGATGTAGGCCTGCTCAATCATATGCTAGGCAGTAGTTATAAAGAGATTAAGCAACAAAACTACGAATACAAAGGCTATGTAGCTGAAAACTTTGTGCAACAAGAGCTCTCTGCCATTGGCGTTGACCCAAGTTATTCGTGGAATGACGCCCGAGCCGAAATCGAATTCATTTTGGCAAGCGATGAAGGCGATATCATCCCTGTTGAAGTAAAAAGTGGTAAACGCACAAGAGCAAAATCGCTGGCATCCTACGTTAAAAAATGCGCACCAAGTAAAAGCTTTAAGTTAACTGGCACACAAGGCTCATCAGCGTTAGAACAAACCAATATCGTGATGCCTTTGTATTTCACGCAGTATTTACCACAGAGATGGTAGAAGCTCATTTTAGCTTAGGCGAGTGCTCTGCTGACTCATTACTATCGCATAGAACAAGTGAAAAAATGGCCAAGCCTAAAAAAACAAAAAGCCGGAACGCCGGCTTTTTGTTTTCTGGTTGCTCAGCTAATTTCCATGCTGATCATATTCCGTTAACATTAATGTACTTCAGTACGCTAATGTATGAGCCCTTCTAAAGGGCAGGATTTCCCGATTAAACGGGTTTATGTGCCTTATTTTGGCGACCGCCTTTTATGTCAGCTATTCTCTTGCGGTTTACAGCTAACTCTAATGTCATCGCTTTCATTTGGACGGTTCAAAGGATAAACGACGATGACATTTAGTTACTCTTTACAAGTGATTCGTGAGTCATAATAAGTGATTCGTTTCACTACAAGCAACATCAGTCATGAGTAAAGAATAGCCTATATATTTTGTTTTGGTAGGTGAATAAAGGAGTTTCTTTGCAACAAATATGACTAAAAAATGACTGTTTATTACTAAAAAATCTTGCGAAAGGTGTTGCTTATTTTTTAGGCGTTGTGGGGGTGGGGTTTAGTGTTGTGAATCATAGTGACTGAGGGTAAGAGCAATGAACGACTTTGAAGGCGACTACACTCAGGTGCTCATTGAGTAGATGATGGATCAGATAAAGAATGTAGCTAATTTGGTTATGGAATTCGATGGTAGAAAATGCTGGAATTTGCATTATAAGTCGAACACCACCAAACAGCTAATCTTTTACCATATACCAACCATCAGGGCTGTTAGAACTGCCAGGCTTCCTATACTATATAAACTGCTTTGGCTTATATTTATGCCAAGCTATATTTAGATAGAATAGGAAGGTTCTTTTATGACTAACTGTCCATATTGCAATGAAAAGTTTTCCACCTTTGAACGAGTATTTTCTCCAGAAATATGCAGAAAATGTTTTCATGCCAACAAGCATTAGGAAGCATTACCTATTGAATCAACCACACACGTTACAAACACACAAAGTAACGAAGTAGCATTTAAAAAATCTATAAAGGAAATGGAGCTTCTCGAGTTTACCAATTATTATTTATCAACTTTGAAAACTAACCTTTCAGATTTTTCTATATTTTTTAATGTTATTGGCTTTATCCTCTTTATACAGGCTTTGATTGGAATCGGTACTTTATTTGTACTATTTACCGAATTCAAAATTACTACTTTTTTTTCTACCGCAACTTTAATCTTCAATCTTGTGCTAATAGTTTGGTTTGCTAAATTAATGGGCAATTTTATTAAATTACAGACAGATAAAACTGAGCACGATTTTGCAAATAAACTAAAATTTCAATCTGAGGCAATAAAAATGGGACAAGATATTTTAGAAGAAGCTCGTGATAAAAAGAATAATAACATTGTAGTAAATGGTGGCAATGCTGTGTTTGCGTTCGACAATAGCTCTATTGACGGTGTAAAACAAACAACAAAAGTAGAAGGTAATAGTGAATTAGTTCGCTCATTAGCACTGCTAGTAAATTACTGTGAGAAAAAGGCTGATGATGTCGCTTTAGAAAAAGCCAAACTCTTAGCAACTGAGGCGACAAAAAGTCAACCTGACAAAGGTCGTTTGATTGATTTATGGACAGGTATTGTTAGTGCAGTTCCTGAAGTTAGTGGCATTGTGGAAATAGCGAAAGACATTAAAGGTTTGTTTAGAACACTTATTAGGAGTATTTAAAATTGGTTACAGACTCTCTGATAACGGAACAAAAAAGATAGCTCTAGCCTTACAGATTTAGCTACATGGATGGTCTAATAGGGTTGACGAAAAAACAAGTTTAGAACGCGAGGATACTGGATGAGCCAATCCTTCAAGGTAGACTTAAGCAAACAAGAAAAGCGATACATTGGCAAACATTCTATACCTCGACAACCCTGTTGTCAGGATTGCAGATTTAGAAAAATCATTTGATATTCCAGAAGGACTTTTTAAGCTCATTACGTGTTATAAGTATCGAAAAATTGTGTTTAATCGGCTGAAACTAGATCTGATTGAACTAGGGATGGCCACCAATGAAACTAATACCTTGTTAGGCTTGTCTGCGAGTAACATATACCAATCCAAAATAGCTGAGGATGCTTCTCTAAAGCGTTAAAAAGGCTTCTATTTTCTGTCTTCTGCTAACATTCGACAGAAAGTTGCCGGGTTAGCAAATAAGGCTTATGAAAACGAACCCGCCATCCTAACTGCATAGATTTAGTTAAGGGATTATAGTTAATCAATTACGTATTAATCTAAACCTTATTCACAAGATGTTGATATAACTTTTGCGGCACCGGCTGATCTAATTCAAAGTCAATAGACACAGCCTTTTGGCCTCCAACCATTGTCTCTTTTTCACTGCCTTTTATGGCTGACATTTCACCTATGTAGTACCTTGCTGAGCCTTCCGACGCAGCTTCTTTGCGGATAAAAAGTGGGACTCTTAGATTATTTACGTTTTGGTTAAGTAGCGCACGTACCTCCGGACTATTCAATGAACGTTTATTTTTCGTCGTCCAATGAAAGCGTGAACGACTGAGAAAAACATCATGGTATTGCGTTGACGCTGAAATACTTTCGTCTTTATTGTAATTGACGAAAATAGCACAATCATTTGTTTCTCGATTGTAACTGTAACCCCCAATGTTTTGCGGATTCGGATTTTTAGACCATCCTAAAATACGAAATGTTTCTTTGTAAGTATATTTCGCCCCCACTACAAACCCGTCATTAAATCGCCCTATTGATTGGCGCACCTCAAACTCGCTTAGCGCATTCTCGATTGCATCATTCAGCAGTGCTTTTTGTGTAACGTCAAATTTATCGATGTCTCTACCTAAGCTATTACTATCTAAATCAACGACCTGGAACTCTGAATATCCATTAGGCTGACCAAATTCAAGATTTAAAACACGTAAGCAGTCTTTGAAGTTTTTTTCGGAAGTGGCAATGCCAAATTGTTGATTGCAGGCTTGTTTGAACGTCTCATATCTCAATGTCTTACCCTGTATTAACAATTTCAACGCTATCGGTTCGAATGCTTGAACTCCATCTAAAGCCTCTTTTACTAACAACCCAAGCAGCGGAAATTCCCCCAAATGGTTATGGGAATACTCTTTGTCATATTTAAGTGCAAAGTCATGTAGAGAGTTTATTTTTGATTGCCTACAAAACATTAAAGGTGATAGATCTCCGTGCTTACGAAGAGCCATTAAAGTGGGTGTTTTACCCGTTTTCGCTTTTACGAGTGCATATTCTGTTTTCAGTTCTCGGATACCAATTTTTGGCGAGGTTTGAATAGCTTTAAAAATACGTTCTTTCGCTATACGGTCAAAAGATATTGTACTCTCCCCGGGCAAAAGCGTTTCTTCGCTGCGCAACAAGCGTCTTAACGTATCTTTGTTGCGACTACGATCGCCATAGAGCGCAATCGGAATTAAAAAATTATTATCGTAATTACCAACAATATCAATTACCGTTAGATATTCTTTATTATCGGCTTTGCGCAAGCCTCGTCCGAGTTGCTGTACAAATATTATTGCTGACTGAGTGGGCCTTGCCATGACAATTTGATTTATGCTTGGGATATCAATCCCTTCATTGAAAATATCAACAGTAATAATATATTGTAGTTCGCCGTTCTCTAATTTCTTTATCGCTTGCTGCTTTTCAACTTCAGAGTTATTTCCACTTAAAGCGACCGCGGAAAGCCCTTTACTAATCAAATACTCAGCAAAGCGGTTTGCCTCCTCGACTCGTGACAAAAAGCACAATGCCTTAATAGGCGTACTATCTGCACCTAGCTTTTCAGATTGGGTAAGTATGTGCTCAAAACGCTGATCTCGTGTTAATTGAGCAAGAGATAAATCGTCACTTTCAACGTGACTAAGATCTGCTATACCAAAATAATGGAACGGGCAAAGAATATCGGTTTCTAAAGCGTCTTGTAACCGAATATCGCAAACGATGTTGTTATCAAATATTGAGAAAATATCTTGCGAATCACTGCGCTCAGGCGTTGCAGTCATACCCAATAAAAACTTAGGCTCAAAATGTTCAATGATGCGTTGATATGAAGCTGCTGATGCTCTATGTGTTTCATCTATCACGATGTAGTCAAACTGTCTTGAGTCAAGACGTTTGAGGTTTTCAGGACGGGCAATTGTTTGTACCGTACCGAATAAAAAATCAGCCCCCCATTCGTTGGCTTTTCCTCCAACCAGCCCAAACGAATACTCATCTTTTAATATTGTTTGATAAGTTTGCATCGATTTCGAGGCGATATTTGTTCGGTGTACTAAGAAGAGCGCCGATTTTGCTTTTGTTTGCCTGACGTCAAAAGCCGATAATACTGTTTTTCCTGTCCCTGTAGCGGACACCACTAATCCACGTTTTTTTCCTGAGAGTCGAGACTTTCGCAAATTTTCGAGGGCAAGCTCTTGTAACTCATTAGGTGTAAATGATTCTAATTGAAAAACATTTTTTGGATTTCTAGCTTGATGCTTATCATATTGCTTTTGATATTGCTCTAGCACTTTCCCATCAACAACGACTGAGTTAGACCAAATCTGTTCAAACTGAAACTTTGCTTGTCTAATTCTTTCTGCACCTTTTGAGTATAGAAAGTTTATTTCTTCATTACTTGATAACGCACTTTGAGTAAGGTTAGAACTGCCAACCATGACTTTGCTGTTATCACCTTTATTAAATATATACAGCTTTCCATGATATTGCTTACCTTGTAGCAAGCGGACTTCTACTCCCGGTATTTTTCGCAGTGAGTCTAAGGCTTCAGGCTGGGTAAAATTAAGGTAGTCGGAAGCAACAATACGAACTTTACAGCCACGCTCACCAAATTCCTCAAGCGCTTGGTACAAAGACATAACGCCCGATTTAGTGATGAAAGCAATGGCAGTATCAAAGCTATCAGCTTCAAGCAACGCATGCTTTATTTCCGTCAAGACTCGCTTCCGCGGATTTACGCTGTTTGTTACAAACTTATCTTCATAAACGGGATCAAGAGCGAATTGATATTGCTTGCGGGATTCTTGTACCATTAATTCTGTTGCTCTTTTTGAGCATTTTCTACTAAATAGTCAACGGCAGGTAGATCTGCTGGTAACCATTCTAATTCTTTCAAACTTAAAACAGAAAGGCTTACTACCTCTAAATGCTCTGTGAGCTTTTGGATAGGAGTTGCACTAGTGCAAGCGTAGAAGTGTAGTCTTATTGAGAAGTCTGGGTACTCATATTCAGCTGAAATTAAATGATCACCTACAACAATATCGGTATGTAATTCTTCTTTTATTTCTCGTTTGAGTGCTTGGCGATGATCTTCATTAGTTTCGACTTTCCCACCAGGGAACTCGTACTTATAAGATAAGTAATCGAATTTAGTTTTGCCTTTTTTAAAGCAAAGTATTAGTCCATTTTTTTCAATAACCGCAGCGACAACCTCAATCATGCTTAGATTCTTCCTTATCATTGGGGCATTTAGCGTAATGTTTTTCATCCATTCCCGCAATTAAACTTTTACTTAGTTTGAAAACAGTTCACGTAAAATTATGCTTATTAGTAACAAGTTATAAATCAGGCTGTTGCTTAGGAAAATAAAATAAGTAAATTGAATTAATCAAAAAAAATTATTCAAAGCTAATTCGGCTTTCCAATGAACCGAATTATCACAAGGACGTCCCCATGCTAAATAATTACAAAGTAAGAAAACAAGCCGGAGATAAGCAAGAATCAGAAGTAGCCTACCAACTAGATAGATTGCTAAAAAGAAAAAAATGCAAAATAATTCACGACTTACGACTAACAGACGGTGAATATAATGCACAGATCGATCATCTTATTATTCACAAATACGGCTTTATCATTATTGAATCAAAAAGCATTAAGGGCTCGGTCACTGTCAATAATCAATGTGAATGGTCAAGAAGCATAGGTAACAGATGGGAGGGAATGCCGTCACCAATAAAGCAAGTGGAAATGCAGTATAAATTGCTTAATGGCATTCTTGATGAATCGGCACCTCAACTCGTTGGTAAGATTCTTGGTATTCAAAAACAATTTGGAGGAAGAGTAAACGATATAGTTATCGCCATTTCGAGCAATGCCATCTTCAATAGAATAGAAGCGCCTGATGATATTTCTAAGCTAGTGTTAAAGACCGAATTTGTGGCTGATCATGTTGTAGCGCTAATGGATAAATGCGGAGGACTGCTTTCTTCAGATCCATGGTTTTCTAAAGAGGAGCTGCTAAATATCTATGAACACCTAACGAACATAAATAACGTGAGTGTCAAAAGGCTTAAAAGTAGCAACCAAACCGATGCTACGACAGCATTGGAGTTATCAAGGATTAAAGAAAACCAACCCGTTGTATGGCATAAAGTCAAAATTTCAAACCTGAATTCCATTAAGAATATGCAAGCATTAATAAATTGTAAAAGCTGTTCATCTAGTGAGAATTTAAGAGGCGCTTACGGTAAATTTGGTTACTACGTTCAGTGTGATTGCGGTACGAATACGTCTATGAAATTGGAGTGTATTTCATGTGGTGCACCAAAGAGTAGAGTTAAGATAAAGAAAAAGGGAACAGCTTACTCGGGTGTCTGTAATGCTTGCGCAAGTGAATTCACGATAGGCAGTTTTAAGCCAATTCAATGATTAATTGTAACTAAACTAAAATGCCGATACTAAGCATTAAACGAAAAACTTTTGACTGATAAAATAACTTACTTTGACTTAAAGCATGCGACCTTAATCAAAAATGGTCATAGTCATGATGAAGCCTCATTAGAAGCTATTGATGCATACCTTGCCGGGAAACCATTAAGATCAAAAAAGCACGATAAAGCTAGCAAAAATGAGCTATTTTGGTCATCTCAATTTTTATGGGATTTAAGTAACGAGGTTTTTAGTTCATATTCTTTCGCTCTTGCTTTATCTCGGTACTTCAGACAGAGCTCCACTTCTAACTTTGTTTTAATAGAGCACATTGCCAAAAGCTCATCATCATCTCTTTGTAAGAGTATTCGTCTTTCTGAAATTGTTCTAACACCGGATAGCGAAAAGTGGTTAGAAATAAGAAAATTGGCAGATAGCGTGCCTGGTGAACTAACTGAGTTAGTTAAAATTTGTGAAGCGTTTCAAGTTGCCCACCAGCAAAGATTAGATTTACTAGCAAAATATCAAGAACCATTTAAAGATTTAACGATATTTGAATTATTAAGTTATTCAAGCCTGCATGCTTTCAAAGGGTTTGTTGAACCATTTTATTCACTAGATGGGGAAGTGTTGTCCGCAAACAATAAGCTAAATTCGCTAACAAATATACTTGAATGGAAGCTAAGCATCTCTGAACCATCGTCATTCAATATAACTGAAATGACCATTGGCAAATCACTCAAAGCACACCTTTCACCAATAGTATTTCCATCAAACGAAGATTCAAGAATACCAGATACTCTTTTACATCAATTCACTAAATTAGTGCAGGCTCAAGTTGAAGTTGACGAGTTTTTATCAAGAAGTGTTGTGCCTTTTTGTTTCAATGATGAGAACAATTATTTTTTAAATGGGGCTAGACTTGCATCTAAGTCTTTGAACAACTCTAGTAGCTCCTCGTGGACACTAAATGGCAAAAAAATTGCTTTTTTAGACGGTTATTGGTTTAACCGAGGAATCTATGAATTCGCAAACCTGAGAATGGCAGAAAAGCAAATTGGTTCAAAGGCCAATCATCAAGCAAATCAAATTGCTTATATCAAAGCACTAAGCTCATCATTACAACTAAAAAGCATATATGGAATAGGTGAGACTATATCAACTGAAAATGGATTGGATGTTGATATTTTTCTGGCATTGTTATCCCTAGAGCTAATGATAGCTTTCTACAATCAAGAGTATATCAAGGTGTTTTTTAGTGAGTATCAAAATACAAAACACTGGCAATATGCTTTGGGTATGCTAGCAATGAGAGGCTTCCTAGACAATAGGAATAATGATTCTCAGAACAGGCTTCCCCTCACTTGGCTTGATTGGAAGCAAAAAGCCAAAAACATTGTTGGTTGGACAGTCTCAGATACTTTTCCAAATGGAAACTTAAAAGCAGCAGAAGCAATTTTGGATTTTTGGTCACTAGACTTTAAAAAATGGAGTATTGCGTTAAAGAACAATAATACTCATAGATTCCCAAAATTAACCGAGCGACCTATTTTCAAGTTAGGTAAATACAGCGTTCAACTGCCATGGATGATGGCGACTCAATTGACAGGCGTTAATACAATAAATAACCTTAGACGCTTTGCTAACGAGCGCTCTGAAATAAAAAGTGAAACAACCAGAATTGAAGAAAGGCTAGGTGAGTCCTTTAAAAAACGGGGATTTAAGGTTCTAACGAGCTATGAGCCTTCGAATTATGCTAATGCCGGTGAAATTGACCTGATATGTAAATTAGATGACGTAGTTCTGGTTATTGAAGTGAAGTCTACCTATCGACGAAACAGCGTAAGAGAAGCCTTACAGTATAAAAATAACGCCCTACGCAAGGCTGGTTTACAGATAAAACGAAAAACTGAAGCGATTGCTGATCTATTGGAAACAAACGAACAATTCAGGTCTTTGCTTGACATTAGAAACGCTTCACACTGCAAATTGATTGGCTGGATAGCTGACACCAGCCTAGAGTTTGATCATGAGTATTTTAGTGGTTTTTTAAAGCTTTCGATTGAAGAACTGCATATTGCTCTAAATGATGATGCTGAACTTCTCATAGATATAGAAAAAATAGGTCTGGAAGATAAATTTAAAGGAAATGTTGCTTCACTGTATGAAAATGGGTTTAGTGCGGAATCATTCGTTAATGCTATTGAGCAATCAAAAATATGGAAAAGTGCAAATCTTTGAATGCTTACATTACCACTCTCTAAGCTGCTGCAAATCCCTCAATCGCCCTCGCTGCAAACCAAGCGCCTCAAACACATCATCAATTGATTGATTGTCATGCGATAATCCCGGCAATGCCAAGTTTGCTTCTGCAAAAAAGCGTTGCTTCTCTTTACTCTCATTGTCATTCAACCAAGCCATCATCCACCATTCTTGCATACGCGATTTAGATTGCTTTAACGTTTGCGCAGATGGCAATTTGTCTCGTTTTTCATTATTCACTTTTATATCACTTGGTAATAAATTCCAAAGGTCGTTGTTGGGCCATCTTGAAAACGGCATACCGTGGTCAATGTCGTACTTTTTCCTAAGAGATTTTGCTGACCAAACACATTGCATTGAATGTGCGCCTATCAACTGATCGAAACGATCTCTAACGTGTTGCGTACTTCTTTTAGGGGCTTCCCAATCCAGTGCAGCCAGCATAGTTAGCTTGTTCTGACTATTCGAGTAATTTTGGTTGCCTTTGTAGCTTTCCATCGTTTTAGCCCATTCGCTAACTAATACGGGCTCAATCCAACAAGCATAACGAGTCATTGCCAACCATGTAGATTCTGGTACTGAAAGCTCACCCCACTTCTTCAATGACTGTAAATCCAAAAATAAGCTTTGTTTTGCCCTCACAGTTTTTATACTGGCTTCAAAAACCTGTTTATCAGTATTTGGCAAAGTTATATATTTACAGGGCATTTTTAGAATATTTTGAGCGCACTGTGAAATTGTTCGGTGAAGGGCAATGGCATCATCACCAACAAATAAATTTCCGACTCTAAAATCTGACGAACGATACTTCTTTAGGCAGTGCCAACCATCTTGCTTCATGAAACCCATATTTGGACTAGAGGCTGGGGTTTGAAATAAACCATGCTGGTCAATTAAATCCTTGTATTGATGTATCCAATATAATGCGACTAAACCAATAGGCAATATTACCCTTTCGCCCGATAGTGTTTTTTCTCGCCTTAAAACCGCTCCTGCGTGGCCATCCGCTATTCGAAGCAGAACTCGCAACAGCCCAAGTTTATGTGTTGCAGACTTTCCGTCATTAAGTGCTACGTGACGTATAAGAGGAAATGAACCAGTTCCATCGTCAGGAAATTTAAGCACCAACGTTTCCCAAAACACTCCCTCACGATTCAAGGCATCTTGCGAAGTCTGCGGCATAAGCTCACAAACAAGCCCAAGCTCCAATGCAAAACGCTCGATTTCGCCAACACTCACATCGTACATCGCCCTCTCTTGCTGCTCTTGCTTGCTCATACCTTGTTTCAAGGTCATCACAATAATGCCGCCCGGCTTTAACAAATTAGTTAACTTTCTTAAAGCTCGCTCACGCTGGCTAACTGGAATATGCATCCACACGGCACATAATAGAATCAAATCGAAGCTAACTTCCAAGCTATGAGTTTTTTGGAGGGCTGGAAGCGAGTCGTTAATCCATTTTATATTTTGATCTTTCGTATGTTGCTGCCCCACTTCTCGCAACTTTTCCGTGGGCTCTATAGCGACAAAATTACCAAGCTTGCTTTCTTCTCCCAAACAAGAGGATGCATAAGAGTATAGGTGCGATATGTCTCTACCTGAACCCGCGCCAACATCTAACACTGATGCATTAGATTTATTCAATATTGTAGGTAAAAATTTTGACCACGGCCCATGAACATCGTCAAACGACACCGACAAGTACTGTTGCGAAATTTCAGCAATATGCTCGTTGTAGTACTTTGTTGATGGTGGGTAATCGGTCATAGTCTATTTCTTCAAGTGATTTTGTAGTAATAATAGGTTTCGTACTTCTGTAATGATACTAATATACACAACAAACAAAAACCTACCCCCCAAACCTAACCCTAACCCCACCATTCACAATAAACCCATCATTCCTCGACCAAATATCCGTCGTCCACTGCCCACTCGCAGCCCTATTCGGCAACAACAACGGATGCTCATCAGTCTGCTTAACATCCAACAAGTTTTCCAAATTAATAAAATAGCTGATGCGTCCAATCGTAATCTCGCCCATCAAACCAAGATGCCAGTAGGGGTTCGAACGTTCAACATAAGGGTTATTGTTGAGTCTTTGTGTGCCTGTGTAATACGCTTCAAAACCGGCTCTGAAGTTACCATGCTGCTCCCACATTGCGACAAAGCCAGCGGAGTGTTTCGGGGTGAGTGCAATTTCTCGCTTGCCCGCTTCTAATGGCGATTCTTCTGTGGCATCCAAATATAAATAACTGGCCGTGAGCTTTACATCGCGCCAGTAATAGCGCAAAAGGATCTCTGAACCGCGAATGTTGCTAGCGCCTTCTGAGTTGACCAACCTGACTCTATCTAAGTTGCCGTCGTTGTTCGATGCAAAGGCTTCTAGTTCGGTCACGTTGTCGACCTTCGAGCCAAACAGGGTAAGGCTGGTTTCAATATTGTCGAAGGTGTAGGTGAAATCCAGTGAGGCTGTTTCTGCCTGTTCTTCTTGCAAGTTCTGAATCGATTCAAGCCTTGATAAACCAGCGGCTTCGATGTCTTCAACAAAAGGCGTGGGCGCGAAAAAGCCATGTGCGTACGAGCCACGAACGGTTAAACCACCAGGGCGATACAATACCGACACGCGTGGGCTAAACTGCGTGCCAAATTCGTTATGACTGTCTAAACGTGCGCTATACGAGGTCGTGATTTCGTCGGTGAGGGTGTAATCTAGTTGTGCAAAAAGCCCTGGTACTTCATAACTGTAATCGAAGCTTGGGTAGGTATCTGATTCGTACACATCCGATTGGTAGGCTAGGCCCATCACCCAATCAGTCTTATCGCTGTAGCCTGAAACACTGGTTTCAAGCAGATAGCTTTCATGCTGATCATCTTCCGCTATATCGCCATAGCTGTGTTGATGCTCTTGCAACATCATCGATGCGCGGGTGCTAAAGGTCATGTTATCAAAGACAGGCTTTTTGAACACAAAACCGCTGTCAACGCGCTGTGAATCTTGTGCGTTTACGAATGGGTTTCCGTCAGCCACGGTGCGACCCGGCAGTGTGCCGCCAGTGCGGTTCTCACGCATGAACCCAGCGGTTGCATACATCGTTTCTCCGTTTTCACCTTCCCAAAATAAACGTGGGCGAGCGGTGTATCGTTCGTATCCTGCTAAGTCAATCCATCCGTCGTTATCTATGTCTTCGGTTTTTTGATGGTGAGCACCTGCGGTAATCGAACCTTTTAAGTTACTGCTAAGTGGAGCTTCAACATAAGTCGTGAGATCCTGCCCATTGCGCGTGGTGAAATTCACTAGGGCTTCACCTTGGAATTTATCACTCGGCGCCCTCGACACAAGGTTGATCACTCCACCCAGCGCTGAGCCACCGTAAAGCGATGACGCTGAACCCTTTATTATTTCGACACGCCCAAGATCGGTAGGTGGAATTTGTAGCAAACCGATTGAACCCGCTTGATTACCATAAAGCGGCAAACCATCTGACAGTAATTGTGTGTATCGTCCAAACATGCCTTGAAGGCGAATGTTTGCACTGCCTAGTGCGGGAGAGGTTGTTTGCACTCGCACGCCGCCCGTTTCTGCCACCAGCATGGAAATATTTCCGGGCCTCATAGCTGCTTTTTCTTCTATTTCTTCTCGGTTAATCAGTTCAACGCGAATAGGCTGCTCGTCGGCGATACGTCCTGAGCGTGTTGCCTGTACTACTATTTTTTCTACTTGGTCGTCGTGATGATGTTCGTCTTCGTGTTCGTCGTTGTGGTCGCCTTTGTGTTCGTCCTTGTGCCCCTCTTTGTGCTCGTCTTTGTGCCCGTTTTTGTTCTCGGCGCTAGTCACGGTAGAAGTGCCGTTACTTGTCGCTGCTGAGCTCTCGACGCTGAAAGCAACAAAGCTAAGACTGATAAACATTAAAGTTGAGGATAATAAATAAGGCATATTTGATTTCTTATAAAACTGAAGAATGAGAAGGATTAGCTGAAGTATAAAGCTTAACGTAACTCTAAGGTCAAGACGAGTGTTAGCGAAATAAACAAATCTACAACTTACTCGCAAACATTATCAGGCAATCAAAGCAAATATAAATGTAATAACTGAAACCTCCCCTCCCACCAATCTAATTGAGAATCATTATCATTTGTATTTACAAATCAAAATAAAGTCTTTATCATCCCCAAACTTCACCACTTAACAATAATCAAAAAAGGAAAAGTGCTTACTATGTCTACTCCTCACAACAAGGCTTCAAGCCTTGGTTCTCATGCTTTACTCACCACCTTAGCTCTCACCATGGGCCAGGCTTATGCTGCTGACGCTCCGGAAAATTGCGATACAGCCGACAAAGAATGTGACACTCAAGTCATCGAGTTAATTAAAGTGCACGGTGTTCGCTACTCCATCTATGATGTGAAAAAATCTGGCGATGTACGCCGACTCGCTGATCTTGTCGATACGCCACAAACCATCACAGTATTAACCAAAGACCAAATTGAAGAGTCGGGTAAAACCGATTTAAAAGAAATTTTAGCGGCGCAAGCTGGTGTGACTTTGGGAACAGGTGAGAATGGAAACGCCTTTGGCGACCGCTACATTATACGTGGTCACGAAGCCCGCTCAGATGTGTTTGTTGATGGTTTGCGTGATCCAGGCATGACCACTCGTGAAAGCTTCGCTACTGAACAAGTTGAAATTACGAAAGGCCCAAGCTCTACTTTCGCTGGCCGTGGTTCGTCCGGTGGTGCCGTGAATAGCATCACTAAAAAAGCCTCAACCGCTTATGATTTTGGGCGCGTTGATGCAAGCATAGGCACGGATAATCATCACCGACTGGTACTCGACTACAACACACCATTAACCGAAAACTTTGCTACTCGCATCAATGTACTTAGCACTGAAGAAGATGCGCCAAACCGTGATGGTATTAGCCGCAGCAGACAAGGCCTTCTATTATCCGGCTTGTATGACAATATTGATGACCTGCGTGTATACACCGATTTTTACTATTTAAAAGCTGAAGACACGCCTGATTTAGGTAGCTATTTTGATAGCGCATCTCGAAAGCCCGTGAAGGACATTCCTGTTTACGCGCAAGACGAGGACTTCTTAGATTCCGACGTAGTTGCCCTTACTCTTCGAACCGAATATGACATTAGCGATTCGCTTAAATTCTTCAATTCAACGCGATATGGGGAAACCAGTAACGGCTATCTATCGACAGGCGCGAGAGGAACCGTTCGGGCCGATGAAGACCCATTCGCACCGGGTGCTGACACTATCTCCTTGAGCACTCATCAGGGTTGGCAAGAAGTTGAATACTTCGCCACGCAGTTCAACTTAATTTGGGAAGTCAGCACGGGTAGCATTGACCATAAGCTTCTTTTCGGTCTCGAATTTACCGATGAAGAGGTAGATAACGGCGTTTACAACATCGCATATAACAACGATACAAACTGTTTTACTTCCGGCAGACGAGGCGTAAGTCCAGCTTACTGTCTTATAAATGCGCAGGGCGAGGTGTATCAGAATGCCAGCAACATCATTGGGCGAACATTTGAGAAAGGTGACTCGGATGCTTTATTCTCAGCGCAAACGCTTGCAGCCTATGTGATGGATACAGCTACAATCAATGATCATTGGCAGGTATTTTTTGGCCTTCGCCAAGACACTATCGATTACAGCAATGACGTTGTCAGCAGAGGAAGCGAGCTCGACTATGCTTACAAAGATGACTTCTACAATGGCCATCTTGGTGTGGTTTACAGTATCACCGACGACGCCAATGTATACGCTACCTACTCCACAGCAACCAACATCAATGGGGGTGAATCCGATTTAGGTGCGAACTGTGGCTACGGTGGTTTATGTGGCGATCCTGATCAAGCCGCAATGGCCGATCCTGAAACTGTAGAGAACATTGAATTTGGAACGAAATGGTCAGTTTTGGATGAGAAGCTCTTCATTGCCGCAGCGTGGTTTCAACTGACTAAATACGATGTGATGGAAAGTGTGGGTGATGCATATTCAACATTAGGCACATTAAACACAGGCAAAAACCGTGTCGATGGTATAGAGCTAGCTATGAACGGTAATATTACCGAGCAACTCAGCGTGCAAATAAGCGCTGCCAAAATGAACTCTGAGGTATTGGATTCAGTTGAACAAAGCAATGTAGGGCTAGAGTTAAGTAACTTCGCTGGCGACAGTTTGTATATGCAATTACGCTATCAGCTAAACGATAAATTTGCCTTCGGTGGCGACTTTACCCATAAAGGCGAGATGTATGGTGGGCAACCCGACACAGCGGCTTCCTACGATTCAACAAATTCACAATACAGCATTGTTGTGCCAAGCTACAACGTGGTGAATTTATTTGCGAACTATACTGTATCTGAAAGCACTACCCTTCGTTTGAACCTTGGCAATGTGACAGATACAGAGTACTGGACTGCTGCCTATCGCTCGGGAGCCTTTATGTATTTAGGCGACGCGCGTTCTGCTAAGGCGACACTAACTTATGAATTTTAAACTGAATTCGTAATTTTTCATTTCTTAAAAAAGGAGCTATTCAAATGGTCTTGATCGAACAATTGCTAAGTAAACAAGAAGTACGTGAATATCGGCAAACGCTCGATCAAGTCCCTTGGAATGACGGCAAAGGAACTGCCATGGGAATGGCCGCATCGGTAAAGCAAAATGGCCAAGCTGATGCTAATAATGAAGAAGTGATCAACTTAACTAACCGGCTGCTGGCTAAGTTTGGAAATACACCTAAACTTATTTCAGCAGCACTGCCACATCGCATTTTTCCGCCTTGTTTTAATCGTTATTTACAAGGCGAAACCTATGGCTTTCATGTCGATGCCGCCATAATGCGCATGCCAAATAGTAATGAGGTTTTACGCTCAGATATGTCGATGACCACATTTTTGTCCGAAAAGGATGAATATGAAGGTGGTGAACTTGTGATCCAAACAGAATCAGGTGAACAACGCATCAAGCTAAATGCTGGTGATGCTGTGCTTTATCCTTCCAGTACACTGCACCAAGTAACACCTGTCACCAAAGGCATAAGAGTCGCCGCGATTACATGGATGCAAAGCTTAGTGCCCGACGCCCACATGCGCGAAACGCTCTTCTCACTTGACCAAAGCATCCAAGCACTCTTAGCAAATCCAGCTGTCACAAGAGAAGAACTGGACCGCTTGCATCATGTTTATCATAATTTGATACGGCAGCAATCGCAGGTGTAAAGAGAGTATTGGATTTTAAAACACACCTCCAAAAACTCAACACAGCAACAAAAAAGTAAACTAAAATTAACTTTTAAAACCCTACGTCAGTAAAACAAACGCTAGGTAAAGTTGTGAAAAGTATCAGTGTGAATGATTTCAATTCACTTCCTTTACCTAAACTCCGGGCATTCTGATTCTGGCAAAATATGATTTAAACACCCTTCAGCTCGGCTCAGAGGTGAGAACCGATTAAGATTACTCTCTGCTCGTTGAATCCATTTTTGTGGCGAGCCTTTTGGATTATCCCAAACTAAAGTGCCGTTCAATGAACTTGAAATTACAGTGCTACCGTTCTTAGAAAACGCAACACCCGAAACTTGCAATTTATGACCACCATAAGCCGTTATAAAACTGCCTGTTTCAGTGTTGAGCAGAAATATGTTTGAGGGGTTTGGCAAGACTGCGAAGGTTTTACCATCTGCTGATACCCAAGGACGAGGGTTTGAAGAGAGGCCTTCCCATATTAGTTTGGGTTCGCGTGGGTTCTTTACTAACCAGAGTGAACGCTCTCTCATGCCAGAGGCTGAAAACAACAATCCTTTCGAACGGTCTAAAGTAAGCATTGTACCTATGTTCTTTTGTGCCTTATCTTTAGAATAAAGCACCTCCCCCTCTAAGTTGACGGTAATAATGTCTCCTCGTTCTGTTATACCTAGCACCGTCTTATCATCTAAATATACAGCGCTTCTAAATCTTTGTTTTACTATTTCTTTAAGCGGACGAACAGACATTTTGGCTTGCTCTTCTCTGCGCTTACTCAGCTTAGATAGTTTCTCCTCTCTTTCTTCATCTTCCAAGGTATTATCTGACATCAATGCATCATACTCAGATGAATCTAATAGACTGATATAACTTGATAAGTGGACGACAACAGGGCCTTTGTTACTGAGAGATGACACCATTAAATACTCTCCAGACGGAGACCAACTCAAAGACGTAAGCGCTTTACTTCTGCTCTCTACTGGACTCATCGTATCAAGTGAATTTTGAATCAAGTCCCAAACAAATAAATATCCATCTAATGTGCCAATCGCTAACTTTGTAGCATCATCCCGAAGACTATATCCGAAAACTGTTTCTCCAATTAGCATATTCGTATTTTCGGTTTGCGCATCTAAAATACCGGTCAGCGTTGCAACTAACTCACCAGTTTTTGTCGATCTGCGTTCGATAACTCCGATACTAGCCATCACAACAAATATTGCATCGGCTTTGTCCGAAAGTATCAGTAAATCAGGAGATGCGGGCAAATCATCTACGACTTTAAGCACTGATAAATCAGAGTTGTCGAGTATCGAAAGGGCCTTGTTTTCACGGTCCAAAGATACGATTGTGTGTCCGCTGGGGCTACTATAGATTTCTTGTCCTCCAGGCAAGTCGGTACTTAGTTTTGAGTCAATTGGAGCGTCAATTTGGACAATACGGATAATAGACATGTTATCGGCTACCATTAGCGATATATTGTCAGGTCCGAATCGGACGTTACGCCCATCTATTCGACCTTGAGTCATCCGTTTTATATAGCCACTTCTTTCACGTGCATCTGGCAACATAAAATCAATGACTGGCCATAAATCTAAAGTACCCATTAGATTCTGATACTGCCATATCCGAATTTTTCCCATTACGTCCAAGCCCATTAAGGAAGAGCCATCTGGAGAAAATGCGACTTGAGTAACATTATCGTCTAGCCCGTTAAGGATTTGTGGTTCAGAGTCCGATAGCAAATCCATATAGGCAAGGCCACCTCCGTCAACTGAGGATACCATTATCTGATTAGCTTCTGTGTCAAAAGCGATATCAGATATTTTTCCTGCTAGAATAGCATTTCGATAAATGTACTTTCGAGTTTCAAAATTGACTATTTGCAAATAACCATCCTCATAGCCAATTGCTAATTTTGATTTCACCAATGATGTTGCCGTTATATTAGCGTCTCTACCAAAAGAAAAACGTCCTTCGCCCGTGATTAAATCGAACACTAGAACACTTGTATCATTTACTATGGCGACTAGATTCAGCTTATTGTTAACGTAAAGAGTTTTGATTTCATCATGGTCGAAGCTATTTTCCAAGGGTGCACTCAGGCCAACGGTTGCCAATGATTTAGCCGTTTTCAGGTCAAACGTTTCAAGGATGTTATTGGGGTGTAACACATGTTGAAGTGAGCTAGAAGGGTTTGAGTGAGCAAGAAAAGCATCGCTGTCAGGAGCTTGTGTTAGTTTGATTTCGGTTCCGATTTCCGGTGAAGAAATTTTGCGGCTAACGTAATTGCATCCCTCCTTGCAGGGTATCAGTATCAAATCTTGCTCCGGTAAACCACGGAGTATATCGTCTTCATTTTTACTCAAAAGTACAGGTGATTGCTCAAGCCATCGACCCTTTTCTAACTTGTAACGATACAAAGCACCGCTGTCTTCAAAGACTAAATGCTCATTATTATTTGATACAACAACGTTTTGAAATTTATTATGTTCCCATGGGATTTCTTGAACTGTTCTATTGTTTAGTAAGGCAGAGGTCATTGCGAACATTGTTAAGGGAACAACAGGCCGAGATTCCATGTCCTCTGACTTTGGTAAGCCCTGCAGTGAGATCTGTAAAGCTGCTCCTTGCGAATCGGTACCTTTTAGCTTATCCATAGATGCCGTTGCTAAGAATCGACTTTCTGTGGTCTGCGCTGCAATTCGTTGCTCAACTGCTTTTTCTTTTTGAACGTAAGCAAAGATACCAGTTGCCACCGAGGCAATCGTTAACAAAGCTAATCCGGTCAGCCATTTTCGTAAATTTTTTGCCTTCAAACGTGCCTGTTCGAGCTGGTATGCTTTATCCCGCTGCGTCAAATCACCTAATGGCACACCTAAAATCCCCGCAATAATTTTAAGCAGCATTAAATGTATTTGTTGTTGGTAAGAATCTACTTTTTTTGCTATCTCTTTATTATTTAGCTCAGAGTTTTTCTTCAAATATTCACGATAAGCAGCTGGTGTCGTAAAACCTTGCTCTGGCTTGCCGTTATTATTTATTCTAAAGTCTGCGGCGATCGGCTCTGCATACTTCTTGGTGGGGTTTCCATTTTGATCATATTCGAATTGTAACGGAAGTGGAAAACACTCATCTTCTTTGCTAAAACCCAAGCTAGTTTTGCTTTCATCCCAACTGGTATTTGGTTCACCATCAATCATTGCAGCGATAATGCGCTCAGAACCACCTATCTTCTTAAAGTAATCAATTTCATCGGCAACATAAGTGGAAGCAACGGCCCTAGGTGAGCACAGCACTACTAGCAAATTGGTTTGTTCTAAAGCACTTACAATGGAAGTACCTAAATCAGCATGCGCTGGTAACTCTTCTTCGTCACGAAAAATAGGATAAATGCGTTCTGGAATGAGATCGCCACGACCGTTCTTTTGACCAACTAAATCTTTGGGGACTTCGTAAGTCTCAATTGCCTGATGTAACCATGTCGCCCATTGCCTGCCTTGCACTTTGTTATCAGCATGGCGGTAAGAAATGAAAGCATGGTATTTGAATTGCGTTGGATTACTTTCTTCCATGATAAATCGATTTTCCCATTATTTAAGAGTTTTCCAGTCGCTTGATTTAAGCGTTTGATAACTCAGACTATCAGAAGTAAATATCTTTTAAAACATAACGATACTGTATCGCTTTACATCGCTAACCAAAGCATTCAAGCTCTACTAGCAAATTAAACCATCACAAACAAAAAATTGGTCCGCTTGCATTACGTTTGTTACAACTAAATATGTCTACTTTGCCGAGTATAAGAGGAGCGTTTATGACACCTTTCATTTTCTCCAGCACTAAATCAATTATTAGTGAGATAGGTGGCACTGCAAAAATCACGGAACTATGCCGTTCGTTGAACATAACGAGACCTCTTATCATTACCGATAAAGGAATTGTTGAAAATGGTCTGGTCGCGGCCATCACAAACGTGTTCAATGCCACACAAATGCAATATTGGTGTTTTGACAAGGTTGTTGCCGATCCGCCAGAAGCTATTGTTCTTGATGCCGTGGAATATGCAAAACAAGCGAAAGTAGACGGTGTCATTGGCTTAGGTGGAGGAAGTTCACTGGATACCGCAAAACTAGTTGCGTTGTTATCCAACACAGAAGAAAGCCTTGCGGATATTTATGGCGTCGATAAAGTGCAGGGAAAACGACTGCCTTTAATTCTCATTCCAAGTACAGCTGGCACAGGCTCTGAAGTTACGCCAATTGCTATAGTGACCACGGGCGACACTACAAAAGCCGGCATCGTTTCAAAAGAACTTTTACCTGATATTGCCCTACTCGATGCGAGCTTAACCCTTAGCTTGCCAGCACCTATCACCGCCGCCACTGGCATTGATGCGATGGTACATGCCATTGAAGCCTATACCAGTAAAATTAAGAAAAACATGATGTCGGATATGCTGGCAATACATGCCTTGCAATTGCTTTCCCAGAACATTGTCGAGGCGACTGTAAATGGTGATAACCTTGAAGCACGCCAAGCGATGTTGCTAGGTTCCTGCATGGCTGGCCAAGCGTTTGCGAATGCGCCAGTTGCCGCGGTTCATGCCTTAGCCTATCCCTTGGGCGGACAATTTCATATTCCGCATGGCTTAAGCAATGCTTTGGTTTTACCTCATGTCATGAACTTCAATATCAGTCATTGTGCTGATTTATATGCACAGCTCGCTCCTCATATTATGCATAACGACATACCAGATAAGGATGAGGATGCTAAGCTCACTGCAAAACGACTAGTTCGCTATTTACAGAGCTTAATTAAACAACTCAATTTGCCTCAATCATTGGCAGGGCTGGGTATTGAAGAAAAGCACATCAACTCCTTAGCCAACGATGCACTTGAGCAACAGCGCTTACTAGTGAATAACCCGAAACCAGTGTCACTGGATGATGCGAAGCGATTGTATCTCGATGCCCTGATTGGCGAGAATGGTGGCGAGAATAGTGGCGAGATTGGTGACGAGCTCAATAAAAATCCACATAGCGAAGCAAATGAAGAAAAAATTGGAGGTCAAAATGCAGAACCAAATGACTAATTTAAGCCTCAGTGATTTTGCCTACCACCTGCCCATCACCACACGATGGATGGACAACGATATGTATGGCCACGTAAACAATGTGAATTATTACTCTTATTTCGACACGGTTATTAATCAGTTTTTAATAGAGAAAGCGAACTTTGATCCTGTTACGAGCGAGCAAATTGGCTTTATTGTGAAGTCGAACTGTGAGTACCTTCGCCCGGTATCTTATCCTGAAAAACTGACTGGCGGTTTCAAGGTCGAGAGAATAGGAAACAGCTCCGTTGACTATATTGTTGGCATTTTTAATAACGAAGAGAGGCTAAGTGCTATAGGTCAACTAAGGCATGTGTTTGTTGACCGACAATCTCAAAAGCCGATGCCTATTAGAGGTGAACTCCTTGCAGCATTGAAGTCAGCGATGTAGCAAGCGATCATTTAGCATCTTGGTACGGATTCTTGAATACATCCTCGCTTTAGTCTATTTTAGGTCTGCACAATCAACATGTGCATTTTACTCATTAAAAGGAATTATAATGCGCTTGTTGTTTTGTTTAAGTTTCGTTCTTTTCTCCAACTCTCTTCAAGCTTTTGAGCAACTTCAAACTGCTGAGCAATCTCAAACTGCTGAGCAAAATAACGCTGCTGAGCAACTTCCGGCTAAATACTTCGCCGCGCTGCCAGAGTTCAGCCGTCCAGCACTATCTCCGAAAGGTAATCGCGTCGCCTTCATCAATAATATTGCCGAGCCTAAACACTTAGCCTTATTAATGACCTACGACCTCGACAATGGTAAGAACTACTTATTACTGAAATCTGATAATGAAGACATCAAGCTCAATTGGTTTCGTTGGGCAAATAATGACACTATCATTATCAGTGCGAAATTTGGCTCCAAAGACAGAGGCACTCGCTATTATCAAACTCGCTTGCTGTCGATGCGTTTCGACTCAAACGGAGAGAAGCCGCAGCAGTTGATGAAACCAAGACAAGTTGGCTCTAATTTTCGAAGCAAAGACTTTACTTCGCAGTTTCAAGACAATGTGATTGATTACTTACCTAATGATCCAGACCACATAATAGCCGCCGCTGATTTTGATATCCAAAGCCTACCGTCGGTATATAGAGTAAACGTCAACTCAGGCAGAGCTGTTCGTATCATTAAAGGCAAACGCCAAATTAGAAGCTGGGCAACTGATCGCCAAGGTAGAGTAAGAATTGGCAAAGCCTACGACTATAAAAATGGCGATACTGTCATATACGAGCGCAAAGACGACGATACTAACTTACGTAAAATATTCGAATATAACGCGATGACTGAAAATGGTATTACGATCCTTGGTTTCGACCTTGACCCAAACATCCTTTACTACAGAACCTATGAAGGTGACAAACTAGCCTTATTCAGCCTAGATTTAACGAGCATGACAAAGACCTTGGTGTTTGCCGATGAAAACTACGATGTTGATGGCAGCCTAGTTTATTCAAGTAAAACAAATGATGTAATTGGCGTGAATCATGCCCACGCCGACCATGGTGTGCATTATTTTAAGAATGGCCATACGGCTTTTCATAAAGGCTTGGACAAGGTAATGCCTGAGACTAATAATTACATTACCAGCTTCAGTGAAGATGAAAACCGCTACATTTTATATGCTGAGAACGACAATATTCCCGGTGTTTACATGTTTGGCGACCGAGAACAGAAGTCTCTTTATCCTTTATTTGGAACCTATCCCCAACTACCTCCCGAGTCCATTGCAGATAATAAAAAGGTGAGCTACACCACTCGTGATGGGGTAGAAATCGAAGGTTATTTAACGCTTCCTTTGCAAGGTGAAGCTCCCTATTCGATGGTGATCCATCCGCATGGCGGGCCAGGTGCACGCGACTATAGTGGTTTTGATTATTGGACCGCATTTATGGCGCATCGGGGTTATGCTGTATTCAGACCAAACTTCCGTGGCTCTTCTGGCTATGGTAAAGAGTTTTCAGAAGCGCAAATGAAACGCTGGGGGCTTGAAATGCAAGACGACATCAGTGATGCCGCAACATGGTTAATAAAAGAAGGGATCGCGAATAAAGATAAGATGTGCATTGTGGGTGCCAGTTACGGCGGTTATGCAGCCACTATGGCAACGGTAAAAACGCCAGATTTGTTCAGCTGTGCGGTGAGTTTTGCTGGCGTGACGCATTTGCCCAAATTGGCATATAGACAAAGCAAGTTCTTGGGCGGCTCTTTGGTTGCCGAAAACCAAATTGGCGATGACAGTTCAGACATGAAAGCCCGTTCACCTTATTACAATGCCGAAAAAGTGAAAACGCCAACCTTATTAGTGCATGGGTATGAAGATAGAGTTGTGCATGTTGAGCAATCCAGAGTTTACGCCGAAGAATTGGAAGACTTAGGAAAGCCAGTGAAATATGTGGAATTAGAAACTGGCGATCACTACCTAACGACTGGTCCCGATAGGCAGCGATTTTTTGATGAGTTGGATACGTTTTTGGCAGCTTATTTGAAGTAGCTTGGCGCTTTCACACGCCTATTGAAACCAAAACACGCTAAAGCAATCAACACTAAGAAGTTCATTGAACCACCACTTGATTCAGCTTCCGGTGTCGCAGGCGGTGTTTCAGGTGCTGGCGGCGCAGGTGTTGGTGCAACGACCGCACAACCTTTGCTATCCACTTCGACACCGCTGGCAGTACCAGGACATTCATCATCGGCATCTATCACGCCGTCACCATCAGTATCCGTTGCGGCTTCCGTGTCATTTCCGAAGTAAATGTTATCCAAAAATATTGTGCCGTTACCTTCAATTTTTAGCTGAAATACATCGCTTAAATCCACCACGCTTGCGTAGGTACTTAAAGGAATAACAAGCGTTTGCCAAGCTTGCTGAACCACATCCACTTCAAAGAATGTTTCACGTGGGCCAGGGCTAATCACGTAAATCTTTAATGCACTTGAATCTTGTGTCCAGTAATTCAGATAGATGTTATCGAACGACGAAACATCTTGTTTATTATCTTCAAAGTCTGTGCCCTGATAATTCAGGGCTGTGTACTTTAGTACATTGTTACCTTGTATTTGTTCTTCGCTAACGGTAGTTGATTGTCCCCAATTTGGATTGAAATCAACGCTTTCAATACTTTGATAACTATCGCTGTAAAGTGAAACCACCTCACTTTCGACATTATTCGGCGTCGGTGCTTCTTCCTGAGGTTCTGTGAAGAATTGGCAACCGGTAGAATCAACTTCGACATTTGGCGGCGTATTTGGGCATTGATCTTGGCTGTTACTTACACCATCGTTGTCGTCATCAAGCGCCATTGGTGTGCTTTCGTTACATTGCTGCCATTCACTCGCATCACTTGCTGAGCAGTGCGCTACATAATCGACTTCCATCGTTGCCGAATTCAGGCTTGCGTCAACTGCGCCACCTAAATTGCCGCCGATAGCGACGTTTAACAGCACAAACATTGGCTCTTCGTATTGTGAGCAATTCGATAAGTCATGCTCGGCAACAAGGTTATTATCCATGAAGAATTTGATTTCATCCGCCGTCCACTCAATGGCGTATGTATGGAAAGTGGTCACATCGTTCGCGCCGCCACTATAAGTGGGTCTTACTTCACCGCCACAATTGCCGACGTTAAAAAAGTTAGTGATATAACGGTCACCAGAATTGGCATACCATTCCCAAACGTCAATTTCGCCTGCGCCAGGGTTTGGCCAGTTCACGTTGTCGTTGTCACCTTTTATTGGGTGTTCAGCAATGCGATTTTCAAGCATCCAGAATGCAGGCCACGTACCGCCACGTAAATCGGAGAAGCGAAGACGAGCTTCAAGGCGACCATAAAGAAATTCGGCTTTATCTTTGCTATTGATGCGACCTGATGTCCACGGTAGGTTTCGTCCGTTTTGGCCGGGGCAATCGATATTTTGTCTGCGAGCTGTGATTTTCAATGTGCCGTCAGACACTTCAAAATTTCGATTAGTGGAGCTCTCATCATCGGTATAACACTGAATTTCGTTGTTATAGTTGGCTTGAATTTGCGCAGTCCAATTATCCCAATTAACGCCTTCACCGTCGAAGCGCTCTATCCATGTAGTTTCCCAACCACCGAAGCTTTGACTCAGCGGTAACAAGCATAAACTCAGCAATACAGCAGGTTTCTTCAAATGCTTTTTTGCTAATTGCTTGAATGTGGTCTTAGTACCCATGTTCGTTTTATCCATGTTCGCTATATTCATGTTCAAAGTTCTCAGCCTGATATATCAAACATATTAGTCAATTTAACAAAATGCTTACAAAAAATGGGATGAACGGGGTGTTTAACAAGATGAGTGAAGCAAAACGAACAATTACTTTGATTTTACTCGCGGTAATCTGAGCAAACCGACGCTAAAGCCACGGTCTTCAAATAGGATGAATTTGCCCTCATCGAGCGTAGTTTGCTTATTAATATCTATAGCTTCGCCTGTGGCTAAACGAGTGCGCGTTTTAATTGTGAATTGATCCTCTTCTGTTCTATCCGCAACCAAAATTCCCGTGGTTTTACTTTCGCCATTCGGATTAATAACTTGCTTCACTTTCGAGAAGCTCACAACAGGGCTTACCGTTGCCAGCACTTCAGGTGAGTACATGTTGGCGTACAAAACTTCATATATGGGAAGAGGTGCTTCTTTGCATACGACCGCAACGAAAACCGATTGGGAATTTTGGAATAATTTGGCCGCGCTAATTTGGCTAGCAAAGGACTTTTGAATTAATTGCTCACAGTCATTTGACGCTTCTTTTGCTTGGAGCACTGCAAATGGTTGAACGAGCATAGCGGCGATGATGATACGCAATAAAGTAAACTTCATGGTCTGCCTATAAGCAACTATCGCGAGCATGCGATAAGATCTTTGGTTGGAACCAGTATAGGGTATGCACAATTTTCATTCCACACATAGGCTGTTGTATCGTAAAGACATGTCGTCTATTCTGAATATAGATAAAAATAAAAGTCGACCAACAATTGGAATCGATTTGCTCACAAAATCAAAGGCAATAAAAAATGGGATTTTTCAACGCAGCACTTCGTTATACCTTGATTGTTTCGATGGGAGGATTCATTTTTGGCTTCGACGCCTCGGTTATTTCTGGTGTCGTCGGCTTTGTGACCAGTGAGTTTAATTTAAGCACTTGGCAACAAGGTTTCGTGGTTAGCTCGCCAACCTTAGGCGCCATACTTTCATTTCTATTCGTAGGCCCGCTCTGTGATGCTATTGGTCGACGAAAAGTCCTCATTGGCATTGCCGCTTTGTACTGCGTTTCAGCGATTACCTCAGCCTTAGCTAACAGTTTTGAATTGCTCGTAGTCGCCCGCGTTATTGGCGGTTTCGCATTCTGTTCATTACTCGTTGCTCCCATGTACATTGCCGAAATTAGTCGCCCTGAATCTCGAGGGAAAATGGTTTCCATTAACCAGTTAAATATTGTCTTGGGTTTGTCCGTTGCCTACTTTGCCAATTACTTCTTTCTTCAAATAAGTGAAAGCGGTGGTGCTTGGGTGGAATACCTCATGATAGACCAACACACATGGCGCTGGATGCTGGGCATTGAAGCGTTGCCGGCAGTTGTATTTATAATTTTGCTGTTCAGTATTCCAGAAAGCCCGCGTTGGTTGCTATTAAAAGGCCGTGATGAGGAAGCGAATGAAGTGCTTCAAAAGCTAATGCCAAGTGAAGAAATTGTAGAACAAGTTGTGCAAATTAAACAGTCGGTTGGCGAAAAGAAAATGTCTCTTTTAGTGAGCTTGCGCATGCTGTTTAGCCCTGTCCTGAAACTATCGTTGCTGATTGGTTTAGTTGTGGGTATCGCGCAACAAGTCACCGGCGTGAATGCTATCTACTTTTATGCAGCGACTATATTTGAACAAAGTGGCGTAGGGACGAACGCGGCCTTTATGCAAGCGATATGGATTGGTTTAATCAATATCATCTTCACACTAATCGCAATGGCATTTATCGACAAACTGGGTCGCAAGCCTTTACTTGTGATGGGCTTAGCTGGCGTGATTATAAGCATGAGCATTTGCGCTTACGGCTTTAAACAGGCGACCTACGAGTTGACGCCTGCCACTGTTGCGAAGCTAAGCGTGAATGTTGAACAACAAGATTTACAAGCCATAATCGGCGTGACTTACGACAACGATTTGGATTATAAAGAAGCCTTGATTGAGAACCTGGGCCAAGAAAGCTATAACGCCAATCAAGCGCAATTAATTCAGGCCGCAGCGAAAATGAATGCGGTGCTTATCATGGTGGGCATACTTGGGTTTGTAGCTTCATTTGCCGTGTCCTTAGGGCCAGTGATGTGGGTCTTATTCTCAGAGATATTTCCTAACCAAATACGCGGCGTCGCCATCTCCTTCGTGGGCGCCATCAATAGTTTGGCGAGTTTTGGTGTGCAACTGGTATTCCCATGGGAACTAGCAAATCTAGGGGCGGCAATGACCTTTTTAGTCTATGGCGGCTTCGCTGTGATTGGCTTAGTGTTCGTCGTTTTCGTGATGCCAGAAACGAAAGGCAAATCTTTGGAAGAATTAGAGAAGCAGTTGGGCACTAACTAAGCGAAACAACTAGAACGGAGAGCACCGTGGCCGAGCAGAAGAGGATACGTTGGGGAATATTAGGCCCAGGCAGAATTGCACATACCTTTTGCAAAGACAGCAAATTCAGCCAATCTGCAGAATTAGCTGCCGTAGCGTCGCGCAATCACGACAGCGCTCAAAGCTTCGCGAACTTGTATCACATTCCCCAAGCCTACGGGAGTTATGAACAGCTATATCGCGACCCAACAATTGATGCGATCTACATCGCCACACCTCATAACTTCCACTTTGAACAAGCCAAAGCCGCACTACTTGCAGGCAAGCATGTTCTAGTGGAAAAACCCATCACCGTAAACGCTGAACAGTGTGCAGAACTTATCGCATTAGCACAAAAGCAAAACCGCTTTTTGATGGAAGCCATGTGGACCTACTTTCTACCTGCCATAGTACAAGCGAAGCGCTGGGTGACCGAAGGTCGAATAGGTAAGATTGTGCATGTTAAAGCCGATTTTGGTTATCCGACGCCTTATATTCCCGGCGACAGGATGTATGAGCCAGAACTTGCTGGCGGGTGCTTGCACGACTTGGGGATCTACACGCTTGCCTTAGGTCAGTACTTTATAGAACAGCAGCCGCTTTCTGCTGAATATCACCAACAGAGACATGATCTAGGAGTGGAGGATGATTTGGTGATTGAAGCTAAGTATGCCGATGCCAGTGCGACGCTTGCTTGCAGTTTTCGTGAGAAGTTGCCAAATGCTGCTTTTATTATGGGTGAGCGAGGGTGTGTTGTTATTCCCGAATTTTGGCGAGCGGAAGAGTGTTTTTTGTTGGGTTTTGGTGAGGAGCATGGTAGGTTCAGTGGTGATGTTGGGGAGTTAAGCGGTGATGTTGGGGAGGTCCTTGCCTGCGCAAGGATGACGGGTGATGATGCTGAGTTAAGTGGTGTTGGGGAGGTGCTTGATGAGTTTATTGATAAGCGAGAGGGTTCGGGCTTTGAGTTTCAGATTGAGGCGGCGAGCCGGTCTATCTTAAACGGTGAAATTGAGAATGCTGTGATGCCGCATGCCACTTGCTTGATTCTGCAGAAGCAGATGGATGGTATTTTCGCAAAAATAAACGATTGAACTAGAATAAGTAAATAACGACAAGGAAACTAAGGAACATGGCGATGGGACAGACCAGTGAAAGGGATGATTACGATATTTTTATTAGCCATGCCGGGCCTGACAAAGAACAAGCCATAGCGATTTGTGAATCATTGGAGTCGCATGGATTAAGGTGCTGGATAGCCCCAAGAGATGTTTATTCCGGCAACAGTTACTTAGAAGAAATATTGGATGGAGTCAGCAAATCAAAAAGCCTGCTGTTATTGTTATCAAGTAATACCGAAAATGCCGAATATGTTATCAATGAAGTAGAACGGGCCAAATCGTATCGGCGTAAAATTTTTACTATTCGTCTCGAAGATGTCGAAATCCCTCGAAGCCTCGAGTTAATATTAAGTGCACAACAATGGATTGATTATTGGTCCTTAGATTATAAAGAACGGCTGCAGCAGATTATTCACTATTCAAAACATACGGGCCAGCCACCAAAGGGTATAACGAAAACAAGCTTATTCACAAAATTATCCCGCTGGATAACTAAGAATCTGTTGGTGCTTTCGATTTTAGCAATATTGATTTTTTTCTTGGCTTTATTTTTCTCAAACCGCTCTACCCACCCTGAAATGCCAAAAGCCTATGAAAGTATTCAAGAAATAAATCAGGAGGATTTTCGAATAACAACCAAGTATGGGAAGCACTCACTTCCGAGCTCATTTAAATTAACCCCTGTCGGCAGCGGCATTTTGAGCAATAGAGAAATGCCATACGAGCAGTTTTACTTTAATTTGGAATTTGATAATGAAACAAAATTGCGAAAACTAGCCACTTTGATGGATGCGAGTTTCAACATTCCCGATAACTCAGTATTACCCAAATCGGTGTTAGTTGTTCTTGAAGACCTAGAGGGCAATAAGAGCGAAGCGATGCAGTTTTCTTTATTGGGTTTAGCTGAAGAAGCGATTACAGACAACAATAACAAAACGCAGGCAATTATTAGCGATTTAAAAAAAATTAATAACCTTCAGTGCTACCCATTCAAATCAATGGATAAAGGCTTTAGTGTTTGTTCGCCAAAAGGGAATATTGGCACGCTCAAATGGCCAGCGGTTAAACAAGCAGTAAAACGTATTTCTTATGGTGAACATCAAGATAAACTAATTAATTACATTGATATTCCAAGTATGAAAACGAGTGGTGATATAGTTTTTAATATCGATAATTACGAACAATTTCGTTTTCTAGCGCCAATGACACGAGAAACGCTTTACTATCAATACGAATTTGTTGATGGAACAAAAAGTAATATAGGCAATATACATTTAAGCTCCTCTCACCTTGATTTAGCTTTCTCTGCAAATGCAAATAATAGCTCTGCTACATCTGTTTTCTTCAAACCAGATCTCAATCATTTCGGTGTGAGTTTAGTTGTGTTTTCTGATCCATCCATAAAGCAAGTCTTGATGCAAATAGATCGAGGAGTATTAACTGAGTTAGAATCAGAGCATGGTTGGTTTTATGCTTCGAACATTTCAAACGAACAGCTATCCGATAACAACTACAATATTGAACTGCGTTTTGTTGATGAGCACAATCGCCAGAAAAGCTTTACTTACCGCCTTCCTCTCCTTGATCTGAAGTCTCAACAAACCTTATTAGGCTTAAAACAAGATCCTAAACGTGTTATTGGCTGCACCAGTCGATCATGTAATTTCTTGTGGTTAAATTCTAAGCAAGAAGTAATTGATCAAATAGATGATATTTTCATTGGTCTTGCAGCGGATGATATGCAATCTATTAGTACAGGTAACCTCGCAAAGCTATCTTCACAAGCAGAGGCAAAACGAGAAGATCTGAAAAGCGCAGAAGAAAAACGGATTGCTAGTTCGACTGAATCGAATTCGTCAATGAGTTGGGGCACGCCAGTGAATTCCTCATCTGCGCCAAGCTTAATAGAACGTTTGAGCGAGCCGCTTGTGATGGAAGTAAAAGAAACTTGGAAGCAACGAGAGAATGTTCGAAACCCTGTAATACTCAGTTACAGCTTTGCAATTAGCCCAATATTTCTAAAACTAAAATATTCAGATGGAACATTCTCTGAGGTTATCGTTTACCGGCCTGAGTTGGAATGATTCATTGGTGTAGGGATCGTGAGTGTTTGGAACGAGAGCTTGGTCTTCACATAACAAAGCGACACGAATATGATGGCCTTATATTGAACGAGATCTTTCGCGATATCGATGGCATGCCTATGCGACGAGGGGAGCGTTAAGCGCCAAGTGGGTGCTAGTTTTCCCATTCCCCTTCGATTGCCTTTAGCAATGTACTCAATTTAGTCAATTAATGAAGACTGACAATCATTAACCGCCTTCGCGCAGTAATTTCGCAGGCACAATGCCAAGCTTCTTAAACAAATATAAAGCGCCAAATCCAAACACTAAAATTGAAGCGCCGATGGCTAAGCCTGCACCAAGCCAGTAAACGTCAAACGCATATATTTTTAATCGCAATTGCAAGACAAGCGCCGCAATTAGCAAACCTAAAGCAATTGAGAATACGCTTACCACCGCGGCTAACAGAGCGTATTCAATAGCAATCGCTTTGCGTATATACGATATTCTTGCACCAATACAAAATAAAATAATGGCATGATAACTTTGCTTATTTCGACCCGCTGCCATCACACTGGCAAGTACCATTAAACTAACGACTAAGCTTATGACTGAAATCATGCTTAAACCGCTTGTCCCTTTATTTAATAACTCCCCAGCTGAGTCGAGTAAATCCTTTGTACGTACAGTAATGATGTTGGGGTAATTTCGCGCAAGTTCACTTTGTAACGCTAAAGCCTCTTGGTCATCCATGTACACTGTACCAACATATGAGTTTATAAATTCATCGAGTGCACCATCCGACATGATAGCTTCAAACCAAAAGCGTGTTTGTATACCTTGTTGACTATAAATTCCTGTGAGTACTCCCGTGCGTTCTGCACCTACAAGCGAAAAGCCCAGTGTATCGCCAACATTTAATTGCATTTGTTTTGCTTCACGATCTTCCATAATAAACGCGAAGTCTATATCGGTATTAGTATTGCTTTGTGTTGCTGAACCGGCGTTGAACGAATCGTCCCAAATCCCTCCCTCTACAATTTTGATACCATCAATGTTGTTCGATAGATAACTTAATTTATGCTCATCACGTGCCATGTCTTGCCAATCTATTCCTTGTTCAGCAAGCTCACGAATTGGCGTTCCATTAATCGCAAATACTCTAGCGCGTACCATCGGTGACAAAGTCAACTTGTCGACCGATTCGAATTTTTGTGTGCTTGTTTCAATGGCGTCTTTTTGATTGGCCAACACATCGTAGAGGACAAGCGCTGGTGCTTGCTCAGGAATCGTGTTTTGAACCAGTCGCAGTAAACTGACAACAATGACGGTACAAGCTACCAATAAGGTAAGCGCGGTGCCTAAAGACATTAAAGTAACTCTTAATGGCGTGCCAGGCCTATGCATATTCGCTAGCGCTAAACGAATGGCTGCATGATGAGCAAGCGATGGGCGCTGCTCCATTGTTTTAGAAAAGTACCTTATTAAATGCACCACACCTTCAAAAAAGAGTAGGCAAATGACCACTGTGGCGACAAAGGCCAAACCAAAGAGAACATCGGGTATGGCCAGAAGGACAACTGACGTTAGAAGCACGACAAAGAGGTAGCTCGCCATTCGCCAGTTTTTAGTCATAGTGTCACCATGGATACTATTGGCTCTAAACAAGTGCGCAACATCCACCTGCAAGGCACGACCTAAAGCGGGAAGAGCAAACGTAAACGCAGTGACAATACCAAAGCACCACGCGGCAATAGCTGCCAGTAGTACATCATTCGTTAACAGTGCCACAGGTAGGTCTTGGGCCAATATCTGACTACCTAACCAAGCCATAGTGCTACCGAGTAAAACGCCAATCAAACCAGAAAGCGAGGCCAAAATAGCCACTTGAATGACGAACACCTGACCAATACGTGAGTCTCTTAGACCACATGCTTTTAACGTCGCGATTGTTTCGCGCTTACTTTGTAGGTAAACCGAGATACTATTAAATACGCCTAAGCCACCAATAAATAGTGTACTAAAAGCAATAATTAATAAGCCCGACGCAATTTGAGATAAACGCTCAGAAATACGAGCGCTTCTATCTTCGAAGGTTTGAATTTCCCATTCGGTATTTGGGAATTGCTTAATAAAATTTTCTTCCCAAGTGCTAGCGTCTAGCTCTGTGCGGATCCTATATTCGTGCTCGACACGACTACCGGGACGCATTAAGCCTGATGCATTCATGGCTTGTTCTGAAATTAAAACAGGTGCACCTCGCCAGTTTGCATTGAGTCTTCTGTCGGGTTGTTCTAGTACCAATGCTCTGATCACTAGCGTCAAATCGCCTACATAAATCTTGTCACCTACGCTTAATGATGAGCGCTCTGCTAAAATAGGATCAATCGCGACTCCCCAATATTCGCCATCATTCGCCAGCGCATCACTTAAATCTTGTTCGGGTGAAAGAGCAAGTTTGCCATAAAGTGGATATGCACTATCGGTGCTGAGTAACTCAACAAGGGCAAAGTCGTCACTCTCGGTACTTATCATGGTATCTAGTTCGCGGGTAAGCGAAATGTCGCTTGTTTCTTGTATCCACGCAATAACGTCTTCATCAATCGGTTGATTAGATTCGATTTCTATATCGCCGCCCATTAACGCACGAGTATCCGACAATAGTACTCTATCTAACATGGTATAGAGGCTAGCTGAGGCCATGACCAAGCACACACCAAACACTAAGCACGCACAAAACAGCCATAATTTTTTGAGGCTTTGGACTAAATCAGCCCAAGCAAACTTAAACGAGAAGGTCACGATTTTCCTCTACTATCAGCTTACCTTTCTCCAAGCAAAACAGTTTTTTACAGCGTTTAGCTAAGCGCATATCGTGAGTAACAATGACTAAAGTTGCCTGAGATTGCGCATGTAGGTCAAATAGTAAATCGGCGACCATTTTGCCTGTGTTTTCATCTAAATTGCCGGTAGGCTCATCGGCCAGTATCAGCCTTGGTTGATGCACGAGGGCTCGTGCGATAGCAACGCGCTGCTGTTCGCCGCCCGAAAGTTGTTGTGGATAATGATTGACTCTATGTCCTAGTCCAACACTCTCTAGCATTTTTTTTGCGCGAGGTAGGGCATCGACGTGGCCGGCAATATCAAGGGGTAAAGCTGCGTTTGCCAATGCACTTAAACTATCAATTAAATGAAATGATTGGAATACGATACCCATGTTATCGCGACGAAAGTCGGCGAGTTCGTCGGTCGAAAGAGTCGAAAGTTTTTGCTTGTCGAGTTCGATATAACCCGAGCTTGGCTGCTCTAGCGCAGCAAGTAGCTGTAACAGCGTCGTTTTACCTGAACCTGATGGTCCTACAATAGCGACAGTATCACCGCCGTGCATAGTAAAGTTGAGGTTATCGAGTACACGAAGTGGTTTATCTTCCTGTCCATACTCCATACTAAGGTCAGAAACGTGAATCAATCTGTTCTCCTACTTATGTTTTTTACACTTTATTACATATCACATACGCACGCAGAGCAAACTCAGACCATAGGCACTTTTTAATGGAAGCCATGTGGACCTATTTTTCTTTATCAGAATACTGACGCACGTACGATCTGCGCCATTACACGAAAACCAACATAACAAAGTTAGGACCGAAGCTTATTTTGAGGGGATCAAAATGAGTTCCTGTTGCGGTGGGATCAAGTATTCGGCACCACTTTCGGTGATGACAGCCATTTCTTCCACCGAAATCGTTTTAAACGTTCCGTCTTTGCGTTGCCAACTGTGAAATCCGTCAAACGCGAATACCATTCCAGCCTGAAGTTTTTTATTAGCGCTTGGTCTCACAGTAGGGGAACGAGAGCCGCCTAAATTAGGACCAGTATCATGGGCAACATAACCGACGGGATGACCGGTGCTCCACATTACCGGTTCAGAACCACTTTTTTTCATCAACACGGATTGAGCAGCGTCCACATCAATGCCTTTTATACCCGGTCTCATGGCCTGAAATGCAGCAAATCCGCCAGCTTTTGCACTGTCCCAATAATGTTGAATATCTTTGGGAGCAACGGTTTCTCCTTCTTTTAAAACATAAGCAAAGCGTTGAATATCACTTACCCAACGATCGTACAGCTTGATACCGAAGTCGATTTGGATCACATCGCCCGGAATAATGACTCTATTGGTAGCATGCGAGTGGCCACGATCAGGTCCCGAATTTACGTTGGGGTTTTGGTCTGGCGCCCACGCATCTTTAACACCGGCTAGTCGCATTTTTTCTTTTAGGAAAGCCGCGACATCCGCATCTGTGGTTTTTCCAGGAACCACAAGCTGGTATGCCTCAATCTGCCATAATGCCGTCAACCTCGCGGCTTCTTTCATGATGGCAACTTCTTCTGGGAGCTTTACAGATAACCAGTTATAAACCACGTTTTCTGATGATACGAGTCGGCTTGAATAGTCATCACCTAAGGCATTTTCGAGCGCCTTTCGTTGGGAATAACTTAAGCCATCGGCTTGAGCATTTTGGCTAGATGAATTTATCGCGATTGATTTAAAGCCTTTTGTTTTGATGAACACAGCAACTTGGTCTATAGACGATTGATTGCGCGGGACGGAAATGACCTCATGCATGACATTAAGATCTGCTAATGCAGTTGATTCGCTGGAGGGAGAGAAAGCGAGAGAATGAAACGTATTGTTTTCAAGGTAGAATAGAAACACCGCGGTCGACCCCGCATTTTCACAACCAACATGATCTGCCAAGGGATCGTTATTGTTCTCTCTACAAATGGTCAACCATGCATCTACGTTTGCGTTTTTTAAAGCATTAGGTAGTAATTGCTCGATACGTTGCTTTCGTATCTCTGGCCAAGGGTCTTTGCCGCTATGAGCATCGCTCGCATAAGACATGGACGTAAAGTTTGAAAAAAGAAATGTGGCTAAAACCGCTACTAATCTATACATAAATTCGCTTGCGCTGGCTTGTTTTTTAACAGCATAATCTGAAATAAAGTTGCTTACTACCCCTATTCTCTGAAACAGTTTATTTATGGATTTCAGATAATTATGAAAAGCCTGACAATGATGAGTTATGAAACGTATTATTTTTTTGCTTTTTGAGATAGCAAATAAACGCCCTCGTAAATCTCGCCTTCACCACGAAAGCCGCCTTCCATTTTGCCTCTATGTAGTTGGTTAATGTTGTAGTAGTTGCTGTAAACCTCATTCACAATCTCATTGGTAACGCTAAATGGAGGGCCGGCGAACAGTGACTGATCGTAATCAAAGGTGACTAAGAATTGTTGTTTCGTGTGAGTGATTTCGCGCAGATGCTGGCTATATCGAATGCGCATTGGTTCGGGTAAGGCTACTAATGCCGCTCGGTCAAAGGTGCCATCAATATTCGCGATATCATTCGCTTTTAAATGAAAGAAATCGCCCACATACACTAGCAAATTCTCAACGGAGTATTTCTTTAATTGCCCGTGTGACTCAATTTTAGGTTCGACGCCAAGCTCAGCAAACAGTGCCTTCACCGCATCTTCATTCAATTCAATAGCGACAACAGAGAATCCCTTCATTAGGAACCATTCAATATCCTTAGTTTTGCCACACAGAGGCACAAAAATATGCGCGGCGTTTGGCAAGCCCCACTTATCGAAATACTGCTTTAATAAGCCATTCCCTTCAGTTTCGTGAAAACCTATCTCGTTTTTTTGCCAACGGCGATGCCAAAAATCGGGTTCCATTTATTTCTGCCTTTTTAATTGTTTGCTTTTAACTAGGAGTGATTAACAGACAAATCTTAACTTCATAATGCAGATTATCGTCAGGCCTAAACAACAAGTTGTCGCGCCTTAGCTTGGCTATACTCAATAAGCTCTGGATAGAAATTAAGAAACCTTTCGCGTAATTCTACATCATGATCGGCAATGAATTCAGCCGCTTCGTCGGCGAACAAAATACGCTTATTTAAACGCCTCTCTATTTGCTCAAAAGAACGTTTACAATTCCTTGCCTCTTGATAATCTGACAGCCATCGATGGTTTAATAAACCCTGCCGTACTTGCTGAAATCGTTCACTAATAGTATCGGGGTGTTGCTGCACTTCTGTGTAAAAGCGATCAAGTATCTTATCCAAATTTGGATCTGTAAATTGCGACCAATGAGCACATAGAAGATGGTCAAAATAAATATCGATAACGATGCCGGACATGCGCCTAACTGACTTTGGAAACATCTCTCTTAAGGCTTTTACATCATCATGAGCATCGGTGTAACTATCTATTTTACGATGCAGTTTTACGCCGAGTTGATGCTCATCGTTAAGGTGAGACAAATCACTACCCTTAACAAAATCACCAAAAAAATTACCGAGCATACTCGTGTTGGTCACATGAGCTAAGTGAATATGGGCTAAGTAATTCATGACTTTTTACTCATAATTCATATTCCATTTGTGTATTTAGCGTTAATCACAGAGAGCTTTTAAAGATAACTATTTATTTCGCTCGTAAGCCGGAATGTTGGTGTAGCTATCATCGCCCCGCAATAGCGCTTCATGCAGATTTGCCTTGCGTTTATGCCTAGCCTCAATGGTCTCATTGAACACATCAAAGTGCGCTTTCTCCATCACCTTTAGTGCGTCTTGATTAGAAATGAGTCCAATCACTTTACCGGCTTGCATATAACCTTCAAGTCGAAATTTTTGTTTGTCATCTTTCTGGTACTTTTTTGCCTTCTGGAAAATGACCAATAGTTGTTGATAGCAACTTTCAAGAAAAGCTTCACGATCCATCATTTCATTCGCTCCTTTGTTGTATGTCTTACCTATTATTTTACCTCAGTACCAATTTCCATCACTTCACCAGGCTTTGAAAAGTAGGGCTTTCCCGACTGTAACAATGGAACCGGCACTTGTTTCGGCACATGCACACCAACACTTTTTTCGGCGTTGATGCGATAATCTAAAATGTAATTGCCGGTATTAGTTAGAAAGAACCAATAAGGTGGAAAAGCGACCGTGGTTTTCTGTGCTTCCCAAAAGGTTCTTAGTGGTCGAAAGTGCTTGTCGTTTGGATCGGCGTCGCCCATGTGTATGAAGGTTAACTCGTCTTTGTTGCCATCCATTTCGTGGGGCAGACGTACGCGGTAAACAATGTTACTAACGTCTGCACGGCCAGGCCAGCCTGCGTGTGGTATGCGTACAGCATCAACCTTGATATCGTTGACGGAAAAGCTAATAGGCGCTTCTTCATATGCTAGTTCGATTTTTGTGATGCGACTTTTTACTTTCTCGAAACCGCTGAGTTCTTGCATTTCCGTAATAGCTTGCGCGGGCGCGACTAGCTCAACTGCGCTATGTTTAAGCATGTAGTCGAGCATGTCTTGTTCAGCAAAGTGATCGCCGTGAGCATGACTAACAAAAATGGCGCTGATATCGTTGTAAGGTGTTTCATTGTTCATGATTGCTTTGAGAGTTTCATCAGGCACGAGTTGATATATGTTGTAGTCGTTGTGAAAGAAAGGGTCGAACAGGACTTTCACTTTGTCTGTTGAAATCAAAATTCCTTCATTAGCTAGATAAGTGGCAGTGGCCGGTGTTTTTTGTTGGAGAGGTTCTTTGTAATTATGAGCTTTATGATCGCTAAGACTTTCATTGTGGCTGTGAGCTTTGTGAGTACTGGTGGTTTCTGTTGAGCTAATTGTTTTTTGTTCGCTATGGGCTGTTTGTGAGCTAAGGGCTGTATGTGAGCTAAGGGCTTTTCCATGACCAAAAGCATTAGCGGAAACAGTACAGATGAAACAAAAAATGCAGACGAACGAAGCTTTTCTGACTTTATAACTGATTTTGAATGTTGCATTTTTATTTTGCATCTTACGTTCCTTGGCTCCCGATTTTATCGCCTTCGATATGTTTTTAGTTTGCTCACAACAAACACGGCAATAACCCAAAAAATAACCTATCACACTGCTCGCCATATTATGCCAATAAATGCTACTTTACGCCTTATACAAAATTGAATATATGAACATTTCTTCACTATGCCTCTCAACGAAAACCAGACAAACGCAGATCAGACTGAGAACAAGCCAGCCAATATCAGAGCCATCATTCAAGATTGGAGCTTGTCTGCAACAGTGGCGGGGTTCATTGCGGTCTTGATCGGCTTCGCAAGTGCAATGGCAATTGTACTCCAAGCGGGACAAGCAGCTGGTGCGTCACCTGAAAGACTCGAATCGTGGATTTGGGCACTTGGTATCGGCATGGGGATAGGGTGTATCGTGCTTTCTATTTGGTACAAGCGGCCGATTATTATTGTGTGGTCCACGCCCGGCGCTGCACTGCTAGCCACAAGTTTAATGGGCGCAAGCATCGAGCAGGCGACAGGTATTTTTATTTTCGTCGCTATCTTATCTATATTAGTTGGCGTGACTGGCGCGTTTCAAAAACTGACCTCATATATTCCATTGCCTATCGCCTCTGCGTTGCTGGCAGGAGTGCTATTTCAGTTTGGCTTGCAAATATTCACGTCGTTTCAAATCAACCCTGTTTTGGTCGCAATAATGCTTGGTGTTTACTTATTCACAAAGCAAATTTTACCTCGCTATGCGATTGTCTGCGTGCTGTTAGTAGGCATGCTTGTTACGATTTTTCAGGGGCAATTAGCTACGGAGAATCTAAGTTTTGGCCTAACGACGCCCATTTGGACTACCCCAGAATTTGATTTGAATTTACTCATCGGCATCGGCATTCCTTTGTTCATCGTTACCATGACATCGCAAAACTTGCCTGGTATCGCGGTCCTCAAAACCAGTGGTTACGAAAAACAATCTATTTCCCCCATACTCACCACTGTCGGTGGCATTAATTTAGTCTTAGCCCCCTTTGGTGGTTTCACGTTTAACTTAGCCGCGATTACAGCCGCTATTTGCACCAGCGAAGAAGCTCATCCAGACAAAGATAAACGTTATATCGCTGGCATAGCGTCAGGGATTTTCAATATTATTGCAGGTCTGCTAGGTGCAGCCGTAGTGGCCCTTTTTGCTAGCTTTCCTGTGGCATTTATATCAGCATTGGCCGGCATTGCCCTTCTTGGCACTATCGCCAATTCACTGCATGGCGCTTTTGTTGAGCCTTCCTATCGTGAGGCTGCCTTAGTCACCTTTTTGGTGAGCGCATCAGGCGTAAGCTTCTTCGACGTTGCCGCCACATTTTGGGGTGTTGTGTTTGGTCTTATTGTCCTGTTTTTTCAGAGACTTAAGCGCAGAAACTAAAGCACAAAAAAGTGTCCGCTGCGGACACTTTAACTGTCCGCGGACGCTTTCCAAGCTAAAAATAACAGTCAATTTCTATATAATTCAAACAGTTAACTTCTGGCACAATACTCGCACTAACAAGACTATCGTTATAAATTTGAAAGTGTGTGAATGCAAATTATTCACCATCAAGGGAGTGTCACTTGTTAGCCATGTACTTGTTATTAAGTCCTATTTTCGTGCTGGTCGTTGCCGGTATCGTGAGTTTAGTTGAAGCGCTAATGGCTGAGCAAAACCAATGGAGCGTCGATCATGATTAAGGACACTAGTGCACAAGATATTGCGCTTGAATCGAAGCCCAATAGAGTAAAGATTGCTATCATCGTTACGCTAGTTCTCATTGTCATTGCCTTTGCTGCCAAAGCATTGATGAGTACATCTTCCGTCACTCGTTCGTTTGATCGTACTTCAGTACAAATCGCGAGTGTAGAAATGGGCGATCTTATACGAGACATCGTTTCCAACGGTCGTATTGTAGCGGCGAACGCACCTAGAATTTATAGCCCCGAACAAGGCTTCGTGTCGCTGAATGTGAAAGCCGGTGATGAAGTAGTAGTTGGCCAAGTTGTTGCAACCGTCGACAGCCCTGAACTTGCGAACCAGCTAAAACAACAGGCTTCAGAAATGGACCGCCTAAAAGGTGAGCTTGCCCGCAAAGAACTAGACGCACGCAGCCAAACTTTACAACTCACTAAGCAACTCGATCTTGCCCAAGTCGATTTAGAAGCTGCGCAGCGTGAGAATCGTCGCGCCCAAGCTTCCATGAAAAATAACCTCATCAGCCAAATAGACTTCGAAAAAGCAGTAGACGATCTCGCCAGAGCGACATTGACACAAAAGCACGCCAAAGAAGAAGTTGCCATTGCTAAAGACCGTTTAGCCTTCGAGCTAGAAAGCGCAAGAAGCACCGTATCTCGCCAAGCTTTGGTATTGGAAGAACTTGAACGCAAAATTAGCGAGTTAAATATTGTCGCAACAGTGAACGGCGTTGTGGGCAACTTGATTGTGCAGCCGCGTGCTTTAGTTAACAAGAATGACGCCCTTATGACGCTTGTCGATTTGAGCGCTTATGAAGTTGAACTTAACGTAGCTGAAAGCTATGCCAACGACCTAGCCATTGGCATGCAAACGGAAATTACAATTGCTGGCACTACCCTAATGGGCAAGTTGTCTGCCATCTCACCAGAAGTGAAAGATCGCCAGGTAACCACCCGCGTGCGCTTCGATCAACAACAGCTCAGCGGTATACGCCAGAACCAACAAGTTTCAGCACGAGTGCTACTTGAAAGTAAGAGCAATGTCATGAAAGTGCGCCGCGGCAGCTTCATGCAGTCAGGCGGTTTCTATGCCTTTAAAGTTGAAGGTGATATCGCTACGAGAGTTAATATTCAAATAGGTGCAACCAGCATGCGTGAAGTAGAAATACTTTCCGGCCTAAGTCCAGACGACGAAATTATTATCTCCAACTACGACGAATACATAAATACCGACTCCTTCTTACTGAATTAAGAAGTTGCTCAAAAACACATTTACCAAATAAACCCAAGACAGAATAAGAAAGGAAAATAACAATGTTAAGCATGAAGAATATTAGCAAAGTTTATCAAACGGAAAAGGTACAAACCCATGCGCTTCGCGACTTTAATCTTGAAGTTGAGGAGGGTGAATTTATTGCGGTGACGGGTCCTTCAGGTTCAGGTAAAACAACATTTTTGAATATCGCCGGTATGCTAGAACCCTTTTCTAGCGGTGATTACATGCTTGATGATGTCAATATAGGTTCGCTAAGTGATAACAAGCGTGCCGATTTACGAAATCAAAAAATTGGCTTTATTTTTCAGGGCTTCAACCTTATTCCCGACTTGAATTTGTATGAGAACATCGAAGTTCCACTGCGTTACCGTGGCATCAAGTCATCAGAACGCAAGCGCCGTATCGAAGAATGTTTAGAGAAAGTCGGATTGGCCAGCAGAGCGAAACATTTGCCACAGCAACTTTCAGGTGGTCAGCAACAACGTGTTGCCATAGCCCGCGCTTTAGCCGGTAAGCCTCGCTTCTTGCTTGCCGATGAACCTACCGGTAACTTAGATAGCTTAATGGCACGTCAAGTCATGGAACTATTAGAAGATATTAATCGCGAAGGCTCAACCATCATCATGGTTACGCATGACCAAGAACTAGCGCGTCGTGCACCTCGCAATATTCAAGTTGTTGATGGTCAACTAGCTGACTTTACTTTATATCAAAACAAAACAATGGATGCAGTCGCTGCACAAGCCGCCCCAACTGCACTTGAGGTGTAAAATGATTTTACATTACATAGATTTGAGTTGGCGCAGTTTAAAGCGGACACCGTTAGTATCTAGCCTTATGATACTCGCTATTGCGATTGGTATCGGCATAACCATGACGAGCCTGTCGGTTTACCACATGATGTCCATGGACCCTATTCCAAATAAAAGCAGTCAATTGTTTGCTGTTCAGTTGAACACAACCGATGACGGTAATAACTGGTTTACGTCGGATGACGTACCTTTGCAACTGACTTATAAAGATGCAATGTACTTGCACAATGCGGACACACCAGTGCGCAAAACGGCGTCCATTCGCACCGGATTCACCGTGCATATGAACAATCAAGAAGTGAAGCCCTCCTTATCCGGAGCACGTGCGGCAGGAAAAGACTTCTTTGCCATGTTTGATTTAGATTTCATTTATGGCTCAGCCTGGACTTTAGGACAAGAAATAGCCGCAGAATCTGTTTTAGTGATTGATGAAACACTGAATGACAAACTATTTGGTGGTGAAAACTCCGTTGGTAAACAGATCTACCTCGATGACGCCATATTTACTGTCGTTGGCGTAATCAAAAATTGGGACATTCATGTCAAGTATTACGACTTAAATAACGGTTCTTTCAATGATCCCGAATCTATCTTCTTCCCCATTACATTATGGGAACCTATGCAACTTATGAGCTACGGTAACACTAACGGATGGAAACATGAGGGCGTAACTACCTTTGAAGGGCAGCTTCAATCGGAGATGTTTTGGGTGCAATTTTGGGCCGAATTACCTACGCAAAAGGATGTGCAAGCATATCGTGATTATCTATTTGCTTATTTAACCGAGCAAGGTACGAAAGGTCGATACACGCGCGAAAAACCCGAATTCAATCTAAAAGATGTGAATGAATGGATGGAGTACAACAACGTTGTTTCAGAGGACAACAAGATCTTAGTCGGATTAAGCTTTATGTTCTTGGCAGTATGCTTGGCGAATATTCTAGGTTTATTGCTTGGTAAGTTTTTACGCAGAGCGCCGGAAGTAGGAGTTCGCAGAGCGTTGGGCGCGAATAAACGCCAAATATTCCTACAACATATCGTCGAAGTGTCTGTGCTTGGCTTACTCGGTGGATTGATTGGCATAGGCATAGCGCAGCTAGGCTTATGGGGAGTACGAGTCACGAGCAGCGAATACACAGCACTAGCAGATATGGACTTAAGCATGATCTTAGCCGCACCAACCATCGCTATTGGCGCCTGTATTATTGCTGGCATTTATCCCGCCTGGCTAGTGTGTAAAACACAGCCTGCCATTTACTTAAAAACCCAATAGGAGCCACCATGTTTGAAATTAAGCCTATATTTAATTCACTGCTGCGCTCCAAAGCGGGCGCCATTATGTTGCTTATTCAAATCGCCATTACAACGGCCATCGTGAGCAACGCTGCTTTCATCGCCAAGGATCGAATTGATTTTCTTTCACAGGACAGCGGTTACCCTGAAGAAGAGATATTTAGCTTCGTTACCATGACCTTTGACAAAGAGCTCGATATTGTTCAAAAGTTTGAAGAGACCGAAACCATGCTACGCAACGTCCCAGGTGTAAAGAATGCGGGCTTGTTTAATGCAGTACCCGTTTCTGGCAGTGGTTCTGCTACAGGCTTAGGTTTGCAGCCAGCAAGTGAAGGTGGTCAAGATGTGCGCTCGGCATACTTTATGGCGGATGAGAACGCACTCGATATCCTTGGCGTGTCCTTGATTGAAGGCAGGAACTTTCGTGCCGATGAAGTCATTGTATCCGCCAGCCGCGATGTGTTTCCGAAAGTCATTATACTCACCAAGGAACTAGGTTTGGAGCTGTTTCCAGAGGGTAACGCGCTTGGTCAAACCGTTTATTTTGGCGTATCTCCGCTTGAGATCATTGGTATTACACACACAATGAAAGGGCCATGGCTAAAAGATAGTCGCCCTGAAAATGTTTCCATCATTCCATTTGTTGGGGCCTCGATGTTCCAAAATATTGTCGTTCGCACAGAGCCTGAGCAGCGCGCTGCAATTATGCGTCAAATTGAAGATTTGATGATTCAGGACCACAGTAAACGTGTGATTATTGGTTTGCAGGGTATGGATGAAAGGAAAAAAGATCAGAGTTCATCAGACATCCTAATGCTGCGCATGCTGATTGTTCTTATCATCGTATTAGTTATGATCACCGCTCTGGGTATATTTGGCCTTACCGTGTTTAATATCAATAAACGCACAAAACAGATTGGCACACGCCGAGCTCTAGGTGCTAGAAAGTCTGCCATTGTGCGTTACTTTTTAGTCGAAAATGCCATCATTTGTTTCTTTGGTATTGTATTGGGCGGTATTGCCGCGATATTGATGGGGCAGCTGTTACTGGAGAACTACTCCATGCCAGCTCTTGATCCGATATATGTATTAGTGACAACGATATGTGTTTTTATAGCCAGCTTACTGTCGGTTGTGATGCCCGCCTCTAAAGCAGCGAATATCTCGCCGAGTATTGCTACTCGTAGTATTTGATCGGCTTAATTGGTAGGCTTATGCACTTGTTATCTCAGAAGGGTTTCTAAAGCATGGCGAAAAGCATTAGCTTCTTAGCTGTGAGTTTATTTTCCTGAATTGTGATAACAAGTGACTAGCATCCGCAAAGGAATAATCAAGCAATGAGTGAAGAATGGACAAGATATTAATCGTTGATGACACGCCGGCAGTATTACAAGCACTGTCGTTGTTACTTGAGATCCACGGCTATGATGTTATCACTACAACCTCTCCCGAGCAGGCTCTGCAATACGCAAACCAGTTACGCGTATCACTCGTCATTCAAGACATGAACTTTACCGGTGACACAACATCCGGTGAAGAAGGTAAAGACTTGTTTTACCAATTGCGCAAGCTGGACCCACATTTACCCGTTATCTTGATCACTGCTTGGACCGATTTAGAGCAAGCCATAGAACTTGTAAAAGCTGGCGCCGTTGACTACATCGCCAAACCTTGGGATGACCAAAAACTCCTTAACACCATCACTAACTTAGTAGCTTTAGGCAAGGCCAATCAAGCGAGTGAGAAGTTAGAACGCCAGCAAGCAGCAGTCGAAGATTCTAGAACAGCGGCAAGCAACGCAGGCTTAGTGTATGCCAGTTCAGCTATGCAACGGGTTGTCGACATCGCAGTTCAGGTAGCAAAATCAGACATTGCGGTATTGATCACAGGTGCCAACGGTAGCGGTAAAGAAAAAATAGCCGAAGTCGTGCAAGCTAATTCTCAGCTCGCCGATGCGCCTTTCATAAAGGTGAACTGCGGCGCACTGCCAGCCGACTTAATAGAAGCCGAGCTATTTGGCGCAGAAGCGGGCGCTTATACCGGCGCAAACAAAAAGCGCATTGGCTTGTTTGAAGCGGCGAATGGCGGCACTTTGTTCTTAGATGAGATTGGTAACCTTCCGTATTCTGGTCAAACTAAATTATTACGAGTAATTCAAACAGGTGAGTTTCAACGCCTCGGCTCAGTCGCCACCATAAAAACGAAAGTCAGAGTCATTTCCGCAACAAACAGTAACCTGGCCGATGCCATCGCGGCGGGTGAGTTTCGCGAAGATTTGTACTATCGACTCAACGTGATTGAACTGCAAGTGCCAGCAATGGCGGAACGACTTGATGACATTATGCCCTTAGTTCATCACTTCTTACCGAATCGAGAGCTTAGCTTATCCGCCGAGAACGTACTTAAAAGCCACACTTGGCAAGGCAACGTTAGAGAGCTAGAAAATGCCTGCAAACGGGTCGCGGTTTTAAAGCCTACAGGGATCATTGAAGCCGAGGATTTTGCCTTCAATGAGCAAGCCGACAACGCAATGCAAGCTGGTTCAACAAAACCAAGCGTTGTTGAGCCCACAAAAGAAGCACTCGAAGCAGCGATGCGCGAACATCAAGGCGTTATAGCCCGCATTGCTCGTCACTTTGGCTTAAGCAGGCAGGCACTTTATCGACGTTTAGATAAATACGAGATCCCCTACTGATGTTTTCAAAGGTGCTGCCAAGAATCATTGTCGTTGTCGCTATTATTAGCGCGATAGGCACAATCCCGCTGTTTTTCTTAGAAGCATTGTCGTTAAGCATCAAAATCACGATTGCGATTAGCATGATTATTTTTTGTGTTTTGCTAGCCCGCTTCTTACTGAAGGATATTCGTGAAGGGCTATCAGCACTGGAGTTAGGACTGCTGAACCTAAAAGATGGTGAGTATTCCACAACATTATCCTATCAAAATGACGATGAGCTAGGCCAACTCTGCTCACTTTACAACAGCACCGCGTTGCAGCTGCGTGAAGAAAAACATTGGTTGTATCAACGAGAACTCTTACTAGATAAAGTCACTCAAAGCTCTCCTGAAGTGTTATTTCTTGTTAACGACCAACAACAAGTAATATTCAGCAATATTGCCGCTAGACGCTTTTTTAACTGCCCTAAAGGTGTGGATGGCGAGTTACTCACAAGCTTATTGAATACTGCACCAAATGGCGCCGAACTGGCTATAGAAAGCAGGAAGGAAGGCTTGTTTTCAATTGTAGCTGAAGCAGATGAGCCGCAAACATGGCACATGGCTACCGGTCAGTTTTCACTGAATAATCAATCTCATACACTTTTTATTTTGAAGCAGATGACGCGAGAGTTAAGCCGACAAGAAGTGGCCGTATGGAAAAAGGTTATTCGTGTTATCAGTCATGAATTGAATAATTCCCTAGGACCAATTTCCTCGATGCTACATAGCGGAAAAATACTTAGTGAAAACTTAGAAGAAGAACGTTTGGCGCGGGTTTTCTCAACCATCGATGAACGCATTAAGCATTTGAGTGACTTCGTACAAGGTTACGGCAAATTTGCAAAACTGCCCGAACCCAAAATTCAAGCTAACGATTGGGCGCAGTTGCTAGCAACACTTCGACCACAATGGGAATTTGTTGATTTGTCAGAGCAAGGCCAAGTGGTCTATGCCGATCCCGTGCAGTTGGAGCAATTGCTGATCAACTTATTAAAGAATGCCCATGAGTCTGGCTCAAAACCAGAAGACGTGAGTATTTCACTGGAACAACGAAAAACCGAGTCCTGCATCTTGGTTATGGACAAAGGAAAAGGGATTTCAGATGCCGTCATGGCAAGCGCCTTAATCCCCTTTTACTCCACAAAGCCCACCGGCAGCGGCCTCGGACTCGCCTTGTGCCGCGAAATTACCGATGCTCACCATGGCCACATCGGCTTATTTAACAGAGACGAAGGCGGCTTAGCTGTTAGGGTAGTGTTGCCCTATCATCATTGAGCAAACTGCGACAAGCAAAAGCTACATCCGCTTAAACATCACCCCTTGAGTACGGCCATTGCTGACTTCAAGCGTATTCACCTTACCCGACTCTTCGCGAATGAATTTAATATTGCTGAAAAAGAATCCGTCCCCATAGAAAGTATCCTGTTCCGTCGGCTTCAGCGCTAAGGCTGGTCTTCCGTAAACCTTAAGCATCAGCTTATTCTCGTCTTCAACGAGCAGGCGGTAAACGACGTCTAATTCCGACGAATAATAAACCCCTTGAAATGCAGACAGGTCTTCAATTGTAGGTTGGTAATCCTTGATTTTTACAAATTCATAAATGGAATTGTTAATAGTCACATCCACATTCGTAACAAGGCTATTCTTCAAAACAAATTGCAAATCAAAGCGCCCATCTGAAGTAATGAACCTTGATTCCGATATAGCTTGTAAAGGTAGAATGTTAGTCTCATCAAACTTAAGTTTAAGTTGCCCGTCTTCTTTGAGAACTGTAAAGTTCGCACCGACTTTGTCAGATTTAAAATTACCCACTAGCTTTTCAAGTTGAGCATCACTAAGAGCAATGACTTGATCATCTTTGGCAAGTTCTTTTTCTTCCTTATCAGCCAAATGCTCTGCGAAAAAGGCGTCAATTATTTGATAAGACTTATCGTTGAAATAGGCGTTATTACTGCTGATGAACATACCTTTATCAAGCTCAGGAAAATAAATGAAGTTTGTTCGGTGGGCATTATCCGCACCACCGTGACGGAACACTTTCTGTCCTCTGTATTCACTAATTCCAATGCCCAAACCATAGTCTTCTACTTCCCCATTGTTCAATATGGTTGGCGTAGTTAACTTTTCGATTAGGCTTTTACCTCCAAGTTGCGCGGTATCATAGTTTTTCATCCAAATGCCTATGTCCTCAACTGTCGTGTATATGCCTCCCGCGCCATAAGCAGCATAAAGATCGCCTGACTCACGATAACCATTCTCGTCAAGCTCATAACCTTGTGAGGCTTGTGGAATTATATCGCCAGGATCTCTTCTGACAAAAGTATTGTCCATGCCCAAAGGCTCGAAAACGTTTTCTCTCATCCAATCCGGATAAGGCTGCTTACTGACACGTTCCGCAATGTGGGTGAGTAGTGCAAACGCGGTATTATTATAGTTAAAGGTATCACCGGGATTAGCCTGCAGTTTCGGTTGTCTTCTCACCAATTCAATCACAATTTGGCGATCTAAATAATCTTCAAAACCATAGCCTCGCATAGCTAAAATGTTGTACATCTCACGTAAGCCATTGGTGTGGTTTAATAGGTGCTTGATGGTAATTGTGTGGCCTAAATCAGGAATTTCAGGGATGTGCTTCCTAATATCGTCGTCGAGGCTCAGCTTTTTCTCTTTCTCCAACAACAAAATAGCCATTGCTGTAAATTGTTTTGAAACAGAGCCCAAATTGGTGGGCATATCTGTGCGCATCGGAATGCCATAGCTTAAATTAGCCATGCCTACACTTTTTTCAAACGTGACCTTGCCATTCTCAATGATGCCAACAACCGCACCAGGCGTATGATTATTATCGTATTCAGCCAATAACTGAGTTACACGAACTTCAGGCTTCTTTGCGACGGGTTCAAGACTCAATAACTCTAAAGTAAATGGCGTTTGAGATTCTTCCTCCACTAAGGAAATTTCAATCACGTAAACACCAGCTTGCTTAGTATCAAACGAAAAATATTCTGGCCCTATTTGGGTGGTATCAACATGAAACAAATCATCGCCAGACGGACCGCTCACATTTATTTTTAGGTTTGCGTCGACCTGATCAACTTGACCAAAAACGAAGTGATCTTCACTCGCATTGAGCGTAAAAGTAAATTTTTGTTCGTTTTCCAAACTGCCCTTAAAGCCCTGAGTCAAAGACAACGGATTGGCGCTAGTCATTGAAGCTAGTTTATATTCAGAGTGATTGATGAGGCGGTTTGAAGTGCAGGAGGAAATAAAAATGACAACTAATGGCAGTACTAGATATGTAAATTTATGCATTTGTTTGATCCGTCAAATTAATTCAATTTTAGTTTAGGACATATAAGCTCATATTTAGTTTAGGACATAAAAATGATTCTGCAAATTGAGTGGTTTGGCGATGATGACGTAGGGACGTTATCGCCTTTGCTTAGAGCTGCTCGCCTAAGAGTGCGGTATTCTTGCGAGGGCAATAATCTGCTTCTATTACTGCACAACGCCGTTTATTCTAGAGGATGTTTCAGGGGGTATTTGCCTACGCAAATATGACCGGGAGAGCAAATATGACCGGGAGAGCAGCTATGACCAGGATACAAATATGACCAGGATACAAATATGCCCGGAAGGGCAAATATGACCGAGAGACAAATACACCACCGCTATTGCAAATTATCTATTTCACCCAAAACCAGCTCACCGCGGTTTTCAATGTAATCATCTAAACTTGTATCCATTTGAATGGAGTGAACTTGCCATGTTTTATCTGCTTTATAGAATTCCATGTGCAGCAACACAGGCTGTCGTTTGAATCGGAGTAGATACCAGCGTGTAATAAAAACGTCTTCAATACCTTGCTGTAATAACAGGTCGCTTCCGAAGAATTCGCCCATTATTTTAAAGTTTCCAGAAAATTGGCTGTCTGTTTGCTGTAAATCAGACTTACTTAAATAATCAGCAACAGAACTTTTCGAAAGAGCGGTAGTAACAATGTTATCTAATTCACCTTTATCAAATAAAGCCAATATAGGTGCTGCTAACTTATCAATTTTTTCGTTATTGTTTGCTGACGCAGTGCCAAAGAATAAAACGAGTACGAGAATGAGTGAGGTTTTCAATTTATCTTCCTTATATTTTAGATTCGATTTTAATAAAAATTATTAATTCAGTTCGAACGCATGTCTTCCATTACAACCAACAGCAAGGTCGCTATAGGCCCTAATAACAATGATATGAGAAACCAATTTAACCCTGCACGGCCTTTACCTTGAGCTAAACCAGCATTAATTAAGGCTAAGGTTCCCCAACCTACGAAGTAGGAGCCAGATTCTGCAACATATTCCATTTTTGTTTTTCCTTTTTTATATTATGAATGATTGATGGTAAACGCGCTTGAGTTTGCCGAAATATCCAAGGTCATTCCATCGAAGGATGGAACCCCCAAAATCTAATAGTAAATTCAAAACACCCTTTATATAACTCAGAGTCAAAACAGTACCTAAATACGGTGTTTCTATTGTGTTTTCCATGCTTTTTAGGAGATTCCATCCTGCGATGGAATGACGCATGTTATTATTGAGTTTGCCGAAACATCCTAGGTCATTCCATCGAAGGATGGAACCCCCAAAATCTAATAGTAAATTCAAAACATCCTTTATATAACTCAGAGTCAAAACAGTACCTAAACACGTTGTTTTTATTGCGTTTTCCATGCTTTTTAGGAGATTCCATCCTGCGATGGAATGACGTATGTAATTATTCCGTTTGCCAAAACATCCCAGGTCATTCCATCGAAGGATGAAATGACGCGTGTTATTTACTCCACTTCTCCGTCAAATGCCCTACAAAATTACAAGGCTTGTAAGTACTGTTAATTTGCTTCTCTATAATGTTACTCCAAGCCGTTTTGCAGGCGCCGGTTGAGCCTGGTACACAAAAGATCACTGTGTTGTTCGCTAAACCTGCTAGTGCGCGAGATTGGATCGTCGACACCCCAATTTCTTGCAAAGATATTGCCCTAAACACTTCGCCGAAGCCTTCAACATGCTTATCAAACAATACTGACATCGCTTCGGGCGTAGAGTCTCTGCCTGAAAAGCCAGTGCCGCCGGTTGTAATAATTGCATGTATGTCTTCGTTGGCAATCCAATCAGACGCAATAGCGCGAATTTGATAGACATCATCAATCACAATTTTCTTATCCGCTAAGTTATGACCTGCACTTGTGACAGCTTCCACTAGGTATTGCCCTGAAGTATCGCTTGCTTCATCTCGCGTATCGGAGATAGTCAAAACCGCAATGTTTAAATAGGTTTGTTCGCTCATTCTTTTATTCGATATACTATTTGCTATGTAATATGTATAGCCTAAATGCCAGCGTCACTTTCTACAACGATTTATTCTTAAAGAAGGCGCCTCTTTCTCAACAGCAGTGGTGTCAACAATAATGATGTCAACAAAAGTGGTGTTCACAAAAGCGACTTCAACGAAAGGAAACTGAAGCAACGATGTCGACTAAAGCAGCATCAAAAAGAGCAGTTTGCGACAACTGCCATTACCCTTTGAAAACCTGCGTCTGCTCTGCGTTGGGTAAGGTACACAACAATACAAGAATATTAATTCTTCAAGATAAAAATGAGCTTAAGAATGCGAAGAATACCGCACGATTAGCGGCCTTGAGCTTAAGCAATGTAGATATTATCCAAAGTGATGATGAGCAAAAAATGGCAGTCTTGCGCAAGCTTTGTACCACCGAGCCTGCGTCTATTGCCTTAATTTTCCCTTCAGGCGACAGCTTAGGATTTGAAACCGAGTATCCAAACTATATAGCCAACAGAGACAGTCCTCAGCATGAGGTGCGCACTCTATTGTTTATTGATGGCACCTGGCGCAAAGCTAAACGGATTTACTTGAGTAATGAGTATTTACAAGGCATTCCAAGCTTTCACTTTGAGCATGCATTGCATGGCAATTACCGCATTCGCAAAACTAGTGTCGATAATGGTCTTTCAACCATAGAAGCTGTTGCTTATGCCTTAGGCAACATTGAGGATATTTCTATCGAACCTTTAGTTGACGTGTTTGAGAAAATGCAGTCATTTTGGCCTCACCCATAGCCACGAAGTCCTAGCTTAGTAGCTATTATAACTACTTATAGGGTAATCCTCTGCTTTGGAAACCTCTTCAAACTTACTGACCATTTCTTGATACATCATGGGCCATTTTAATTTCAAGCGATGCAGGCGACGATAATGCATATCTTGCAGTGGTGTAGAACTTAACAATTGCTCGAGCAACATATTTTTCTGCTCAATATTCACATCACTCTGACTTAAAATGTGATCGAGTAATAATGCAAGCGCATCGCGACCATGTTCAAAGCCATGGCTTGGATAGTTGAACTCCATCAACTCAGCAGCTTTGCTATATTCGAACCTCGACACCGCTTTATAGATGCGACTTAGAGTGCCATCGTTTGACTTCATATGCCGCCTTAATTCTGCATTCGCTGCTGTATCCGCCTTCTCAAAAAAACAGGTAGTGAACGCTGATACATACTTATCAACAAACAATTCCAACTGAATGATTTTTTCCACGCTAAGACTCCCCATGACCTCGCACAGAGCAATGGATAAATGATGTTGCTGATGAGGGCCTAATTCCGCAGTGGTGGACTGAATACTTTCTGCGCTACCATTTTCTTGTATTGCAGACAAGGCTGATTCAACAAACGCTTTATCTGCTTCTGGTAATTTAGTCATCGCATTTTTGTAGTATAAATCGACCATCACAGGCGATATGACTTTCAATCGTGCTATCGCCTCTTGATGGGGCAAGCCTTCTTGAATTACTTCATCTACTTCACTGGCCTCGGCGAATGCAGGTATCAACTGGCTTTGCTGCTTTTTAAGTTTGATGCACCTATCACCTGTTTCAATATTAACAGCTTTCAAATCGACGATACGGTTTGCTAATTCTGGCATTTCATAACGCGCTGTATTAGGTAGCTCAGATTCATCGGCGTACTTTGACTTTGACAGCATTCTGGCAACGATATTATTCTTTCGAAGTTGTTCAACGACGTCTTCAACAACGTTGAGATAAGGAAAACCGAGTAATCTACGCTTGCCGAGTTGGTCGCGAACAAATACCAATGGTCGCTGATAATTTGAGAACAATTGCAGTATGCTTATCTGTTCCTGACTCAGTTGATTTTCTGTTTCCGGGGACTGTAGGCGAAGTAGTGCTTTGGCTAAGTATCTATTGTTAGGTGGAATCGCCAACACTGGTTGATTAAACTTGTTCGCCTGCAGGAGGTGCTCAAGCAAAACTATTCTGTCGTTCATTGCAGCACTTAGAAGGGGTGTCGATACCGACCTTTGGTGATTAGCGACTGCTAAGCTTTTATCACGTGAATTATTCATCATATTAATGATAAGTTCATCAGGCAGCTTTTGCTCAATTGCAACAACAATGGCTGAAGCGTCCAATGAGATATTTTCTGCAATCCACTGGCTAAACTCAAGATCTGGATAATGTGAAATATAAGCTGAAACGAGTGAGTCGATGGTGGAAGTGCTTCTGATGATAGTAGCCCTTGAACCCAATTTATGCGGTTTGTCAGTGCCATTTCTCAAGCCTCTAAAGTCACTGTTATTGAGCTTTTCCCAGAATGCTTGTAATCCAGCTTTGTCAGTCGACTTTAAAAGTGAATGTAGTTCAAGAAACATCGATTTTATTGGGTGCTCAGGCGACATACTTTTCAATTCATTTCCCGTAAATGCGGGTAATTTCTCTGCCGAAGACTGAATATAAAAGTAATCCATCGCTGTAGCTGCGTCGTGAAAATTGATAAGCCCGGCATCGACCAAATACTTCAGAACGCGCTGGAGTTCACTGGTACTAAACTTATTTCGGTTGAGTAAATCGTTTAGTTTTGCTCTAGCTACTTTTTCTTCTTCATACAATGAGCGCGCTTCAGCTAAACATAATTCGTGCTCGCGACTGATATCGGAAATTGCCGACAGATCTTCCTGCGATAAGGATGTATCGGCCGATGAAACATTGGTTGGCTTTATTGGAATTGAAGTATCAATTAACTCATCTGTACTTGCAATTGTGCTAGTTGAGGCTCCTATTGGGCGGACCTTATCTTGCCCATCGTACAAACTGATTAATGCAAAAGTGACGATGGCAATAACAGCAATAGAAAAAAGCAAAACAGTGAGATTGGTTTTCAGTTTTCCCATAAAAAAGTGTGTTTATACCATTTTTACTTTGTAGCAATTGCCTGATTGGATATTTCCATAGACCTTCATTAACAATCCTTGTAAGTTTTCGCAGTTTTGCAGTGATTTAAGCTTGGGTTCGCATTATAACTTAGGGTTTTGCTCAGACCAAACGGCTAACTCATTGCCACTAGGCTCTTTGAAGTGAAAGCGTCTGCCGCCTGGGAAGTCAAAGATATCTTTACAAACCTTACCACCAGCAGCGGTTACTTTTTGCATGGTCGATTCTAAATCACGAGAGTAGAGTACAAGCAACGCTGCTCCGTCCTCTACTCTCGTATTCATGTCAGCCTTGTAAAACCCACCGTCGAGGCCCTGATTACTGAAGGACGCATAGTCCTCGCCGTACCAAATAAAATCCCAAGCGAAAGCGGCATGGAAGAAGCCGCAAGTCGCTTTTAGATCATGGGCTGCGAACTCGACATAGTTGAGTTTCTCATGATTGACGTTGTCAGTGGAATTGCTCAAGCCATTGGTTGCCAAGCTGAGCACCAACCTTTAGCTGCAACCAGTTTGCCGCCAAACAATTTACATGGACGCCAATCGTTACCTTCGCCACCGTTAACATATAGGCAATTTGCGCAATTTTTACCTTCTATTTTTGACTCATGAACGTATTTAAGTGCAATTACTGTCGGGTCATCCATACTCACCTTTTCTGCAGCATTAGCACGCAATGCAACGCCGCCAATAGTTAAACCAATGAGTGTTGAGCCAGATAATTTTAAAAAGTCACGACGGTTAACATTGTTCATTTTGAATATCCTAATTTAAAGACGAAAATAATAATGATTCTCTTTTACACTAGCCTGAAAAAAAGAAAGCTCGCCGAATAGGCGAGCTCATAAGACCAGAGAGGTTGTGTGTACCTCTATGTATACTTATACACAAAGGAAGTGGATCTATCTAGTAAAATAAAAATGAATGACTGAGTTATTGTCCTAAATCAAAGCCAAAAAGACAGTCGTCTAAAGTTTCCTTACAGCAATGTTAGTCAACTTTTCATTAGTCTTAGCATAGCCAAATCGAGCTAAACGATTCGTAGAATGGTAAGAGTCTAAACCAGACACTGCGATTGATTCTGCTCCTTCAATATCTACATAACCATCGTTGCCAACCCACCGCGGTTCAATAATGACTTCCACGACCTGCCCAATCACCAATTCTGTTTGATTTATTGCCAATAATTGAATGTCCTGCACCTGCATGCCCAATTTAATGTGCGCTTCCAACACGTAGGGTGCGTTCACTTGTTCAGTGCGTTGCGGCGTTAATCCGATTTGTTCAAACTCACTGAGCTCACTATCGTATCGTGCAGAAGTTTGATGTGCCATTTCGATGATGGACGCGCAAATATGGTTAATGGTGTATTCGCCAGTATCTTTGATGTTTTGCAAGGTGTCACGGGGAACTGAATGCGGGCGCATGATCATTCCCAACAAGGGAGGGTGTGCACCAACGTGAAAAACCGAACTCACGACAGCTAAATTATCAATCCCTGTCTCGCCCGCTTTGGATTTTGGGGAACGTGTTCCAATCAAATTACCGCTCTTGAAGCCTGACAGAGAGTTGATGAAATTCGCTCTAAAGCGCTCAGGCATCTGCTCAATATCACTAGCATTGAAATGCTTAGGCATGTCTTGTTTCGGATTAGTGTTCATTTTAATCATCATCTCGTTTTGCAATTATCTCGATACCAAAGCCATTATCGATAACGCTCAGTTCAATAGGCGAACAACAAATCTGGCAATCGACTATTTGCTCTTGGCCAAGATCGTTGGCCTCGTCAATTTCCAAATCGTTGTATGCCATACAGTAGGGACATTCAAATTTTGCAGCACTGCTCAAACTCATTTATTTGCCTTTAATCAAAAGATTACGAGAAGGTCCGAATTTTATATATGTTTGTACGAGCCGAATGCAAAGTTGGACGTACTAATTCCAAAAAAATAATGCCGAAAATATTGCTACGAAAAATAAGTTTGAGAAATATTATCAGACGCCATTGCCACAAAGAGACTGCCAATAAGAGATAAGCAATAAAAAATACCAATAAGCGAATGATAATAAAAATATTCAACATGCGCCTTCTTAGTAACTAAGCATAACAAAACACTGTATATGCAACCAGTTATTTAGTATGCTTAATTAAGAGAGTAAGCAAAGCTACTTTTCTTTTAGATAACAGACTTAGGCTAGCTACCAATAATATTCATGCAAAAAAAGGGCAAAACACTTTGCGCGATTTACCAACATTCTATTATTTGAGCCATTTTCATGAGTTTTTAAAATTCGTGACTGGTCCTTGTGAAAGCTTGTTAGACGATGAAGATAAACAGTTCATTCAAAACTTTATGTCACTGTCGAAGCCTCAGCAATGTTTGTTAGTTCGCTTTATCAATCGTAAATCCGATTTTGTAAAGCCGACAGTATATGAGTATGAGGAAATTGAAGACATTCCAAGTAATTTTGATTACTTATATTACAGCGGCTGGTTTTCGGAACTTAATGTTCAGAGTATTCCTGCGTTTATCGAGCAAGTAACGAAAGACGAAATCATTCAAATAATGGACGAGCTGAATGCTGCTTACTTAAAAGAAGCCCCCGTATTTTCTTACAAAAAATCTCAGCCTAAAGCCAAACTTCTCAATATGCTCATGTCAGGCGCTAGTTGCAAACAAATCGCCAGTACTAAACTTGCGAAGTCATACTGGCAAAGCACGTTTGAATCACACACAACCTATTTCCTGTATTTATATTTTGGCAATCTGAAAGCGAAATTGAATCAGTTTTCCATGCGTGATCTCGGCGTGATGCGCACTCGCAAAGAGCAGGCTCAGGTGATGGCGAGGTTTAGCGATATTGATAGCGCTAAGTCTGCATTTTCGTTGCACTCTTTGCTCAATGATATTCGTTTGCAGCTACCCTTATTTGATGATGTGTCGGAATTATCAAAGCAAGAGAGACAGAATTTTATCCTATCTCAATTAGAAAAAATGCCAGATCCACTTGGTCATAAAGCCGAAGAGCTGCATGCAAAACTTCAATATTTGTTGGCCAGTGAATTACTCAAACACGATGCAGTTCATGCCACTACGCTACTAAAAACCATTAATACTGATAAAGCCCAAGAAAAATGGGCGCGTGAGGCCTATAAACTAGGTCTGATAGAGGAAGTCGAAGCAGAGTTAGAGCGTATAATCGAAGTGCCACTTTCAGAAGATCTGTTAGCGTTCGCAGAGGATTTTTTAGCTCGGAAGTACCATAAAAAACGCACCAGTGTACTTACCGACATGTTACGAGAAAATAGCCAAACCGTACTAATAGATGAAATGCATAAGGGGGCAGTTGAAAAAGGCGTTGTGGCGTATTACGAACAGCGGAACTGCCAAGCGTTTCGCACCGAGAACGAACTTTGGCGTGCGCTGTTTGGTTTGTACTTTTGGCACGAAATATTTGAATTGGAAGGCTTAGGTTTAACTAACGAATTCGATCATGTACCCGTTTCGCTTCGCTCCAATCAATTTTATGAACTGGCAGCGGAGCAGATTGACGGTCGACTAGGGAGTACGACAAGTAAAGCCAAGTTGATCCAACAGCTCTCTATCAATGCAGCGAAGTACTATGGTCACAGCAACATTGTGTTTCGTTGGCGCAAAAACATATTGGAACGCCTCACTCTATTGATTCAACATAGCGAGCTTGAGGCAATCTTATCTTTGCTAAAAGCGATGTGCCAAGACTGGAAAAATCTAAGTGATGGCTTTCCCGATCTCATGCTCATAGAAGACACCAAACTGCGCTTCGAAGAAGTAAAATCTGAAGGCGATCAATTGCGTCGCAACCAGCTTCTCAGTATTCAAAAACTACAAAGTTTAGGCTTTGATGTGCGCATCACCAATGTGCATTGGACCATAGACCCAATGCAGCCTTATGCCGTCATCGATATCGAAACCACCGGTGGACGTGCTCAGCATCATCGTATTACCGAAGTGGGCATAGTGAAGATGGTTGGCGGCGTTGTCGTCGCAGAATGGCAATCTTTGGTTAACCCACAACGACGCATCCCACAGAACATTACTTCTTTAACTGGGATCGACAATGACATGGTCGCCGATGCGCCTCTGTTTGCGGAAGTCGCCGATGACATCGATGAGTTCACTCAAGGCTGCGTATTCGTCGCTCACAACGTCAATTTTGATTATGGTTTTATTAAAGAAGAATTTAATCGCTTAGAACGCCAGTACCGCAGACCAAAGCTATGCACCGTTCAACAAATGCGAAAACACTTTAAAGGCTTACCTTCATACTCACTCGCAAATTTAACAAGACATTTTAATATCGACATGCAACGCCATCACCGCGCAATGTCCGACGCTATCGCCGCCGCTGAGTTGTTGAATATGGTGAATGAGAAACGCTTGGAATATAAACCTTAAACCTAACTCGTCATCCACCGCTTATCTTCCCTGCGAATACGATGGGGTGTTAATCCAAAAAGGCTTAAAACCAGTAAATACTTTCATGAATACTCTTTTTAAACGAAAAATGAATCAATTTAATGAAGAAGAAACCTCGCGCATTATCGAGATGGCGTGGGAGGATCGTACGCCTTTCGAAGCGATTGAGCGTTTGTTTGGTGTGACTGAACCCGAGGTAATCGAGTTAATGCGCAGGAGCATTAAGCGCAAAACCTTTAATAACTGGCGAGCGAGAGTGTCAGGGCGAAAAACAAAACACCTGAAGTTGCGCAGTCCTGATGTGAGTCGAGGTTATTGTTCAACGCAGTATAAGCCGGTTCGTAAGCGTTGAGATAAGCTCTGAATGAGTTTTTAAACTCTACAGCCAAATATCCACATCTTGACCACCTAGGATCGCCATGATATCTATCCAGTTCTGATTAATACGGTAGTAGATAACATCAGCGCGATGGGGAAATCTTCTATAGCCTTGCCTGAAGTGATCAACCGATTGATAAGATAAGGGAGATGCTGCTATCTTTTCGAAGGCCTCAAAGAAACTGTTGAAATATTCATCCGCGAACCGTTCTCCAAATTCTTTAAAACCGTATACGTATATCCGTCGGAGGTCTTCTTTAGCCTCTGCAGTTAGACGATAGTTAGTCACTCTCTCTGATGCCCTGTTTAAACTCCTTTAGCATTTCTTCAGATGATTGGTAAACAAAACCACTTTCTTCTGCTCGGTCAAATTTTTGATTAATATATTCTGAGCGTCTTGCGCGTCTGACCAAATCATTGATTAATTCACTTTTATTAGCGTAATCGCCAGCACTAGTAACTTGAAGCTTTAACCACTCATCATTTTTTTCAGTTAAGGTAACACTTTGTCGAGGCATATTTTTACTCCAAGCCGTTTGGTGCAATATTACACCAACCAATCTAGGTCTTTCAACTGGACCTCAGACTTCATGTTGTGCGTCACATAAACAAATTTGTCTATTGCGCTTCCTGTAATTCCCTTAAGGCTTTGCTTCGTTGCTCTACCAATGCTTGGACTTTTGGCATTAAATTTTGAGCGGCACGCTGAGCAACCTGCATAGACTCCTGCATAACCACTGGCATTGTTCTTAATACAGATTGGCCTGCAGGTGAGCGATAAAAGGCAAGGATCTCTTCAATTTCTTGTTCAGTGAAGTTCTGACGATAAATTCTCTTAAATTCTTCTCTCATTATTTCAAAGCTTAGTTCGGCCTTGAACAAGTCGCTAAGTTTAGCTAGGTAATCCTTATGAACTGCAGATTCTTCAGCTGACATGTCTTGGCCTTTAAGCATGTCTGTTTGCATATCTCGCATTTGAGTAAACATGAGATCCATTGTCTCATCCAGTTTCATGATATCTAAAAGCTCATCGAGCTTGTCTTTTTCAGTCGTAACAACTTGCGCGTTTGCAGTTAAAGAAAAAAGCAGTATTAAAGTAAGTAGTAAAATTTTCATGAATCAACATCCTTATTATGTATCTTAACTATAGCAACATGCTATAGAGACATCGTAATCGATAAAGAGGTCAAACAGCAAATTTACTAACCGCTGCCTGACTCCTCAAATGTGTAAGATTTACACTGAAGTGCAATATTTTCTGTTTTTTGTTGCGGGTAGTGAGTCGCCGCAATGCTTATCACTAAGGTATTTTAGTGACCCTTAATTTTTTCAAGTTGCTCATGGCCTACTGTTTTTATCTTTTTGGCTTGGTGGTTTTGTAATTTTTCTCGTACGTTTTTCTGCTCTTGCTTGGAGCATTCAACACATAACAATACGCCACCTTTTTCGAGCTCATCGATGATGGCCTGTTGCTCCGTGTCCGGCATGGCAACACCTAACACTGCACCTAAGATCCCGCCGCCAGCTGCGCCAAAGCCACCAGCTGTAAACGCGGCAACGACTGGGCCGGACGCTAATAGTCCTAAGCCACCTGTGGCAACGCTACCAACGGCTGCTAGTCCACCTACTACTAAACCTAGTGAGCCGCCTGCTGCTGCACCTATACCCGCAGCTTCGGGCGTTTTGGTGTTTGAAGTGATTTCAAACGAGTCCTTATCAATCTTGTCTGATGTGATCATACTCAAGTGCTGAGCATTTACACCACTACGCTCTAAATCCTGAATACATGAACTGGCTTGTTTGGCCTGACTAAAAAGTCCAATTAATGTGGTTTTCATCTTTGTACCTCCAATTTGGATTAATGGAACATTGCTCAATTGAGCAGATACCGTTGAAAATGCAATACACATGCCAAGCCATTTGTGAGTAAATCAAAACTGGCGATACAGTCAGTCGCAAATCACGTCTATATTTTGCCATACTTAACTGCGCACTATTCAAGAATGTAAATTTGTACCAAAACGCAAACTCATTGACCTACGTATCGATACGCGATACGATTCGCATATGAGAAGGACTATTCGTTGTGATAAAATCATTCAAACATAAAGGTTTGGAGTCGTTTTTTAAAACTGGTAACACCAAGGGCGTCAACCAAGATCACGTAAAAAAGCTCAGAAACTTATTGGCAAAACTTGACTCTGCGACTGAGATTGACGACATGATGTATCCTGGGTCTAAGTTACATCCACTGAAAGGTAAGCTCATAGGAAATCACGCAGTGGCGGTAAGTGGTAATTGGCGAGTTACTTTTAAGTTTAAAAACGGCAATGCGGAAGTAATTGATTACCTTGATTATCATTAGAGGAGAATAATTATGCAAATGTTTAATCCGCCTCACCCAGGCGAGACACTAAAAGAACTTTATCTTGAGCCGCTAGAGTTAAGCATTAAAAATACTGCTGAAAAGTTGAGTATGACAAGAACCGCGCTAAGCGAAATCGTAAACGGGCGCCGTAGTATTAGTCCTAAGGTTGCTATAAAATTAGCCAAAGCATTTGGTGGAAGTGCTCAGTCTTGGATAAACCAGCAAGCGAACTATGATTTGTGGCAAGCTCAACAAGAGTACAAAGCTGATGACGTTGAGAAAATTTATCATGCCGCTTGAGCTTCTATAACGACATCTTAAAAGCACCCAGAAAATGTGATGTCAGCCACCATAAAGTGTGTTGACGACACCTAATCTTTTATCTACGACTCTCAATATCATCAAAAATGCCACGCCTAAACTGCGCGGTCACATCAAAGTACCAAGTCGATTCTTGCTTGCTTTGAGGATCCTCTACTTTGATAGCTTCGATAGGACGTTGTTCGAAATAGACAATCGATTGACCCGTTGCCATCATTCCATTCAGTTGAACAAATGCGTACAGATCATTGGTGCTGGTGATGTAAAAAGCTGTTGCTGGTGTTTGGCCATCACCAGAGCGCCAAATCGCCCCCATAAAGCCATCTAACATAGCGTTGTGATAATCTGCTTGGGTATTCTGTCCAAGCTCGGTATAACAGACCATAGCGCCATAGTGACCTGTCAGGCTGGTGTAGTTTTCCTCAAGTATGCGAGCTGTTGCTTGCAAGCATGCTTCCCAATTGCTCTGTTCCATGCTTTCAAAGGCAATTAGTTTCTGCGCTTGCTCCACATTGGCATAAGGTCGGTACTTAGTGGTGAGAGGATAAACACGAATAATGGTGTCAAAGTCACGTTCTGTTGCGTCGCCTTGTTCTAACTGCGCTACCAAAGCTTGGTAGTCAGCATCGGCTTTGGCGTAATTAAGTATTTGCTGTTTAGCTTTGCGCTGTTGCTCTTTGGCGAGCTCGGCATTTCGTTCTTCTATCGATGATTGACGAGTGTCACTGACTGAAGGGCTTGTACCCGCTCTATTAGCCATTGAACCACAGCCTGCCAAAATTGAAATGCCTACGAACAAAATAGCAATGTTGAAATGTTTCAAAACGTCACTCACCAGTTGGCTCCTTTTTAAACGCAAGTCATTTCCTAAATGATATCAATATGATTCTGGGCGGTACTTTTTATGAAAGGTTTTTAAGTACAAGCGCTCTACTTTTTCTCTTGCCCAAGGCGTTCTGCGTAGAAATTTTAAGCTGCTTTTAACAGAAGGATCCGATTTGAAGCATTTAATATTGATGCGATAGGCTAAACCATCCCAGCCATATTTTTCATGCAACTGCTCAACAATCATCTGCAATTTAACGCCATGGAGTGGATTATTTGCTTGAGTCACTTTAGGCTGAGGCGCAATATTTTGCATGCCGCTGTCTTGATTATCGCTAGTGTGATTATCTTCTAGGTCTTTAATATCAGCGCTTTCGGGTGAGTTGGCTGGAGTACTGTTCGCTTCAGATGGTGTGGAAAAGGTTGAAGCTTCACCGGCTTCAACCTTTGATTTTTGGTCACTTTCTTTATTGCTCATTTCTGCTCACAACCTAGCGTTAATTAAAAAGGTAAGAAATTGAACGCGTATTCTAACTCAGTTGTGGTGACATTTTGAGCCCCGAAGTTAATTAGTCTAATTCGACCTATTAATTTCTCGACCAATTCAGGCGCTTCCAGCTCACTATTCACTAGTTTTACTGATGATAAAGAACCATCTGGCTCAATAATCAATCGCACCGTTAATTTACCTTCAATTGACGGATCTTGACGTAAAGCTCTGCGATACAGTGAATACACAGCGCCTTTGTTTGCATCAAGGGTTTGCCTGATGCTGTCTAAGTCTCGACTACCAATCACTTCTTGGGTCTCTTCGATGCGTTGTTGGGTTGCTATTGAAGCATCACCCATCTCAGCAGCTACGAACTCTGTATTTCTGCGGCCTTCCAACTCACCCGCTGCACCCACATCTGAACTCAAACTGCCCAGTTGAATACCGCCACTGGTCTTATTGGTTTCTCTTCCCAAAATTTTACGTTGAGAAGTGTCGGTCTGGCCACCACCTTGCGTTTGCTGAGTATTAGCTAAGTTATTTAAATTAGCCGCTTCTCGCATGCTCGCAAGCTGATCTTGTAAGGCTAGCACACCTTTACTTTTCGCCGTTTCGCGCGCTTTCTTGGTTTTCTCTTCCAAAGTCGGCTCTTTCGGCTTGGGCTTAGGTTTTGGCTTAGGCTCAGGTTTTGGTTCTGGCTTAGGTTCAGGCTTAGGTTCAGGCTTTGGTTCTTCCTTCGGTTTTTCTGGCTCTGGCTCTGGAATCGGCTCTGGCTCAATCACTTTCGGCGGCGGAGGTGGCTCCTTCGCTTTAATTACCTTGGCCAATTGTGGGGGCAATTTCTCACGCTCCGCTCTTGGTACTTCCGGTAATTCAGTCATTTGCACATAAACCGCTACAGCAAGCGTGAATACCAACACCACAATAGTAATAATGGTGAAAGTCGAGTTTTCTTTATCACTGCTTTCCCAAGGAAGCTGTGAATGAAAATAAGGTGAAGACATGTTTGAAGTACTCATGTGCCGTCACCTTCAACACTCGCTTCTGCATCGGCTGGAGCAATGTTGCTATTCGCTTCTAATTGGTTTTCCACAGCTAAGGCTATATTGGTATATCCCGCCTCGGCACTGGTTTGCATGATTTTCTTCAAGATTTGATACGGCACCGATTTATCACCCATGATGGTGATCGACAAACCCGGATCTTCATCTTCAGCATTAGCTTCATCAGCCTCCACCGGCGTTCTAACAGAACGCGAAGCTTGATACAGCAACTCTTCTTTTAGTGCTGCAATCGTATATTCCTGTTGCTCGTAAAGGTCTGCCGTTTTCGCTATTGGCTTACCTTGCAACAAAATATCGTTTCCATTAATCATCAGCAACAAGGTTTCTTTTGCGGGTGTTTTCACAGTCGATTTCGGCAATTCAACCGAGTCGTCACGCTGCAACACTTGCACATCTGATGCGTTCAACATCAAGAAGAAAACCAAGATGGTAAAAATATCCATCAAAGACACAAGGCTTAACTTAGTTGTGCCGCGCTTGTGGTTTCGATTCATACGTTTTGCTCGGGATGACATCTTCATTGTGCACCCTCCGCGCTTTTCAATTCATATCTGGCTGGCGCTTCTGCTAGCGAGACTTCTGGGAAAAGTTCAGCATCAACAACTGATGTCGCAATCACGTCTTTGTATGAACGGGTCGCATCAATCAAGCTGATAATAGTTTGATAATCGGTGTTATCGGGCAGCATTAAGATAATGTCTTTTTTATCCACTGCCTTGGCTAATAGTGTTGCTTTCACTAACTTCAAGGTTTCTTGCAAGCCTTTGAAGTCGTGTTGCAAAACGGCTTCTGCGCCATTCGAAACAAGTGGGTCACCGTCTTCAACCTCAGCAGGTACTTTGGCAATGGTTTTTACCAAGTAACCTTGTGGGAAGAAGATATTTAATGAGTCATCGGAAACTAAAACTTCCAAGCGCTGATCCTCTACAGGTTCATCCGCGCTGAGTGCTTCAATACCGGGAAGCCTAAGCTCCACAACAGTAATTCTTGAAAACACCATCATCATTAACAAAACAGGCACCAACACAATCATCAGGTTCATGAAAGAGGTGATGTCTAATTCAGCGTCTTCTTTCTTGGCGTTACGCCCATGGCGTCGTCCAATCATGAGAATGCTTCCTACTGATCTGACTGACGCGATTTAGGACCCAAATTCTCTTTGGCAATGAGGGTGTTCAAACATTTAACGCCTGCCATTTCCATGCTATCCACGATTTCAGCTGTTTTAGTATTTAATAGTGAGTGCAATAGTAATAATGGAATAGCAGCAATCAGGCCGAATGCTGTGGTGTTCATGGCAACTGAAATACTCTGTGATAACAAGCTAGCCTTTTCAGAAGGGTCTGCGTTAGCTACTGCAGAGAATGCCGCGATCAAACCGATAATCGTACCGAGAAGACCTAGTAGAGTAGAAATATTCGCTAACATGCCTAAGTACTGAGTGCGTTTTTCAAGGCGAGGGATCGTTTCCATCAAACCTTCTTCCATCGCATATTCGATATCTTCACGACGCGGGCTTACACCTAAACGAGTAATACCTGCACCGATAACGCGCGCAATAGGAGCGGCGCTATTTTGTGTAATTTGGATGATTTTATCGAAATTCTGACTTGCTAATAATGGCTCAATTTCACGAAAGGCTTTTTTGTTAGTGCGTCTTGCCGATCCTAAAAACCAATAACGTTCAAGTGCAATTGCTAAGCCGATAGCCAATACAATTGAGATAGGGAACATAAATGAGCCCCCTTCTTGGAAAAAGCGAACGATGGTATCCATGATATCCTCTCTAATATAGTGATCATTTGTTTATCAAGTCTCAATAGTTCGGGATGAACACTACGGTTGAGCACTTGCTGCATTAGTACATGCTAAGGTTGCTGACAGTCTATTCGAATACGTTTTAATGTTATGTATTGTGAACCATCAACCTGTTGCTGTATTTATACCCAATCAGCGACTTGGCGTCTCGCCAGAATCACTAGATTAGCCATTACTAATTCCTTCTAGAAGTTTTATTTTCTTCAAAAAACTGTTACGTTCCAAAGGTTTAAGCTTTGTTTTGATAGGTGCCCAGCGCTGTTCATTGCGATCAATTCGCTGATGCAGGGGAAGCTGCCAAGGTACAATTGACAATACCTTTGGTTGCTCTTTATTTCCGCGAATGGTTTCCTCAAGTCGCAAAACATCATCATTATTATTCGTTGATTCTGATTGAACGACTGCGGGTAACTCACTTGGCTTGTCATTCGTTTCGGTTTCTTGCGCCATCAACGCAGAAGTCGTTCCGACAAAAAGGATACTGAAAGAAAGGCTTTTGCAAAGAAGGCTATTGAAAGAAAGGCTTCTGAATAAAAGTTCACGTAGTTGATTACCCATTCGCTTTCTCCCGTTGCAATCTCTTTATTTGGCGTTCGATGTCCAATATCCACTGCCGCGCTAATTTCTGTTCTTTAAGTAAGGATTTGGCCGGCGATTCAACACTTTTTATTTGAAAGTCGAGCAAAGCCTTGTAGATTTTGTAATCCTCTAAAGCGGCCGTTTTATCACCTACATACAAGTCGAATAGTATGCCGCGGTTTCGATAGCTATCTGCATTACCGGGCCAGGCTTCGATAGCTTGAGTATAGTGAGATTTAGCTAAGTCAAACTTACCCTTATCACGATAAATGAGACCTAAGCGGTTATGCGCTTGATAGTTGCTAGCAACAATTTTTAGGGCTGTTTGATAATTACTTATCGCCTTATCATTCTCTTTGCTTGCACGGTAGATGTCACCGCGCAAAACCCATACTGCGGAGTTGGGTGAGGCAATGAAATCAGGATCGTTGATGACGCGTTGTACCGCTTCTAAAGCTTTATCTGGCGCTTCGTTAGTTAGCTCATCTAATGCCGTTTGCACATCCCTTAGCTGGCTTGAATTGAGTTTAGTTTGCTGTTGTTTATCTAGTTTAAAAGCATTCAAGGTGCCCATTAAGTTTTGTGCTTTAGCAGCCAATGCCTGTTCTTCTAACTGCTCTGGCGTTAATGGCTCTGGGGTTGGTTCACCTTCATTGGTATCTGCACTCTCAACACCATCGCTTGCTTCAGCCGATGACGTTTTAGTAGTTTCTGCATCTTCAGTCTTAGCCTTATCATCGCCTGAAAAGCTTGGCAGTGATGGCAAGCTCGAACACGCGCTTAAGGTGCTTGAAAGCACTAGCACTAAGGCAAGTAGACGAAGTTTACTGTTATTCAAAATCATCAGCTCTCAACTCCTGAATTTGCTCTGGCTTGCGGTATCTTACTGGCAATAAATTCTCTAGCTTTTTCAAACTCTCCTTCACCCATTCATCATATAAACCACCGTGCGCGCGTTTGGCATTGTTTTCATGCAAGGTAATAGAGGTTTCTTCGAACGGGAATGCTTGCTCTTCTAGTAACATTTCATATTGATCAAGCTCTAAGGCTGACAAACCGTTTGGACGACTTGAATCCATTAGATCTTTGGCTAGAACCGAGTACAAATTTGCAAGTGAGTAATTGGCTTGTGTCGTAAATTCTGCAATGCCATAAGCCATCACGCCATCATATCGAGCAATCGCATTCTTAAGCGCATTTTGCTTGCGCTGTAAGCTCTTGTTCAGTGGTAATGTTAACTTTATTTTTTGATAGGCATAGTCTGCATCTTTGGCGAAAACCATTGAAGCCATCGCAGCTAAGTAGCGAGTGCGAGCTGAACGCTCATTACCGGCTTTTCTGTCTGCTTCAATCAGTTTGTTCAGCCAAAAACGGCGCTTAGATTCTTCACCACTTTGTTCATAGAATTCCGTCATCTTAAGTCGCGCTTCGTTTGCATCGGCAACAGGATTTGGATAACGGTGTGCGTATGTTCGATATGCATCTAATGAAGTTTCTCGATCGCCCGCTTTTAAGTAATACTCAGCGGCTACATACAAAGATTCTCTACCTAAGCGTGAATCGGGATCGGCTTGATGCTGTGCCATGAGTAATTTGGCTGCAGGCACCCACTGTTCAGACTTTTCATAAGCCACTAACAACTTACCTGGAATAGTCGATACCAGCTCGTTTTTAGGGAAGCGAGTTTGGAAGTCGAGTAATAGAGGAAGCGCTTGTGTATAGCTTTTCAGTGCAAGTAGGTACGTAGCTGCATCGTACTGCGCCGCCGCTCGGAACGTGGAGTTTGGCGTTTGTTGCATTATTCGCTGCAGCAATGCCACACTGTCTTGCAAGGCTAAACGCTGGGTTTCACTTAGTTGTGCGAAGTCTCGGCCTTCAGGCAGAGGCGCCGCTAAGGTTTGTTTTACCTGTGCTGAAGTCAGTATTTGCTCTGATTGCTGGAAGAAGGTAGCTGCTAGTCGGTTGCTTAGCTCCTTCACACGCTCATCGTCGGCTGGCAGAATCGATAACAAGGTTTCGTAACCTGCCTGTGCAATTTTGTAGTTTTCCATGGCGAAATGACCATGCGCCAATACCAAGCGTGCTGATATTAAGCTTTCACTTTCAATGTTGTGAACGGCAATGTGTTTATCTGCCAAAGTCGCTTCCGGTAAATTCGCTTTCGCGTATGCCATTCCGCTGTTTTTGTCGCTCGCCAACAACCAATCAGCCCAGCGCATTGCGTCTAAGTATTGCTGTTGTTCAAACAGTTTTTGCATCAAGGATTGTGCGATATTCACCGTGCGCGGATCATCAGCAAATGAGTCAACAAACAGGTCTTGGCTGATCATCTTGCGTGCTTCAAGTTTTTGCTTAAATTCAATATCGCGTGATACTGCATTTTCACTTAGCTTTTCAAACAATAACAATGCAGCATAAGCGGCTTCACTCGCCAAAGGATTCGGTGAATCTTGATACGCGTATATTTCAAAACTTTCGATAGCTGAGTTGAGTTTGTTCGCTGAACTTAAGGCTTCGGCCATGTAGAAACGCATTTGCGGCACTTCATCATCGGGTGAGAAAGTGCGAATGAACTGATCGTAATATCCCGCAGCGGCAATAAATGCGGATTGTTTAATGTCTTTCAAATCGTTAGCTGAGGCATTGCTCCACGCGGTATTTTGAGCTTCCGACGTGGCACTGCCAACAAATGAACCTTCTGCGCTTTCACCCTCTGTCGCCTGTGTTTTAGAAGCCAACATGCTCTCAAGGGTTTGGGCAATGCTATGCTCGCTTTGCGCCAATTCCTTAAGATATTGTCGTAAATAACTATTCGTTTGACGACCGATAATACTGTTCAAGCCTGAAAAGTGAGGCCCATCAACACCATAAGCCGCAACGAAGCCACGCTTTGCTTCTAGCACTAAAGTCGGGAAGTTACCGAGGATATAGGCATCGATGTGTCTAACGTAAAACTCGACTGCGCGCTCATGTAAAGGGTAGGTGTTAGCGAACACCAATAAGGTATCCGCGCTGTCTTTAAAGCGGCTGTCGTTTAAGTGTTGCTGTGCAAGCTCTTCATAGATGAGGTTTTCATAAGCTCGCTCTCCATTTGTAAGGAAGAAGTCTTTAATTGCTTCACCGTTACCCTGATAAGAGAACAGCAATGCCATAATTCGCAATGTGTCATTTACTAGTTTTTGCTGACCTAAAGGTAAACTATCAATTTTGATATGAGTTTGCGTGTAGCTATTTTGCTCAAGCGCTTCATCTAGCATTTTCGAAAATGAAATAAGTGCTTTCGCATGCTCTTCTTGTTTAAAGTAGCTCCAGCCCTGCATGTAAGCAGAAATACCATAGAAGTTGTTGGTTGCGATTTTTGATGTTTGCTCTGATAAGGCAAGAACCTGACCATAGTTTGTTACCGCCGGCTCGTATCTCTGGCGGTTGAAATAGTATTCACCCATACGGAAGTAAAGCTCGATATGGTAATTGGTAACTGAATATCTATCTGTTGGAAAAGTCGTTAAAAAGCGTTGTGCAATTTCAACGGATTCATCTGGTTTGCCATCCAAATCAAGGGCGCGAGACAACTGATACATCGCGTCCATATATTTAGTTTCTGTGCGTCTTGCTTCTGCCGCTTTCGCTGGATCTTGTGACTGCAAATCAGCTTGAGCTAACAGTTGCTCCTGCTGATCAAGCACTTCGCGATATCTTGAGATAGCTTGGTTGAAATAGCTTGCTGGTTGCAGTTGGCCTGCGCGGCTATCTGCATTAGCACCTGTACCAGCACTTGTATTAGCACCTGTATTAGCATCAGAGCCAGCGTTGCTGCGCTGTGCATTCGATTGACTAGCCTGCAAAGTCTCTAATGGAATGCCTTCTTCTTGCGCTTTCTCAGCCAATTGCATTTCAATATCAGCAAGACGAAATGCAACTTGCTGACGTTGTTTTTCATCTTTAAGTAAGGGAAGTAGTGCCGCATATTCGTCACGGGTTTCTTGCAAAGAAAGTCTTGGTGCAATTGATGGTTCCACTTTCAGTGGCTGTAAATCAAGCTCAGCAAGCGTCGGGCGGTTACTCACGCCTTCACTAATAACGGATTCTTCTTCATCAGAGCTGAACATACTGCAACTTGCTAACAGCAAGGTAAGAGAGAGTATTATCGTCTTTTGCATCTTAACGACCTCTCGCAGGTTGGGCTAAATCTTGAATACGAATAATGGCGAGCCTGGTTGCCACTTGTTGGTCCGACAACTCCTGCATTCTCAAGGCCATATTAGCGCGTAAAAATTGAGTCAAACGCTGTGTTAATGAATCAACGAGCGCCTTAGTTCGAACATAATCGCTTTGCGCGCTAGCGGCCATTAGCTCAACACGTTCACGTTGTGCGGCAATAATACTCGTATCGTTTTGTAGGTTTTTGAGCTGCTGGTATTGCTTGTTCGCGGCAGCATAGGCTTTCTTCAACTTGTTTAATTGTTTTTGATGTTGCCAGTGTGAATTTGGAAAAGCTTCTGACAACTCCCATTCAAGCACGCCTTTCAAGCGGGCTACTCGTTGTGCATATTTCTTTGATAATGGACGCTTACGCTCTGAATTAATACGCACAATCCTCGCTTCCGCTTTCTCCAACCTCTCTATTGCAGCTACCTGATCATTACTTGCTAAGAGTGTTTGTTGCGATAAGGACACACCTTCAGCAGCCGGGGCTTTAGTTGCCATCAAAGCCGCTTCCATGGCCTCTATTCGTAATAAAGTACTATCGAGAATGTCTTGAGAATCGCTTAAAGATAAAGCTTCACTACGTCGAGCAAAGGCTTGCTCACGTTCATCTAGCAAACGATGCATGCCCTCAATTTGAGCGATATTGTCTTCCAGCGTGTTCTGTAATTGTTTGGCCTGACGACGCACATCCAATAAGTAAGCTGTGTCCATGTCACCATCACCACTTAACAATAAGACTTGCAGGTCGCGATGCTCTATCGGCCAACTACCATTAGCTACCGTATCGAAAAAATCAGCTTGTTGAACTTGTTCATCAAACTCGCTTAGTGAGTGCATTGCTGCATCTAACTGACGTGATGAATCTCGTAAAGCCGTGAATGCTTCGCCTAAGGCACCTTGCTGCTCATAACCATAAGCTAAACCATGACTCGCTTGTAAAGCATAAATGCCTTTGCTGGTGTCACGTAAGTGTTGCCATGCAGCCATCGCTAATGGCCAGCGGTTTTCTTGCGCCAGCGTCCATCCGTAGGTCAACAGAGCTTGTTCCGCTTGCAACGATTCACGACCAATAAGCTTTAATGCAATCAAGGCATTGGCATAATCTTTTTGCTCAAGTAAATTAACACCTAAACCGTAATTCAAGGTATCGAACAAGGCGTTGCGCTCTTGGTAGGCGCGACTTTCTTCAGCTTCACTTAAACCATTGCCAAACCAATTGAACCAAGACAACCAACTAAAGTGCTCATTACCTTCTTTAACTGCATTTTCAAGAGGCGTGTCGTCCAGTGTTAATTTAGCTTTTATAAACGCGTTATTGGCGGTTTCGTAATCTTGCTGGTTATGCGCTAACACAGCGGAATTGGCAATTAAGTAAGTTTGATAAATTGAATCGCTCGGTAAGTCCTCAGCTAAAGTCTCCCAGTCACCACCCGTCTTCATGCGATCGTGACTGACTTGGTAAATCAACTCTTCCCACAAGTCCTCACTCAATTCATCTTCAAGATCATTTTCAATAATGGCGGCATAAGCACGCTCACTCACACCAGTGCGCTTTTGCACAAAGCTCGATTTCGCTAACCAAAACCACGTATTGGCCTGAATGTAGGGGTCTGCCGATTGCGATAATAGTCGGTTGAGGATGCTTTCGGCTTGCTGAGTCATACCCAATTGCAGGCTCACCGCCCCCTTCATTAAATCGAGTCTGTCTTTATCATCGATAGAATAAGGCGTTTGCGCAATTTGTTCATTTAAGCGAGTTAAGGCCCCTTGTAGAAGAGTCTGGTCAGGCGCGTCTTGAAAGTAGCTGTAGGCCACTTGCCCAAAAGCGAGATCTTGACGTTTTTGCGCTAATATTTGCTCGGCACTGCGAGTATCGACTGCTGGAGCAGGCTGTTCTGGCGTAGAAAAACATGCAGAAAGTGTCGCCGATAATAGGGCAACACATGCAAATTTAGTAGCCTTGAACTGAGTCATAAACAAGTGCAATCCGACCTAAAGTAATATTGCGGAGAAAGTAGGTTGCTGCTTAGACGTTGAATCGACAATTTTAAGTTCTACCGTTGCCGCCTCATCGTCTTTATCAAATTCTAAGGTCACGGCTCTCTTGTAAGGTCGGTTTTCAGGTCCTGTGCCGATAAAGAAAGCAGATATCTCTCTAGTGCCTTGATTTACATTGCCAACGAATAAGCGCTGAACACCACCTTTGTACAAGGCATTCACTTGGCGATCGGTGTATAAATAATGAGTGGCCAACTTGCCATCTATTTTCAGCTCAACCGAATCCAGCTTGAAGTATTCGCCCACGTCCATCGACAAATAAACGGCCACTTGCGTACTTGACGGGAAGAGTAAATCTTCTTCTAGGATGAACAAATCACGGTTCAAATTCACCAAGGCTTGTTTGAGTGTTTCCATTTCAGCCGCTAAATCGCTATCTGGCACTGGTGACTCTTTCTTCACATCAGCAAGTACGGGCGTTTGTGTCTCTGTCGCTGGCTCTTGAGCCTTCGCACTGCTTGTCCACAACGCAGTTGCTATCAGCAGAGTGCTAAGAAGACATACTTGCATCAAAGCACGCTTGAGTTTTGGTAAAGCATTTACTTGCTCGAATACTCGCGTTTCAGAAGAATTTCTTGTTGTCATAACTAGTACCAAATTGATGCAAAAATGCGTAACACATTTGCTGAGAATCCAAACAATGGCTCTTCACCCACTGGCGCTTCCGCTGTGGCATCCCTGAAGTCATCATAATCAAATTTCATGTAATCCCATTCAAAATGCACGGCGCTCTTTTTGAACATCGCGGTTTGAGAGAATTGCCATTCGTATGAAACACTTATACCAGCAGTTAAGCCTGTGTAAGTGCTCATTTCTTTGTCGCGCGCCATGAAGTTAAACTCATCTGGGCGACTAAATAAATCTTGGTAAAAATCGGCTTTGTCTTGTTGATAGTGACGCACAAAGACTTCAAAAACCCAATCATCTTTTACCGGGTGAATGTAGCCTATTTTAAAGTTGCGCGCTTTGATGCCCCAAGTATCGCTATATGTTCTCGCGTCGCCATAAATCGCAGCGCGGTAAGGTAAATAGTAATTGGCATTAATTGAAAAAGCGGTACTTGAACGTGTATTGGGGTACTTCTCTGTCGCGAAGTTAAAGCCTCTTTCAGCGCTAGAGTCTAAGAAGCGAACTGAGCGATATGGATTATTCAAATAACCTTCGTCAGAAATATGCTCTACATTAAAACCAACAATCAAACTCTTAGTCGCGACTTGGCTGAATCCTAAACCAAATTTGTTTCTATCCGCTTCTTCTTCAAAGCCTTCATCACCGCGGCGTCCAACAACGTCCCAGCCTTTGGCGTAACTTAGAGAGATTGTACTTAAGTCACCAAAGAAGTCTTGGCTAACACCGACATAAACAGAGTTTGCTTCAAAATCGTTTTCACTACTGTTAGTGAAACTGGTGCTCAGTAAGGTTTTGTTATTCAGAAAATCGAAACCTACCGTTTTTTCTTTACGTACTTCTTCGTACGGACTTGCGGTGGCACGCACATCAATGCTTGCGCCCGACACAGTATCGACATAGTAGTTTGCCGAAACGGAAACCTTACCAGCGATATTCTTACGCAATAAAACCGAGGGCCCATCAATAGATACACCATCGCCTTCATAGGAATGGTAGAGCACGTCAGCGCGTTCTGTAGGTAAAACCGCACTGTGAGCAGTACCTATGAAAAAAGTGCTCAAAATGAGCCCCAAGGCGCATAAAACCACCTTGAAAGTATTTAATCTTTTGCGTATGGCTTTGGCAGCCTTTTCGTTAGTTACAACCACAACCGCCACCTGCACCACCATCAGCACCACGCGCACCTTCACGCGATTCAAAAACGTGTTTCGCATAAGCTAACGCAATTGGATTGCGATTCATGCTCATAATCGGGTCTGCTAAATTACTGCGCTCATATGGCTTCACCCACGGCTCTAGATTGGCCAAAGGATTGATATCTTGAATGGTACTCGCACAACCACTGCCAAGTATTGCGACACAAGCCACAACTAACAATTGCAGCGATTTCTTGCTCAGTGATTTCTTGCTAAGCAATTTTTGGTTCGGCGATTTCATGGACACTACTCCCTCATCAACATTTTTATAGCTTTCTCATATTTCTTTTCGTCACCTTTACGGTAACCAGGGTGCAACAAGCGCACGTTGCCATCACGATCAATTAACACCGTCGTTGGCATTGCGCTTACATCATAAAGCTCACTTACTTCACCTGATGTGTCATATAACACAGGAAAACTGACTTCAATATCTTGCAACAACACGTTAGCCTTTTCGGCTTCGTCATCAACATTCACGGCGAGTATTTCAACGCCCATGTCTTGATATTCTTGATAAAGCTCTTCAAAAGCTGGTAATTCTTCACGACACGGACCACACCAAGATGCCCAGAAATTTACCATCACGATATTGCCACGTTGCTCTGATAACTTAATATTGCCACCGTCACGGCTTTTTAGCGTGAAGTCAGGTGAAAGCTCGCCCGATGCTGGTTTCGCCATCGCGCTGACACTAGCAACACTTAATGCTAATAGAGTTGCGCCTGCCAGCAGCAAATTACCTAATTTCATGCCTGCGGTAGTGGTTGATAAAGCTCTATTCATATTTTTCATATTTGGTCCTGTCGATTAAAAGAAAAAGGTCGTTCCTAGCGTTAACGCTAAGTTATGAACGTCCTTTTCTACGCCGATGATGTCACTCGTAAATACGTGATCGCGCACGTCTACCTTTAGTGCCCACCAATCGGTTAACAGCAGTCGGTAGCCTGCCCCAACACTCACTGTAAAACGCTCGTCACCACCAAATTCTGTGCTGCCCGCGCCTACGGTGAAATAAAAGTCCGAGTTGAAGACTAAGTTATCTGTGAAGAAGGTTTCACCATTGATGTTGTAACCTAGTGATAAGTTATAATACGTATAGTCACGTTCTTCTTCGGTCAGGAAGGGTGCTCCGCCGGATAGTTTTTCGAAGCTAGTTTGCCCCGCAGTCGCCTGTGCGTAGCGGGCTTCAAGAAATAAATTCTCATTAATGTGATAAGAAATTGAAGCGCCAATAAGCTCACTTGACTCAAAATCTTCAATGCCAATAAATCCGCCAAATATACCTATCTCAAAGTCCTCAGTATCAATATCTGATTCATTAATTTCTCTGCGATCAATATTTGGGTCGATTAATGCGGGGGCTTTTTCGTCATTTGCTTGCATCATTCGCGGCGTAGTTTGCGCAAACGCTTGCCCTTGAAACAAGCAGACAGACAAAACGAAAGCTGCGCTTATTATTAGCCTATTGTTAATTATTAGCTTATTGTTAAATTTCATTCATTTTCACCATGGTACGGGTTTCATGCTTAGGCGACTGTTACTGCGTTCGCCTGTCTCACTAAAAATTCATTCTGCTACGCTAGAAGAAAACGGAAAAGCCTAGTTTAAATTCTTCAATGCGTTCTTGTTCATCGCGGTCAGTTAGCGCAATAATTTTACGATACTCAAACTTCACTACCATATTGCGAGCGAAGTAATAACGCAGTCCTGCGCCCACCTCATAAAAATCGCTTTTGCGAACTTCATCACCACTTTGTACTAAGTTAGAGCGTGGACGCGTGTTGATGCCACCTGCGCCTATTGTTAAGTAAGGACTTACTTTCCATTCAGGGAATGTATGATGCTGCAGTCTAACTGCCCAAAGTTTGTTTTCAGAAAAATCACCCAGTGCTTGGGTATAACTTGCTTCAGCAACTAAATTACCAGTCATGTTCCAAGCAGTGGCAACCGACATCGCCGCGACATTTTCTAAAATACCGCCAAAAGCACTGAATTCAAAAGTACGATTCGTATAGTCTTCGAAGCTACCTGTGGGAACGTAAAGCTGTTCACCACTTGGCTTGATAGTTTTACCGAGTTGCTCAGCCGATACCCAACCCGATTGCCCTTTGGCATTGATCGCTTTGTACCAACCGGTTTTCTTTTTCAATATGGTGATGGCTTCACCCTGCTCAGCAACGTGAAAGATAGGATACTCGCTTGCAGGGCCGGTTCTAAAGTCGACATAAGGTTCGACGATGGTAACGACCAAGTCATCGGCGTTCGCGAAAGAACTAAAAAGGGCCGTGACCGTGACTAATATTAATAATAAGTACGCGTTTAATTTCATTAATTTGTAGGTGCATCAAATGGGTTGTTATAGTTTTGGCCACCGACATCGAGCCATTCGCTTATCAATTTCAATTCAGCTGGACTCAGCCAACCTTGGTGACTACCGGTTTCAAATGGCGCAAAAAATCTAGCACTGTTGCGCGCGCCATTAACACTCATCGAACTACCCACACCAACTTGCGTCGTTACCTGAATTGGGTTGCCTTCACCATCAAGGATAGGCTCACCTTCTTCATCGAGCTCATAAACCGGGTCGCCATTATTATCAAAAACAAGTAACAAACGCGGTAAAAGTGCGCCATCAACCAACTCTAGTTCAACATCATTAAACATGAGTTCGCGGTAACTGGTCAATAAGTCTGCATCGGCTGGCGACGGATTACCAGTTAATTCTAGTTGAGCAATCGGAACTTGTAATTGGTTATCGGCATCAAAGCGATTATGGCAAGCGACACAGGTATTGTCTGTTACAACTTCACCTGTTTCATCTAAAACTGAGCGGTCTAATTCAAACAAAGGTTGAATATGATCTGGAAAGTTAATTACGGCGCGGCAAATAGCGGTCCACGTTTGCGCGCAACTCTGTGTTACTGGCAACGTTGTTTGTAAGTCTGCGTAACGGTATTCGAAGGCTTCTGCAGGAACTTGCACTGCGGGATCAGTCCACACATCTTCAAAAATAATATCTGGCGTTAAGTTTGGCACACCATTAATACGGGTAAATGTTTCTGCCATCGTTTCGCCTAAATCAGCGTATAAGGCAGGATTTGTATTTGGGAAAGGAACGCCAGTGCTTGGTGCTCCATTGTTAATGGATGGTGATTCAGCGTCATTTCTTCCGTGCGGAAGTAAGCTTATGTCAGAGTTATTGCTACCATCATGACAGCCATTGCAGGTTTTTGTTTCGCCTGCCGCTACTTGCAACCAGTTTTGATGGCGAGCAGTAACACGCTTTCCTTGCTCATCAACAATACTGATAGCAAAGGGCACTTTTGCAGGTACAGCAACTTTAACCGAGCCGTCTGGTTGAATTGGCGTGTAACCTAAAACCTCTCGCATCAATTGGTTTCTTGAGCGACCAAAAGCACTGTTATCTAAATCGAGCGTATCATCATCAGGAATAGACACACTTTTGACGATACGCAAAAATCGCGCTGGTCTTTCATCAGGGTTTACAACACTTGGGTCTGCCATATTCACAATACCCTGTGGGCTTAAATCATTCCCAGCAAAATCATACACACTGCGAATATGAATAATTCCCATGTTGGCATCAATGAGAGCCGTTTCACTTGTATCAATGGTTGAAGAAGGATCTGCAGGGAATGGGCGACTCTCAATCGCAACCACTTCCGAATAGGACACATCTTCTTGAGGCACAACTAAAGGTAATTGCGTTCCCTCTACTGGGTCATACATCCATAAACCATAAAGTGGCGGTGCTTTCTCATAGGCTGGGTCAAGCAACGTTTCTTCGCTACATGCGACCACAGAGCGCTCGGCATCTTCTGCAGCACCTTCCGGCAATGGCGCTAACAAACGGCATTGGCTCCAACTAAATAGTTGACGACCGCTGCCATCGAACAAGGGATATAAAGCAGCAATGTAACCACCAGGAGAAATGTCCGCTTCAATGTCGATATTCTCAAATAGCGCTTTCTCTTGAGCTGGGCCACTTAAGGAGCTAGCCGAAGCAATTGGCATATAATTATCGATATAATTGGCCACATCTATGGCAACAAAATCGGTACCGAGCTCTTCTTTTTCGAATGGGGTTAAGGCCACAAGAATGCGATCATCGGGTGTAACGCGTGTTTGTGTAAAATGAATATCAGCAGCATTACCTTCTGAATCAAGGTGGCTATGACGGCCATAAAGAATTTCTAAATCGCTGCCGTCTGGGTTCATTTGATAGAGGTGAACACCTTTACTGCCGTTTATTTGATCCCAACGGCTAAAGATGATTTTTCCGTTAGGCATGACTAAGGGGTCTAAATCATGGCTCTGGTTATAGGAGATTTGCTCAATGTTTTCGCCATTCGCGTCCATAATGTGCAATACGGAAGCATGCACATCACGACCTTCTTCCAAACCTGCATACTGTGGTTTTCCTTCATCAAGCAGTCTTGCCTGATTACCGCGCTGACGAGTTGAACTGAAGAGTATACGGCCATCCGCTAAATAAACAGGACCTGTATCTTCGCCAGATTCTGCAACAATATCAGAACTGATGACACGGCGTAATTCTTTCGTTGCAACAAGGTATTCCCAAATATTCCAAGTAGGTTGCTCGTTATCATCGGCATCTTCATCTTCTGGAGCGCGCATACTGAAAATAAGGCGCGAACCGTCATATGAACTTTCTAAATCTTTAATATCAATTGGAAGGCGATTACCTTCTTCATCTGTACGGTCTTCAAATACACTCGCCGTAATATCTACTTCAAGTGCCGAAGCGTTGGCTCTCGCTTTTACTATTAATGATGCGCCGGGAATGAAAAGGGCGGGTTGTGTAATTGAACGTTGTAAATCTGCATCTTCAATACTGAGGTCACGCTTGATGACAGCAATTGGCACATCAACTACCACTGGATCAGGGTCTTGCTCTTCATTTGTAATATCTTCACCGCCACAGGCTGCGAGTAAAAACACGCATGAACATAAGATCACGTTTTTCAGTGATTTTGTTAACAAATAGTCTGTGGCTAGTTTACGAGTCATCATATTACTCTGCTCATTTTGAAGATAAATTGGCACCATTTATATACTGCTACGATACTGATCTACCTTTCACATTTATAGTGTCACTAAAGTGCAACGCCTTTACTTACGGGCTTCGAAAGGTATATTTATTTGCACCTTCACGACACGCACTTTTACTTTAGTTTCCCAGACTGACACCTTGCGCCCTATACAACAATCTAGTTTTCTATATGTAAGGATAAAAACCTATACCGTCTTGTTAGGTATATTTTTCAACCCCGCAATCGCGACAATTAATAACCAAAAAAACCTAATTGGCGATTCGTAATGCATATTCGATATATGTGATTTTTCGAAAACTCCGTGCTTGTCGGCAAATATAAAACAGCCATTATTTTTAGAACTCTGCGATCACCTTGGCGTAAAGCCACTGTTTATGGGGATGGCATTTTTTGAGGAGGGCACGAGGCTGTTTAGTAATAGAATAAAATACTTATTAACTGTCACGTATCGGTAACAACTTGAAGGTCATTTTTGCTACCAAGTGAAGCTGGAATAGTAAACAGAGCACAATAAATTCATAGTAAACAATTAACTACAAACATCGGCACGGTTATTGAGTATGACTATATTCAGGCCTTTTCACTCCGCTTACTTATTGTACTGCCACCGTTTAAGTGATTAATCGGTATACAGGCGAACACTTATTGTTTGCAGAGAATAACTAACGATACCTAAAAGGCGGGTATAACATACGTCACATTCAAAAGAGGAGTTGATTCGATGTATTTGTTAGCAAAAGAATCAAGTAGTCCAATGACCAACATATCAATAACGATAAAGCAGACGATAAAAATACTCTGCTTATCTGCGCCGCTCATATTAGCGGCCGCTATGGTTTCTGCGGGACCATTAGAGCAAGCTAAACGCATGCACGATAGACTAGCTGGTGTGCCAGGCACTTCAGCTGTGATTGAGCAAATGGCCGATCTTATAGAAGCAGGCGATGCCCAAGGGGCAGCACAAATTGCCATGCAATCTCCTAACTTTTATAACGTGACGATTAAAAACTGGGTAACACCATGGACGAATGAAGAGTTTGACGTCTTTGCTCCTTTAAATGATTACACTGCCACTGTCATCGGTATGGTCAGAGATGATGTTGATTTTCGCCAAGTACTCACCGGCGATATTCTATATATAGCAAACAGCAGTGCCAATGCTCCTTCTTATAGCACGAACAATAATGCACACTACGAAGCACTTGAAAGCCAAGGCGCGGATTTATCTACCGTCTTAGTGGCAACGACTCAATCTTCAGTCACCGGCATTCCAGCAGAAGCAACTGCAGGTGTTATGACTACAAGAGGCGCAGCTAAGTCTTTCTTCAAAGACGGTACAAATCGCGCCATGTTCCGCTTTACGCTGATGAATCACATGTGTGCCGATCTTGAAGCGTTCAAAGACACAAGCCGTCCACCAGATAGAGTACGTCAAGACGTTACTCGCAGCCCAGGTGGCGATAGCCGTATATTCACCAACTCGTGCTCTGGTTGTCATTCAGGAATGGACCCACTAGCTCAAGCTTTCGCTTACTACAATTATGAATATGATGTGGAATCCGACCCAGACGGCGAAAATGGTCGCATTGTATATAACGCTCAAGGTCAACTCGATCCAGAAACACAATTACGAGTGCAAGCCAAATACTGGATAAACTCTAATAACTTCCCATACGGTTATGTGACGAATAGTGACACTTGGGATAACTACTGGCGAGAAGGCCAAAATCAAACCATTGGTTGGTCGGCAGATCTTCCAGGTACTGGCAGCGGTGCTAAGTCGATGGGTGAAGAATTAGCCAATAGCCAAACCTTCGCTAGTTGTCAGGTTAAGAAAGTTTTCAAGAATGTTTGTTTACGTGCACCTCAAGACGAAGCAGACAGAACCGCGATTGCTCAAATTCAGTCTGAATTTATGGGTAATAACTACAATATCAAAAATGTGTTTGCCGCTACTGCAGACTACTGCAAGGGGGAATAGAACATGTTTAACTTAAACTCTCTTCAATTACGCAAACCTCAAATGCTAGCACCTCAAATGCAAGCACTAAGCACACGAGCGGCACGCCAAATTGGCGCTGCTAGCATTGCTGTACTTCTTCTTGCCAGCTGTGGCGGCGGAAGCGATGCGGTAGTTGAGCCAACGCCTTTACCACCGCCAGTGCAACAGCCCGTTGTGAATTATTCAGGCCCTGCACCAGCAACTACCGATGTGCAAAACTTCAAACTTGCCGTTTGGGATAATATAGCGAAGCCGGATCGTTGTGGCGCATGTCATGTGCAAGATCAACAATCGCCACCTTTTGCGCGATTCGATGACATCAACTTAGCTTATGCTGAAGTGAATCAGCTTATAAATACTTCAAGAATCAGTGAGTCAGCGCTAGTGACGAAAGTCGCTGGCGGCCACAACTGCTGGGAAAGCGATCCTTCAGCCTGTGCTGATATCCTAACAACTTGGATAAGTAACTGGATAAGCACAGAAGAAGAAGCGACCACAATTGAATTAAATGCGCCGGTAGTGAAAATACCGGGTGCGAATAAAAACTTCCCAGCGGATCCAGGCCTGTTTGAATCAACGGTTTATCCTGAGCTACGCGCTCATTGTGCCGGATGTCACCAATCCAGTGCTTCGATACCAATTTCGCCATATCTAGCCTCTTCAGATGTGGCTGAAGCCTACGCTTCCGCTACTTCAAAAATGAATTTAGATTTGCCGGAAGACTCGCGACTCGTAGCAAGACTTCGCGATGAATTCCACAACTGTTGGACAGAAAACTGCCAAGCAGATGGTCAAACGCTAGCTGATGCAATCCGCACCATGTCAGATGCTATCGAAGTGACAGAATTAGATGCAAACCTTGTCAGCTCGCATGCCCTCACCTTATTTGATGGCACACTCGCGACTGGCGGCGGTCGTTTTGAAAATAACCTCATTGCAAAATGGGAATTTAAAACGGCATCTGGCAATACGGCTTTCGATACCAGTGGTGTTGAACCTGCACTCAACCTTACCCTTAGTGGTGGTTACGAATGGGTTGGCGGTAATGGTATTCAATTAACCAATGGTAAAGCGCAAGGCTCAACCACCGACAGTAAAAAAATTCACGACTTAATTGTGGCGACGGGCGAATTTGCTATTGAAGCATGGGTTGCGCCAGCTAACGTTACCCAGGAAGGCCCTGCACGTATTGTTAGTTATTCGGGTGGTCGTGACAGAAGAAACTTCACGTTAGGTCAAACCTTATATAACTATGACATGCTATTGCGTCATAGCAACACCGACACTAATGGAATGCCTGCTTTAAGCACGCGTGATGCCGATGAAGATCTGCAAGCAGCTCAGCAACATGTTGTGGTTAACTATGATGGTGTTGGCGGTCGTCAAATATACGTGAATGGCGAATTTACTGATGACGTAGATGAAATTGAAGCCGCGGGTTTAAGTGACTGGGATGCTAGCTTTGCTTTTGTTCTTGGTAACGAAGTATCTGGTGATGTGCCTTGGGCTGGAACTATTAGAATGGCAGCCATACATAATCGCGTACTAACACCAGAACAAATTCTTAAAAACTTCGATGCAGGTGTGGGTGAGAAATTCTTCCTACTATTTGGTATTTCTGAAATTATAAATGTACCGCAAAGCTATGTTGTGTTTGAAGTTAGCCAGTTCGATTCATACAGCTACTTGTTTACCGAACCTTCAATGCTAAGCCTTGACGACAACGCCAACTTAGATGGCATCACACTTACTGGTATACGAATTGGTGTGAATGGTCGTGAATCAAAAGGCGGGCAAGTGTTTGCAACCTTAAACCTGACTGTTGATGGCGTTGAAGCTGCCAACAATGAATTAGGCATGTCACTTTCTACTCAGGGCACCATTATTCCTTTACAAAAAGGTCCTCTGCAAGACGAGTTCTTCCTGACTTTTGAAGTGCTTGGTGATGCGCTATCAACACGCCCTGCCGCAGAAGTACCTGTAGCCGCGCCGCCCGTTGATTTAGAGCCACAAGCAGATATAGGCATTAGAAACTTTGCTGAAGTGAATGCGAGTATGTCGGTATTAACGACCGTACCTTCTTCGCAATCAGCCGTGAGCAGCACTTATCTGCAGCTTCGTCAGCAACTACCTAGCGTAACTGAGATGCAAAGCTTTTTAGCCTCGAATCAAATGGCGATTACACAAATGGCGATCCGTTACTGTGATGTGCTTATTGAAGATAACAGCTTACGCGCTAGTTACTTCCCTGATTTTGATTTTGCTAAGTCAGCAAATTCAGGTTTTAACAGTGATGACCGAGCTGCATTAATCAATCCATTGATAGACCGGATGATAGGCAGTGGCTTAAGTAGCCAACCAGCCTCAGCTGATGTCTCGACAGAACTGAATAATTTAATCGACCGCTTAACAACTTGTTCAAACAACAACACTTGTTCAGCGCAAACTACACCCACAGTAGCAAAAGCAACTTGCGCAGCCGTGCTCGGCAGCGCTGCTGTTGTTATGCAATAGCAGATGCGAATAGGTGATTAAGATGAAAAAAACAACACATACATTTTCAAAGAAATACTCAGTAGGCGCTAGTGCTAAGACTGATCACGGTGGAATGGGTGGAAAGAATGGCGCTGATGCAGATGCGCCTCTGTTTCACCAAGATCATGGCCGCCCCGTCACTCGTCGCGACTTCCTAGCTCAAGGCTTCACCGCTGGCATGGGTGCCGTCGTTGGCGGTTCAGTATTAAGCATGCTAGCAAGTTCTGGCAAAGCACATGCTGGCTTGTCTGCCGATTTAGAAGCATTGAAAGCAGGTTGCGGCATTGCCACTCAAGGCGCGGGTAAAATTCCCTTTATCGTATTTGATTTGGCAGGCGGAGCTAATGTAGCGGGTTCAAACGTATTAATTGGTGGTCGTGGCGGTCAAATGGACTTCCTCAGTACGCAAGGTTATAGCCGTCAAGGTTTGCCAGGCGACATGATACCTAGTATCGCTAACCCAGCCACCGGCTTATCAGACTTTATAAATACTGAACTAGGTTTAGCGTTTCATGCTGACAGTGCATTTTTGCGCGGCATCCAAGATAAATTCGCGGTAGGTAACCGAGCCAATGTGAATGGCGCCGTTATCCCAGCTCGTTCAGAAAATGACACTGGAAACAACCCTCACAACCCAATGTACGGAATCAACCGTGCGGGTTCAGACGGTTCACTACTAACGCTTATCGGTTCAAGAAACTCCGACAGCGGCGGCAGCTCAATGGCACCGGCAGCACTTATCGACCCAGGTAAACGCCCAACAAAAGTTGACCGTCCTTCCGACGTAACTGGTTTAGTTGATACAGGTGACTTAGTTGGCTTGTTAAACCAAGAAGACGCTGTTTCAGTAATGGAGTCGGTGCAACGTATCAGTGACATGAAGCTGGATCGCGTAAGCACAAGAATCAGTGAAGATGAAAACGTGAAAGAACTGGTTCGTTGCGGCTATGTAAAGAGCGCAGATATTGCAGACAGATTTGGCGATCCAACAACACTAAACCCTGAACTCGACCCAGATATCGTGGGCGAAAACGGCATCTTCACACAAGAAGAATTTGATGGTGATCGCGAATTCCAAAAAACAGCCTCCGTCATGAAATTAGTGATAAATGGTTTTGCTGGCGCAGGCACTATTGCTATGGGTGGGTACGATTATCACACCGGCAATCGTTCCGCTGGCGAAGTACGTGATTTACGTGCGGGTCGCTGCATGGGCGCAGTACTAGAATATGCCGCGCGAGTTGGCGTTCCATTAATGATGTACGTAGTCAGTGATGGTTCGGTAGCAAGTAACGGTATGATAGACGACTCCGAAAATGGTCGCGGTAAAGGTGTGTGGACGGGTGATAACTCGTCTACCGCCGCTTCCTTTTTCATGGTGTATAACCCAAATGGTACGCCACAGTTAATTGGTGGAACGCCAGAAGAGCAGGCGGTAAGCCAGCAAATTGGTTATATGCGTCGTGATGGTTCAGTTGAAACATCGGCAACACCAGCGGCCAACAATGTGAACTTATTAGTTGAGACGGTTATCTTGAATTATCTAGCCTTGCATGGTGAGCAAGGTCAAATGCGTACCTTATTCCCACAAACAGGTTTAGGTAACGCCGCCTTGATGGATTCATTGACTGCATTTGAACCCATTGTGAATGGTGTGATTGGGGCTTAAAGCTTGTTCGACAATTTATTGCCGAACGATTTTTAGTGTCACTTTCAAATAGTTAGAATAGTAGTGCTTATTTTTTGATTTTTCGATGTGGATTGCCCAAGCAAGGAAAGCGGGCGAACAAGGATGTTAATTTCACTTTCGATTATTAGTTCCCTTCAAGCTCTTCCACAAGAGGCTCTTTAGACTCAATCTCGAAGTAGTAGCTATTCAGTAAATCGCTTTCTATCATTTTTTTCAAACCAGTGAAGAACGCTTTTCCGTTATTCGCAACTTCCTCAGTATAGTTCTTTCCTTGCTCGAATAAAGATAAGCGTTGCTTAAACGACTCAACTAAACCGGGCTCTGTTTGTCCTTCGCTATTCTCTGCGACCAACAAATCGATGGCGGATTGTTGTGTCTTCACGGCATTAGTATAATCGCCATTCGCGGCATAGGCTGCCGCTAGGGTATCAACATAAACATAACGATCTGTGTAGCCCTTCGCATTGGTAACCTTAAGCGCGATGTCTAATGCGGTGGAGGAATCGGCCAAACCGGAAATTGTGCTAGTTGCCATCAACCATGCAATGTTATTTGCATGGAAAGGAAAGTTGTACTTAACCGCTTCGCGTAATACTTTTTGAGCTTTCTCAGGCTGCTTTTCTCCCAAAAATCCTTCGGCATAAATGATAGCGAAATCGGTTGGCAGCAACCAAGTTTTGTCTTTCTTATATGACCTTTCTAGCAACCAATCTATGCGTTCTCGCTTAGGTAGAGTATTCAACTCTAAATAATACAAGGTGGCTAAATAGGCACTTGCTATGGGTCTATTAATTGATGCCAGTTGGCGAATACCCTTTTCACCCATGAGTTTTAAGTCAGGCGTTTGCCCTTTGGTGAATAACAAGATTTGACTGAACACTTCGGAATATTCGTCGTATAGGCTTAACTCATTCAGCCAATATTGCATGCGTTCCACATCGTAGAACTCACCCTCTCGACTATATGCCCAAACGAGACGATGCATAGGATCAAGCCAACCCTCTCCAGCCATTTCCAAACACGTTGTGAAATCTTCTGTTGGTGAAGCATCTTGTACCTTATTACAGGCCAGCACGCGTGAATCCCAAGGATCTGCTACTGCTACTGCCACCGGCGCCACTTCATGATCACGATTGCCACCATAAATAGCAATAAGCACCAAGACCAACACTATTCCAAGCCAGATAAGACCTGTGCGCTTACCTCGCGATTTGTTTACTTGATTTGGAAGAGAGGGCGTTTCTAATGTCATGAAAAATTTCCGAGAAAGTTAATTAATACAAACCGCAATGAAACCGGCTATCGCAGAGCATAATATCTATAGACACCTTATGCAATCGATAAACCCCTCTCGCCCATCCTTCAACATATCGTCATTACTGCGAAGGCAGTAATCTCCGTCTATTCACACCCTCTCGTCATTACTGCGAAGGCAGTAATCTCCGTCTATTCACACCCTCTCGTCATTACTGCGAAGGCAGTAACCTCCGTCTATTCACACCCTCTCGTCATTACTGCGAAGGCAGTAATCTCCCACACCACCCATCAATCCCTAAAAGATCCCGTCCTTCGACGGGATGACGAAATAACACCCGCCACCTTTTACCCCTACCGTCTTTACTGCGAAGGCAGTAATCTCCCACACCACCCATCAATCCCAAAAAGATCCCGTCCTTCGACGGGATGACGGTATTGGGTTGTCAGGATTCGGCGTTCGACGTTCGGATGGATGATACAACGAACTCACTAAGCCAAACTAAGCTCACTATTACTAGAAAAACACCTTACCTGCTGCGTAATGGGATCAATAAACTCAAGCTTTTGAGCTAATAACTGCAAAGGTTGGCTAAACTCACCAGGCTGACTCACTTGCAGTTCAGGATAGTAATTATCATTTAATAAGGGCCAACCTAAACTTTGCATATGCAGGCGCAGTTGATGGGTTTTACCCGTTACTGGATTCAATTCAAATAGAGCTTTGTCATCACCCGCCTTCAAGCAGCGAATGCGGGAGTGACTATTAGCCTCGCCATCCACTATTTTCATCAAAAATCTTGGCTCGCTTTTCACTAAGCGGTTCTTAACTTCCCACTGCTCATGCTCATTTACTGGTTTGTTAATAGTGCTTGCAATGGCTTGATAGGTCTTGCTCACCTGATGGGTTTCAAACAAATGATGGTAATGCTTTCGTGAATCTGAGTTCAGTGAAAACAAGACTAAGCCAGCAGTTGCCTTATCAATTCGATGCACAGCTTGAATTTGCTGGTTAGAGAAGCGTTTGCGTAAGCGATTTTGTAAACATTCCTCAACATGCTGGCCGCCCGGCGTTACCGGCAAAAAGTGAGGTTTAAAAGCGACCAAAATCAATTCATCCTGAAAAATCACTTCTTCAGTAAATGGGACTAATGGTTCATCTTTAACTTCGCGATAATAGTAAACGCGTTGCTGAGCTGCAAAAAGTGAATGAGCTGTGATCAAACTACCATCATGCCAATGCACTTTGCCATCAGACATGCGCTGCAGCCAAATACTACGTGTAATAGAAGGGAATTTGAGAACAAGGAATTCTAAAACAGTCTTCACCCCAGGATTTACCTGGGGAAGACTTAGCTTAGACGGTGAAACCGAAATCGCCATAATTACGTTCGCTAACTAACAGCCTTCGGTGCTTTCACCCAATTTCTTTTTAGCTGCAATACAAGCTTCTTTCAGTTTAGCCGCTGCTGCTTTTTTCGCTGCGGCAGCTTTTTCTTTTGTTGCTTCCATTGCTTCAGCCGTCGCATCTTTAGCATCATCGTAAGCGTCAGCAGCATCTTCTTTCAACGCTTCGGCTTTCACTTTTCCTTCTTCAATCACTTCACTGGTTTTTTCAGCAGCTTCAGAGTACATTTCGGCCGCTTCATCTTTCATATCTTCAGCCTTTTCTTCTTGTTTTTCTGAACATCCGGCTAGGCCTATGCTTGCTGCGAATAGCGCCATCAGTAATTTATTTTTTAATAACATTCTTACGTTTCCTTGTATTGGTGGGAGTTGCGAGCCTTGAAGATAGCCTGAATGGGGGGATAAAGCGAATTATGTTTCAAGGTTTTTAAAGCGCACTTGATGGTATGGTGAGATTGCTTGCAATTTGTCGGTAAAAGGGCATTAGGAGACATTGTTGTTTAGATGAATTTAGTCTCCTTAGAGCCCAGCCTGTGTGAAAACTCCGTTTTGATCACCTTTTGAACTAAGTAGGCTGTTCTTATGATCAAACAGTCTTAGCAGCCGATCCAAGTTCACCATGGTATTTAGTATAATAAAGCGGTAAGCCAAAGCAGGAGATTAC
>NZ_JBLBVM010000051.1:0-158627 GCF_047250385.1 Glaciecola sp. MF2-115
ACTCGGTATTGAAAAGCCTTTGTCCAATACTTGTCGAACGGCTTCTTGCTTAAATTCATCGGGGTATTTTTTATTCATAACACTTTTTACCTTACTTCGCTTTCTAAGTAAAAAATGTCTACAAATTTAGGGGAAGATCAGAATTCAATTAGAAAGAATCAGAGAATCAGAGAATCAGAAAGACAAGCTACTCAGAAGAAAGATAAATTAAGAAAAATTAAAAGCTTGGGCTATGCACATAGTAGGAGGAATGGTCTTACGCTGATGCAATTAAACTCTTTTTCAACTTATAAAAGGTAGGCTCGCTCACACCTAATAGCGTTGCTGCCTTGGACATATTTTCAGGCTCGCTTTCCATGATGGCCGCCAAAAGTACCTGTTTAATACTATCCAAACAATCGGGCACTAATATCTCACCACTCGCAACAGGCTGCATGCATAGTCTTAAGTTTTCCCATGTTCCTGGCTTTTCATTTGGTTGGGAATGCAAATTAAGCAGTATTTTATTCACGCGTCTTCTAGCAGTACTTGTTGGAAGTTGCATTCTCGTCGCCAAATCACGCATGTTTCCATCACATGATTGATAGGTCATGACCAACAACTCATCTTCAACCATATTACCTAGTGAACAATGCATAAATGCGGGCTGCAATCGAATTTCTTTTAAAAATGCGAGTGCACTTGCTTGCAAGTTAGTAAAAAACGTATTGATATTATTCGCTTGCTGATTCGCTTTATTATTGGAATCAAAATGCACAACAGTCGAAAGATTAGAATTAGAATTAGAATCAGAATCAGAATTAGAATTAGAATCAGAATTAGAATTAGAATTAGAACTGGCACTGCTAGATATGCTTTCGACCGCAGATCCTTCTTCTGTTGGCACTGATTTCACTTGCTCTTTTGTTTGAGATGCCGTTGAAGAGTTGTGAGTATTAGCGTGAAAATTACTCACAGTACTTTCATTTGTGTAAGGTACATTTTCAATGATTTGATTGTCATCAAAAGAATTCGTCTCATGCTCTAAATTAAGCTCTTCCAATGTAATTTCATCGTTTTCCGAGAGCAAGGTGGCCTGCATTAATTTGTTTTCTAGTTCGCGAACGTTGCCTGGCCATGAATAAGCCTGCATCTTCCGTAACGTCTCGTTAGATAGGTATTTCTTCTCGGTATCAAACTGCTTAGAAAATTTGTTCAGGAAGTGTTGTGCCAATAAGGACATATCGTCCCCACGCTCGCGTAAAGGAGGGTTGTTTAATGTCACAACATTTAAACGATAATACAAATCTTTTCTAAATCGACCACGCTCAACTTCTAAAGATAGATCTCGGTTAGTCACCGCCACGATCTTCACATTCACATTGATTACTTTGGTCCCACCTACTGGTGTGAAATGCTTTTCTTGAACGAAGCGAAGCAGCTTTGGCTGCATCTGCAAGGGTAACTCGCCAATTTCGTCGAGTACTAAAATGCCGCCGTCGGCTTCTTGAATCTTACCTGTCGCTGCTTTTTGCGCGCCGGTAAATGCACCTTTGATATAACCAAACAATTCTGATTCGATCAGAGTTTCAGGTATGGAACCACAATCGACGATAATTAAAGGTTTTTCACTTCTTGGCCCTAAAGTATGAATCGCATTGATCAATTTCTCTTTACCAGTGCCACTTTCGCCTGTAATTAGCACAGTGGTATCCGCTGAAGCTGCTCGTTGTGTCTGCTTCATGATTGATTGCATTACTGGCGATTTATAAACAAGGGCACTTGAAGCTAGTCCGCCTTTGAGTTCTTTCAATTCGTTTTCGAGTCTCTCGTTCTGACTTTCTAAACGTTTGCTTAATTCTTCTTCTAACTGACTGCGTCGAAGCGCCTTGCCAATTTGGCGAACAAAGCCTTGTATCAATACTTTCGTATCGTGGGTTAATATAAAGCGGGATGGTTCACCGATAATAAAGAAGCAATCATCAGTATTTACTTCAAGGGGAAGAACCCAGTAGTTATCCTCTAAATAAACAAGATCCTGCTGTTTCTTGGTGTCTACCGCTAAGGAAATTTGTTGTTCAAGGGTGCTATTGGCAGAGATTTTTTTCGGAACAACTAAAACAGCGTTGGCACTATCATCAACTTCGAAACATAGAGAGTTAACTTTCTGGTCTTTTATTGGTGCGCGCCACAACCCTGCAATATTGAAGTCAAATGTATTGGCGAGTCTCTGTACAACATTCTGAACTAATTTTTCGAAGTCAAATTCGTCTGCGATGATACTTGAAATATCCCACAGGAGTAACATGTTTCGGTAATTCGTCATGGTATCGGATGTAAAAATACCGCCTAAGTAATTGAACTGCTCTGCATTTATACTAAATTTTGCTGCTTGCCATGCAATTACTGAGGTGTTGTCACTTGATTGTGCAGCCTGAAGAGCTTGTTCAGCTCTGTTCATAATAACGGTTGCTTTATCGATATCGGCGTTACTGGGCTCATCGAATTCAACTACTGCAACACCTACCTTAAAATTCAGTTTGGTTGGCATACCGTCGCTGGAATGTTCGATTAAATAAGGTTGCTGTTGCAAATACTGTTGTACCTTATTTCCTAATACTTCCGCTTCCTTCACACTATTTGTTGCACAGGCAACCGCAAACAATGCGCCGCCTAAACGGCTAATTGTATCGCCGTCACGCGTACAGGAGGTTATTTGTGAGGCGATTTCACCTAAAAGTGTATCGCCAATCAAGTTCCCCTGTTTCTTGTTTATTTGTTGGAACTCACAACAGTGCACTAAACAGAGCACGACAGTATGCTCATCCGATAGTTGATTTATTTTTTGCAGTAATTGCGTGCGAGCATTTAATTTCGTTAATGGGTCTGAAACGAGTTTTTGATGGTCTGACACCATCTGCAGAATTAAATTGCCAGTGTGTAGCAGGCGCAGAAACACGCTTTGTTGTTCGCTTAGTCTACTCTTTGTGTTGCTATGTTTGAGGTTCAAAACCCAACCAGGAACACGGCCTTTGAAGTAGAAACATAAGCGATACGTATTTGATTGATTATGTTTGCTTACCGATTTCCTTTCAATAAAGGACGTTTCTTGAGCTGGCGCAATCGCATTATCAAAGGTGTCTGAAGGATCATTTGACGTCATTGACGAACTAATCCAAAGGATATGTTTGTTATCGCTAGAAAATTCGAACTGTCCGGATTTGTCGACGTAAAAATCGCCCGTCGAGACAGTGGCTTCGTCGGTAGGTAATTCGCCTTCGAAGTCTGAGTCACCAGCTGCGATGTTATTAATCGCATGTAAGGACTCACTAACTGCTAAAATGAAGTCGGCACCAACTTGAAGTCTCAAGGCTTCAATATGGCTACAAAGTACTTCGTTTCCTGGCAAATTACTCTCCGGAAGCTACCATTTATGATACTGAATGTTCAGTATTTAGTAACAAAATATGTAAATTCGTAAACTTATGAAGGTATATAAACATATTTTTTTTAGTCAAAAAACAGTAAGATTAATACCTAAATATGAAATACGAGCTTTATGAATACCTTTAGCACACAAACCTCTTCTCAAACCATACCTGTGAAAAACGTTGGGGAGCAAGGTGTGCCGCTAATTGACAAGTTTGGTAGGCGATTTGAATACCTAAGATTGTCGATTACTGATGTTTGCAATTTTAGCTGTCAGTATTGTCTTCCCGACGGCTATCAATGTGATTCGCCGCGTAATTTTCTGAGTAGTGATGAATGCAACATTCTTGTGCGTGCGTTTGCTAAAATGGGCACGAAGAAAGTGCGGATCACCGGAGGAGAGCCTTCACTGCGCAATGATCTCACTTCTATCATCAAACAAACTGCAGAAGTACAAGGTATTGAGCAAGTCGCTATTACGACTAACGGTTACAAACTTGAGAAGGAACTGCGCCAATGGGTTGATGCCGGCTTAACATCGCTAAACTTGAGTATTGATAGTCTAGATCCTCGTCAATTCCAACAAATTACGGGCGATGGTCGACTGCAAAGTATCCTCAAAGGACTTGAATTGGCGATTGAGCTCAACTTACAAGTAAAGGTGAATGCAGTTCTTTTAAAAGAGTTCAGTGAATCTCAGCTTGCCTTATTCTTCGATTTTGTAAAATCAAATAACATTACTCTCCGCTTTATCGAGCTTATGCAAACTGGCGACAACGAAGCATTTTTTAATGCTCAACACATTAGTGGCGCTAGTATCGAAGACAAACTGCTTGAATTGGGCTGGTCATTAAAACAAAAAGCACAATGGGCAGGGCCTGCCAAGGTATACAAACATGCAGATTACTTAGGTCGCATCGGTTTAATAATGCCATATAGCAAAGACTTCTGTGCTGATTGCAACCGTTTGCGAATTTCATCATTGGGTAAATTGCATTTGTGCTTATTTGCTGAAAAAGGAATTGAATTGAGAGACACTATTGCTAAATGCCTTGCTGAAGATGACCCAAGTAAACTAATTAGTGAAATCCAACATTTGTTGGGACAGAAAGAAGCGACTCATTATTTGGATGCGGGCTATACAGGCGCAACTCAACATTTGGCCATGCTAGGCGGTTAGCTCGGAATTTATGAATAGACCTTATCGATATTGTTGGCACCACTTTATCTGGCGCTGGTGTTACAACTTAGTCCTCATCTTACTGTTACCATTTGGATTAGCTGCTCTGTTGTTAAAATCAGACAACACTGAGGGCAAACGCAATAAGAACATTGAGCGCTTTGGTTTCATAGGGAGACCAAAGCACAATGGGATATTGATACACTGTGTATCCGTTGGTGAAGTGAATGCTGCGAAGAGTATTATTCAGCGTTTACAACTAAGCTATCCTGATGTACCGATCACAATTTCAACTACATCAACCACCGGTGCAAAGCAAGCTCACGCGATTTTCAAAGATAGTGTGCAACACATGTATCTCGCTATTGATATTCCCGTTTGCATGTGGCTTTTCTTTCATAAACTGCGACCTAAGTTGGTGTTGGTTACCGAAGTAGAGATTTGGCCAAACATGCTGCATCAGTGTTATCGCAGAAAAATCCCAGCAGTGCTGATTAATGCGAGAATGAGTTCGGAGTCAGTTAAGACCTATCAAAATCTAGCCTATCTATTTAGACCGAGCTTGCGGAAGTTTTCGCGGATATGTACTCAAGGGCAGCAAGACTTCGAAAATTTCTTGAGCCTAGGTGTTTATAAGCCAAATTTAATGCAAAGCAACAATATGAAATTCGATCTTGAAGCTGACCCGCAGGATGAGATCAAAGCTGAGCAGCTTAAACTGCAATTGAGTCTTGAGAATCAGCCTGTTTTTGTTGCTGGGAGCACGCATGATTTAGAAGAAAAAGCCTGTTTAGACGCGTTTAAGAAACTCAGAGTGAGCCATTCACAACTACTACTGATTATTGTACCAAGACATCCACATCGTTTTGAGAAAGTGACGCAACTTTGCCAAGCAACTGGTTATGCCGTTGTTAAAACAAGTGAATTAGACGAAGAGCCTTTGCATGTTCTACCCGATATAGTTGTGGTTGACGCAATGGGGATGTTGAAGGCCTGCTATCATCTGGCCTCATTCGCGTTTGTCGGTGGAAGTTTTGCGCATAAGGGCGGACACAATGCACTTGAGCCTGCTTTGTATGGCGTTCCGACAATGATGGGACCAAGCATATTCAATAATCCAGTCATTTGTCATGCTTTAGCGGACGCTGGTGGTTTAAAAGTACTATCACAAGCAACACAGCTCAGTGAAACTGCAGGAAGTTGGCTAAATAATCCCGAAGAGGCTATTTCTTTAGGGCAGGCAAGTAAGAAAGTCATCGAGCAAAATCGAGGTGCTATCAATCAAACCTTAGATGTTATCGCTGAGGTGATGGAAGAAGGTGCGCCGCATTAGTGACTTAGGCCTAAAGATTAGGCCCTCGTCAAAAAGGCCAAAAGACTTGGCCTTTGTTAAGACTCTTTAGAAAGAGAAACCAAGCTTAACGCCAAGAGAATTGTTAATGCCATCACCTTTTAGGTACTGCTGCACATAAAGGCCAATAGCAAAGGAACCAGTATCTTTCATGAGTGTTGCTTGGGCATAAAACCCTCCATCAACATCAATGTCTTCGCTATAACAGTTAGAGCACAAATCGATTGCACGCTCAGACAGAAACATATGACTGAATCCACCTTGCAGAGCGAATGATACATCTTGTTCTTGTCCGAAAGTCCATTGATAACCAGTAGCGACGGATACTAACATCCCATTAGCGGAAGATGACTCAGATGAGACATCGCCGTCATTGAGTATGCCTTCGCCAACAACAACTTGTCTAAATTCATCATTATCGTCATACACAATAATGTCCAATCCAACGGAAGTTAACCAGTTGCTTTTGGAATAATCAGCATTAACCCCAATGGCATAAGCACTTTCGTCTATGCCTTGTGCCAAAGCTGTATCTTTGTCAAATGAGATTGTAGCGGCACGAAGACCAAAGTCCCATTTGCCTATAGTGTTTTCTGTTGAGGGTGATTCTTGAGCAACAGAAATCTGACTGATCCCTGCAAGCGCTAATGCGCATAAAACTTTTTTCATTGTAAAATCCTTTTGAAAGCTGATCCAACTTGATTCAGCGCGCTAAATTCTACAAGTAAAGCTCGAAATGTATATGAATATTTTTAAGTTAACTATCTGCAAGTTGCCCCTTTGGGAAAACGCTAACTAGGCTCTTTCTTGCAATGAAACGAGAGAGCCAAGTGGCGAAGAGCAATGTACTTAGCACGCCAATGCTGCCTCCAGAGTCAGAGTTGCCCACTTCTGGACTTGGTGTCGGTGTTTCAACGGGAGGTGCGGGTGGGCTAGTGACCGTAATAGTCACTGTATCAGTATCTTGATTACCTTCTGAGTCGGTAACCGTCAGAGTCAGCGTTATGGTTTGCGCACTGTCATAGCGAATTGTTGGTAGGGAGCCTTCGAGCCCATTTGACCAATGAAATTCACTTATTTCGCCATTCACATCGCTGGACTTGCTTGCGTTTAATTGCACTGTTTGGCCAACTTCAACTGCGATATCTTCGCCGGCATCTGCAACAGGTGGTGTCAGTGCATATATAACAGCGTCCTGACGAGTCTGATACCAGTTTTTACCGGTATTAAGCTCGAAGAGTCGATAACTAGCTTGGTTTGCCCAGCTAGCTGGACGATCAGCAATTATTTGATTATCACCTGTAATATTGCTCAAGTGCGAGTTAATTAATGAGTGCGCGTCACTTATCCAACCCAAAGCATAACTTTCATTCAATAAATTATTATCTTGCACAAGTTGGCGCAAATAACCGGCGTACTCAATGCGATATTTTTTAATTGCCAATATTTTTGTAATTAATTTCGGAGCATTGCTTGGTAAGCCGAAAGCAAAAGGATCTTGTTCCCCGGTGTCATCTACGAACAATGACGTGCCTAAAGTATTGTCAGTATCAAAAGGAATAAAATGCAGAATTTGCTGTTCATCTATGTAGAACATGTAGTTGTTGCCGTTACCCCAAAAACCATCCCAATGTCCAAGCACTGCCTCTGAAGCGATGCTTTTAAGGAATAAAGGGACATTTAAGTGTCTGTCGATGTACTCTTCAAAAGCTTGGCCAGTTAGATTGGTAAAGTTTTCCGCAAGCGTCACCAAGATGGCTTTGCCCTGCTCGAATTCACTTCCTTTACCTTTGTACTCAAAGCTTGCTTGGTCAAAGTCGCCAATACCCTCCCAATCAGCGTTAATACGGCTAAACAATGCAGGACCGTAATTCTTGTAATTACCTTGCCATAAGTAGCCTTTGTCATTATCAGTGCCAAAGCGTTTATCTATATACTCATGGCGATTAACACTTTCATTTAAACGATAGACACCCACATAATTATTGCCTCTTTGACCCACAGCGATTTCTAGGCGAACATAGTTTGATGAATGTGCTGTCCACACATCGAAGTTATGCATAATTTGATTGGATAAAGGTTCGTGAACAAAAGTACTGTCGTCTTTAAACCTTTTGAGTTTCAGTGCAGAAATGCCACTGAGAGTTTGATCATCCACAAACTCGTCGAAATCGAGTGTGTAGTTTGCTTGAATAAATGCGTCAGATTCTGTTTCAGGCAATGTGAAGCTGGTGTTTCCACTCAATTTGATGCCAATGTTATCAAGTTGATATTCGACGCCTTGCTTAACAAAAATGAATGTACAACTTACTTCTTCTCTATCATCTCTTGTAGAAATTAATAGGCGTTCCCATTCGGCTTCTTCAAAGTGCAGTTTAATGGTAGGTAGGTCTTGAGTATCATGCCAAAAAAGATGTTCACTACTGCTTAAGAACTCGGTGTCCTCGTAAGCGACTGACATGCTCGGATAAAATGCAAGCGCACAAACAAAGCAGCCAAGAAGTTTAAACATCTTTTGCGGTAAAAGTCGTAAATAACCAGACATAAGGTACCTATCAAATTTGAGCAACACGTATCTGTTACTTTCCTAATTAATAATGATGTAGGTGGTGTGAATTAGCTACCAACTAGCTATATGAATACGTATGTAGTGTGTTTTCCTTGAGCAGAAGTATTGAGCGTCGAAATATATGTTCAAAAAAAAGGAGCATATACAATATGCTCCTTTGCCATCTAACTTTTGATTAAGCTTAGCTTAGTCACCTGAAGTCACAGGAAAGCCTCGGTCACGCATTAAAGCTTCAACCTTAGCGTCACGTCCTCTAAACTTGCGATATGCTTCCTCAGGCGGCATAGCATTGCGTATAGAGAATAAGTACTTAACTAAACGGTCGCTAACTTCTTTATCATAAAACCCACCCGGTGCTTCAGCGAATGCTTCTGCTGCATCAGATGTAAGTACTTCTGCCCACATATAGCCGTAATAAGCTGCAGCATAGCCTTCTCCTGAGAAGATGTGGCCAAACTGGGTTGTTTTATGACGCATCACTACTTCTTCTGGCATGCCTAAACGCGTTAATTCATCACGTTCGAACTTGTCAGGGTCAATCAATGCAGGATCAGTTGTATGATAGAGCAAGTCCATAATCGCTGATGCCATATATTCCGTTGTTTTAAACCCTTCATTAAAGGTCGAGGCATTGTTGATTTTAGCAACTAGCTCTTTTGGAATTGGCTCGCCTGTTTTGTAGTGTACTAGGTAATTATTGATCACTTCATCCGTGGTCAACCAACGCTCAAGCAACTGCGATTGAAACTCAGTGTAGTCACGCACACCTGAGTGTGAGCTTGGGTAAGCGACGTTGGCAGACAAGAAATGTAAAGCGTGACCAAATTCATGGAAGTATGTTTCAGCATCATCCCATGAGATAAGTGTTGGCTCGCCATCAGCACCTTTTACGAAGTTAGAGTTGTTTGAAGACAATACGGTTTGTTTGCCATCAAAGGTTGTATAACTGCGGTAAGTCGTTGCCCATGCACCTGAGCGTTTACCTTGTCGTGCGAATGGGTCGAGATACCATAAACCAATGTGTTCACCAGTGGTTTTGTCTGTTACATCCCACACTTTAACGTCGGCGTGGAACACTGGCACTTTGCCTTCTTCAACTGGAGTAAACTCGAAGTTAAATAAACGACCAGCAACATAAAACATAGCTTCGCGTAACTTATCTAGCTGTAAGTATTGTTTTACTTCATCTGAATCCAAAGCATATTTCGCTTTACGTACTTTTTCTGCGTAAAAACGATAATCCCAAGGTTCGATAGTAATATTCGCGCCTTCCGCTTCAGCGATTGCCTGCATGTCAGCGACTTCTTCTTCGACTCTAGCGATAGCTGCGGGCCACACTTTTTCCATAAGGTCCATAGCGCGTTCAGGTGTTTTCGCCATACGATCTTCTAAGCGCCATTGTGCATAGTTGTCGTATCCCAAAAGTTTGATACGCTCATGACGAAGCGTTAGGATTTTTTTAATAATCTCGTTGTTATCGTACTCATCACCATTGTCGCCGCGGCTATAGTAGGTATTCCACACTTTTTCACGCAAAGCTCTATCTACTGAATAAGTGAGGAAAGGGTCCATTGAAGAACGTGTGTTAGTAATGGCGTACATACCTTCCTTACCGCGTGCTTCAGCCATTCCTGCTGCTGCATTTACGAAAGACTCCGGTAAGCCTGCCAACTGATCTTTATTCAAATACAGGACATAATTCTCTTCGTCGGCAAGGACGTTGTTAGAAAACTGCGTGTGCAATGATGCTAGTTCTTGGTTGATATCAGCATAACGCTTTTTATCTTCTTCATTGAGCGTTGCGCCATTGCGTGCAAAGCCATTATAAGTCATCCAAGTAATACGCTGTTCTTCACTTGTGAGCGTTTTTAATTCATCACTTTTATAAACGGCTTGAACGCGTTCGAAAAGCTTTTTATTTTGCGTAATTTTTGAAGAAAAGGCAGAAATCACTGGGGCCATTTCTTGTTGAATTTTTCTGAACTCAGGAGATGAGTTATTCGCACTCCAAATACCATAATAAGTGAATACACGACCTAGCTCGTCACCTGCACGTTCCATTTCAACAATCGTATTTTGAAACGTAGGGGCGTCTGGGTTATTTGCTATTTTATCAATTTCAGCAAGGTTAAGTTCCATGCCTTTTTCAAGAGCGGGCTTAAGGTCAGCTAAAGACATTTTGTCGAAAGCCGGTACGCCATTATATGGGCCTTTAAACTCAGCAAGTAGAACATTATCAGTCATTTGCTCAACTTGCTTATCGGCTGTGTTTTTTTGAGATTCTGTAGAACTGTCAGAACATGCAGTCATTGAAAGCGCGAGGGCCACTGCAGAAAGCGTTAATACCGCTTTTTTCATGTCGTTTTCCTTCTAATTATTATCGTTGTTTTTACCAGGGAAGTTTATTTCAATCTCTACCGAGGACGCCATCAATACTAGGCATTCACTAAGCGCTTGGCAAGTTTGCGCGCACTTGGACGAAAAAAAGCACAGTTTACCCAAATCTACTATTAACCTTAGGATGGATTAACCAATGAGCAGCAGTATATCGTAAAATATTGCTACCATTTTTTAGGCAAAAACGAGTGTTTTCTTACCATGAATGATCACTCGGTCTTGCAAGTGATATCGAATTCCATTGGCGAGCGCATTTACCTCGCAACGTTTTCCTTTTCTCACCATGTCTTGAGCCGAATCGCTGTGGCTAATTCGTAATACTTCTTGCTCAATAATTGGGCCCTCATCAAGCTCGGATGTCACATAGTGGCAAGTTGCCCCAATCAGTTTAACGCCTCTTTCGTAAGCCTGTTGATAAGGTTTAGCGCCAGCAAAAGAAGGCAAGAAACTATGATGAATGTTGATCGCACGCCCAGCGAGTTTGCGACACAAATAGTCAGGCACAATTTGCATAAATCGCGCAAGTACGGTTAAGTCGATATGATAGTGTTCAAGCAAGTTCTCTACTTCTTTGAAAGCTTTGGCTTTATCGGAGAAGTCGATAAAATGGAAAGGGACTTTATACCAATCAGCATATTCTCGCATGGTTTCATGATTAGCAATGATGCAGGGGATGTTGCATTGTAATTCGCCAGTGTGCCAACGGTGCAAAACATCAATTAAACAATGTGACTCTCTGCTTGCCAATAAGGCGACATTCGCCTTTTTCTCTGAGTCGTTCAGTGTCCAACGCATTTCATAACGTTGTGCAACTTGACTAAACGCGTTTACGAATTCCTTATGATTGGTGGCTATCGACTCTGCATCAATTTCATGACGCATGAAAAAACGATTGAGTTGCAGATCGGTATGATGACTGGCTTCAAGAATATTAGCACCATGATCAGAGAGAAATTGAGAAACTGCAGCGACTAAACCGGTTTGATCTGGGCAGTCAATAACGAGACGATAAGTAGATTGCAAAGCCAACTTTCCTTTTGGGGCTAAAGTGTTATGAAGGTGAATATAAAGTATACAGCGAGTACTTTTTAATTGTGAAGATATTTTAGCCCTAGATATTTTAGGATGAGTAGTCTTGGTGAGTTTTTACTGAGTGCAAGACTAAAGTCTGATGAATGCAGTCATTACTTTGTCATAAAAATAATGCACAATTATTGCACAAGGTATTGTTTACCAGTACAGTAATTTAACTTACAGTTTTTTCGCGTATTTTGCAGCCTACGCAACTAGGGCATATGCAAATTGACGTGTGTTCTTCACGTAAAAAGGGAAATATATGAACAGAGTAGCGTTAGTCACAGGTGGAACCCGAGGAATTGGTGAAGCAATTTGTAAAAAGCTTTCGGATAAAGGTTATACAGTAGTTGCGAATTACGGCGGTAATGATGTAAAAGCAGCAGAGTTTACTGAAAGAACTGGCATACCAGCAGTAAAGTTCGACGTATCTAGCTTCGAGGAAACGGCAGCAGGTATCGCAAAAATTGAAAAAGAATATGGGCCAGTTGATGTACTCGTTAACAATGCCGGTATTACTAGAGATGGCACAATGCATCGCATGAGCTTTGAGCAATGGGACGCGGTCATTCAAACGAACTTAGCTTCCTGCTTCAACACTTGTCGTGCCGTGATTGATGGAATGCGTGCCAGAGAGTTTGGTCGTATCATCAATGTCGGTTCGGTCAACGGCCAAGCCGGTCAGTATGGACAAGTTAACTATGCTGCTGCGAAATCAGGTATACATGGTTTTACTAAAGCACTTGCACTTGAAGGGGCTGGTAAAGGAATTACTGTAAATGCTATCGCACCTGGATATGTTGACACCGACATGGTTCGTGCGGTTCCAGAGGATGTACTTGTGAAAATTATAAAAACAATCCCTGTTGGGCGTTTAGGTAAGCCTGAAGATATTGCTAACAGTGTGGCATTCTTAGTGGATGACGAATCGGGCTTTATTACTGGTTCTACCTTGTCCATCAATGGTGGCCAACACATGTATTAAGTTTCTTTATTTGGGGGCCGTTTGGCCTCCAATGTTTGAAACTTGTTTAACCTTTCATTTTAGCCATAATTGATTAGATTCTATTGAAATAAGGATTTGAAATCTTTAGGGCTGGACAACTGCAACACTCTTTTCTTCGCATTTTCATCAATCAAATCATTTTGTGCATAACTATCAAGAACGCTATTCATCTCTTTCAGATGCGGAATCAATAATTCCTTGTCTTTAGCTTTCAGATCGTAGCGGTTTATCGTTTGTAAAATGTTGACCGAAGCGCTATTCAAACTTTTATTCTGGCGTGGCGTAGGATTGTCGTGAGGCGTGGCGAAGCCTAGCTTTTGAATGACTTCTTGAACGACATCGCCCCTGTATTCAAATACGGAAACATTATGCTTGCCAAATAGTGAACGGCATTCATCGACAAAACCTTGATAGTCTAAATGTTGAGCAAACCAAGGAATGTCCAACATATCCGAAAAAGCTAAACTCTTTCCGTAACAGGGGTTGTTTTCAATTTGAGGATTGCGCATACACTGTTTGTAATAGCTCTCGATAAAAGCAAGATGTTCACGAAACCAAACCCAAATTTGTAAATCAAACAGCTGATTCAACTCTCCTAAAAGCATTTTGGACTCTTCAGGGACGTCCCACCAACAATTATAAATCCCTTCGGAAGACAGAATAATAGTGTGAGTATCATCCTTAACTTGAGAAATGATGTTCTTAAGGTTTTCCAAGAAATTATCGAAGTTTGCAGAAGCTAGGTTCTTTTCAAACCACTGATGTTTTGGTGCCGTAGGATTTACGATTTTCTCAAGGTTGTGCGGATATAAAATCCCTCTACCTCTGAGTTTCCGTTGTTTCTTTTCAAGATAGGTTTGTAAGCTTGTTGTCCCCGTTTTGGGTGTACCAACGTGGATAATCAGTTTGAGCTTTGTTGCTTCATGTTGATTCAGTGTTTGCTGCAATGAACCTAAAGATTCAGTTAACTCTGAAACAACATGCGCAATTGATATGGTCATTTAAATGCTACTTACCGCAGCATTTCTTATATTTTTTATTACTACCGCATGGGCATGAATCATTGCGACCTATTTTGGCACCAGCTCTCACTATTGGAGTTTGTGGTTCATGGTGATGATGATTGCAATTTGGACCGTGGACATGGCCTTCTTCTTCGTGTGTGTGTTGTTCGTTTGTCATGGTGTTCCTGTTGATATTTTAGGGGCTAACGGCGGGTATAATAACAGCTAGAGTAGAAATCAAATAAAATATTTTATACAAAATGTTAGATAGCAAGAGGAAGGCTTTTTTTACCATTCAACTGTCCAGATTTTTTACAGTTTGTATAAAGAAACAATTTTGAATAGAGCATCTTAAACGTAACTTGCTGTATAACTTAATTAAATAAAATGTGGGTTGAATTATGCATGAATTCACTAGTTATACATGTAACTCATTTTACCCCCACACCATTGTTGTTGACTCGCACCTAATAAATGCAGCCATCTGGTTTATAAGTAAACGTAAAGGAAAGGCTATGTTTGGAAAAAGTAAAATATTTTCGCTGCTGTTTGTAACTTCATTTTTAATTGCTCAAATTGCTGAAGCTGGATTAGTAAGAACCAGTGGCAGAGGTGTTTTTAGCGCGAACTATGACGAGGCGTTTTATTTTGTTGAAAATCAATACTTAAACGAAGTCGGAATTTCGGAGGCGGCGTGGAATGCTCCGGGCATTCTTAGCACTGCCGCTTACAGAGGGGGAGGAGCTTCAGGTTTGGATGCTGTTCCTGACGAGTGTACTAAGGGGGGGACGACGGTAGATGAAAAAGAAGCTATTGAATTAGACATCGAAGACGAATATTTTTCGATAGACAATCGTTATGATAACGCTGAAATTAGTCAGGCTGAGCGAGATGCTCTCTATCTTATTCAAGAGCAACGAGAGGCCGATCTTTATGGTGAATCTTGTGTATGGGAATTTGAAGAAGGTGAGTCTTTATCCATGTTTGCTTTCTTCGGAATGTATTTTGGTCCATCAGCAGATATAAATTACGATGTAAAATGGAGAATTGATGGCAAACCAACCATGGATGGTGAAATTAATCTTGCTACTAAGTTGGCGCCTAATGGTGTAAACAATATCAATGAAGGTTGGATAACTTTAGATTCAATACCCAGCTTTGCACTGCCAGCTGGCGATTATTCTTTGAGAACGAGTGTCAGTTTGACGTCAAGCACTGGTAAGTTCTTTTGGGAAAGCGGTAAATCTGGCGAAGAGGTTAATTTGGAACGAACTTGCATAGAAAACCCCGCTTTCGAGCCATACGTAAGGGCCTTCGAAATATGGCAAAACTATCAGTTTGCCTTAGAAGACCATAATGCTGATCCCAATACATATCCTCACCCAGGCCCACCGCCTCCAGACCCTGGTAATGTAGAGCCGGATTTTGAATTATGTGGATACAATAGCATTGAGCAAAATAACTTTACAGTTTCTTCAGCACCCACATTCTTTGTTTCTGAACCTGAGCAGCTTCGCATTTTGCAGGCTAGTTCAAATCCTGTCATTCCTGCAGTCGCAGCCCCTGCCTCTCTAGGTGTATTCTTCCTAGGTTTGGGCTTAGTTCTGATAAGAATTAAACGACGTTAGTTTGGCGAATTGTCTTTGTAAAAAAGAGGCGACAGCCTCTTTTTTATTGCATGCTGTTAAATCTTCCAAATGAGGTTCTACTCTTATATCTTATTATTCATCGAACAGGGCTAAAGCTTCAAGTTTTTGTTTTTCTAAATCATCATCAATAAACTGCAATAATTCTTTAAATTTAGGCTCTTCAGACAGACTAAGTAACAATGGATCATGTTTTGTCCACCATTCACGCCAACCATCATTAATTGCCTTCGAAAGTGCTTGAATTGCTTGTGGCCTCTGACCGTTCAGTGCATAAATTCGCGCTGCTAAATAATCAAGTTCAAAGTAGCTGATTGATGAATTACGTTGCAGGTTCATCAATTCTTCGCATTTCATAATCAGTTTATGTGCTACTTCCAAATTCCCTAAAGCCTGCTCTGCCCAAGCTATCTCAATTGCAGGTGAGCAATGGGGCATAAAAAATGTGTCGGCATCGTCGATAAGATTTTTTTTCTCAGTCAGTAGTAAATACGACTTTTCCTTATCCCCGAACATGGCATGATACCAAGCTGCTTCAAAACTAATCCAATAATCCTCTGGATTCGCTGCCAGTAGAAAGTCCATGTGTTTAAACAAGGCATCAAAATCTTTATCGAGAATGAGAAGGTTCGGATAATAGTAATCAATCGCTTCCTTCCAAGCAGGATTATCTTTGCTTTTGTTTATATTTTCACTTAACCCTAGCTGAAGCATTTGAGCAATCAATTTATACACGAAGTGCTGATTTTCGGGCGAGAGGCGCACTGCTTTTTGTGTCTCGCTAAGTGCCCCAACGATATTACCTTGGCTAAAGTAAATGTCAGCTAAACCTTGGTGTGAAAATGTAGAATCAGGATGATCTTGCTTTAGCTGCTTAAAGACACCTTCAGCTTCTTCAAGGCGGCCAGAACGGGTCAAAGCAACGCCGAGGTTGTAGCTACCAGTTTGAAATAGCGGATCAAGCTCTTGGGATTTTTGTAGTGCAAGTAAAGATTCGTCAAAACGTTGCAGCGAATTGAGTGCAAGGAACTTCCACATATAAGCTGCTGAGAGGCTCGGATTTAGTTCAATTGCTTTGTTAAACTCATTCAATGCGCTATCAAAGTCGTTGAGTATAAATGAAATATAACCTTTTACTGCGTAGGCTTCCGCCATCATTGGTTGCCGCACTAAGGCTTTATCAATATTTTGTTGACCTAATGCAGCAGCAATGTCTGTTTGTAGAATACCAAAACCTGTTTCATGTTCCGCTAACATAACTAAAGTGTCTGCAAGGCCTACATAGCCCTTTGCATACTCTGGATCTAAAGCTACAGCTTGCTCAAATAGTTTACGCGCCTCTTTCATAGATTCTGTCGTTTGCTTTCGGTATTGTTCTCGACCTTTTAAATACATGACGTAGGCATCAGTGCTATTTGTACTAGAGAAGCTTTCAAAACTACCTGCTTCTATATACCTATCTTGCAGTAAATTTACGACAGCACGACCAATTTCACTTTCCACATCAAATATATCTTTCAGTTCTCGTAAAAAGCTCTCTGTCCATAAGGTATGTCCCGTTTCTGTATCCAAAAGTTCAACTCGGATCTTTAACCTATTCCCCGTTGCTCGCACACTGCCAGTAAGCACCGTTTTTACGTTCAAGCGCCGACCAATATCAATCGGTGTCAGTCCTTTTTCAGTGAGTATTTGACTCGAACGTGAGGCAGATACTTTGAATCCATCAGAACGACCAAGCAAGCTCGTGATCTCTTCTGATAAACCTAGCGCAAGGTAACTTTGGTCTTTTTCAGGGCTCTGATCAGTAAAGGGAAGCACTGCTATAGAGTCTGCTAATTTTACTGTATTCAAGCCTTCTCTTGTTGCTTGTTGTTCTGCTCTTATCGAATCGAAATATTGATAACCAATAAGGCAGCTTACTAAGAAAACCGAGACTAAACCTGTCCATCGTAACCAACCTAGCGGTTTAAGTGTGGGGTTATCTTCTTCATCTAAACTTGGGGTGCGCTCTACACCTTCAAGACTAATATCAAAGTGCCATGAGAGATAGACTGCGACGGGGAGACCACAGGCTAAAAGTAGAAGTGTGCCGGGGCCAACCAGTGGACTAACTTCAATCATGCTGGTGATAACGCCGACCACTTGTAATAACAGCCAAGAAAGACCGACATAGGCGACCAAGGTTTTTACGACTTTGCGTCGTCTTAGTTCGCTAAGGAATTTTTTCACAGTTCAATTAATTCTGTATATTATTTGTTCAAAGGATAGTCGACTGCCATGCCTTATGCAATAGCTCCTGTTTTTCAACGCTTTTTGTTACAAAGCTCTTGTCTTCTGTGGTCGACTGAAATCATCACTTAATGTAGAGTCTTTTCAATAAGCACATTTTAGGAGTCACTACTTTGCAAGCAAAAAGACTGGCAAATATAGCGGTATTTGAATTAGTTCGACTGTTTTTGACCAAACGTGGATTGTTGGCAGTGTCGGCATTTTTAATCTGTTGGTTTCTTATTCTGCGCTATCCAATTGGTCAGGCAGTTTCATTAATGAGTTCAGAAGAATTTGCCGGTTTCGTAGAAGGCGCTTTTGGTGCTGTAGGTTTAAGTAAATTACTCACTTGGCCTGAATCAGAACTCGCAGTCTATTGGCTTATTGCACTGTATAGTTTTCCTGCTTTTTGTTTATTCATATGTGGTGATCAGACAGTTGGGGACCGCGAGAGGGGAACCTTGCGTTTCCTATCATTACGAGCCACTAGAACAGAAATTCTACTGGGCCGCTTTTTGGGTCAAGTGATGATTTTAGCTGTGTTAATACTTATCACTATTGCAGCAACCCTTGCAATGCTCACATATCGCGACCCTGGCTTATTTTCATCAGGATTAACTCGTAGCTTTGAACTATTCGGTTTTATTATTGTTACGATAACTCCCTTTGTTGCGCTTATGAGCTTCTTCAATACGTTTGCTAGTTCTGCTCGATTAGCTTTTGTTTTTGCCATTCTCTTTTTTACTGCAGGCAAAATAATAGTAGCCTTACTTACTTGGCAGGTGTCCGCGCTAAGCGTTTTAGAATATGTGTTCCCCGGTTACCAACTCGAACAGATGGCAGGTCAAAATGGAGGCTTAATGTTGAATTTAGGATTACCTCTGTTACAAACTACAATTCTGTTAATTGTTGCGCAGCGAATTTTCGCAAGGAGTTCAATATGAGTACATTGATTAGTGCAACCGGGCTGACAAAGAGCTATGGCGCTAAACTTGCGCTCGATAATGTAAGTTTCGAAATTAACAAGGGAGCACCAGTTGCATTAGTTGGTCCAAATGGCGCAGGTAAAACGACTTTGTTCAGTTTGTTGTGTGGCTATATTTTCCCGAGTTCCGGAGAGCTTTCAATTTTAGGAGGCCCTGCAGGTAGACAGCACCTATTCGGCCAACTAGCAGCATTGCCACAAGATGCTCAGTTAGATCCGCGTTTCAGCATTATCCATCAGCTCAGTTTTTACGGTCAGTTACAAGGCTTCAGCAGAGCTCAGGCTAAAAAAGAGAGCGAAAGAGTGTTAGAGCTGGTGGGCTTAAGTGAAGTAGCAAATCAGCGGCCTAAGGACTTATCACATGGCATGCGTAAGCGCGTTACGATTGGTCAAGCTCTGTTTGGCAATCCACAAGTAGTGATGCTAGATGAAGCTACAGCTGGACTTGATCCTATCCATGCGCGTGAAGTGAGAGAACTGGTGAGCTCCTTAAGCAGTGAAACCACTTTCATACTTAGCTCACATGATTTGAGTGAACTCGAGCGTTTGTGTGGACAAGTGCTACACTTAAACCATGGAGTGCTAAGTCAACATAATGCTCGTGCTCAATCTAGCGATGATAAACATTTTGTTACGCTACAATTGGCTCAGCAATACCCAAGCTTAGAGCAAGTGTTTTCAGCATTACCTGGCGTCACTCGTGTCTATATGAGTCAAGCTAAGGAATATGTTATTGAATATAAGAAGTCGGCGGAGGCATTCGATATTCAATTGTTGCAATGCTGCCATGCGAATAACTTGGAATATAGACAACTCATAAACGGTCATACTTTGGAGAACCAGATATTTCATAAGGGGTAATATCTCTATGTCGTACTCTCATAAACAACCAGGCTATTTTATTATTGGAGTCATGGGGGCGGTTTTGTCACTCTTAGTCGCAATATCTGTCTATGTTTATTTGGTGACAGAAGAAGCCGAAAAGTGGCCTGCGATTTATGCAATTAGTGCTTCCGCCATTATCTTGTTAGTTATTTCACTCTTATTTTCCAGCATGACCATCACGGTGACAGAGACAAAAATCAAATGGTCTTTTGCCTTTGGTTTTTGGAAGAAAGAATGCTTACTGTCTGATATTGCAGAGGCAAAAGTCGTCCAGAATAGCTTTTTACATGGCTTTGGTATTCGATTAGTTGGCAATGGTTGGCTGTATAATGTCTCTGGGCTTAGCGCACTAGAATTGAAGCTAAAGAGTGGGAGCGTGATTAGATTGGGGACTGATGAGCCTGAATATTTGCACCGAGCTGTAACGCATGCGGCTGGGCTATGAACCCAGGATCGCATTAAACGTTGTCGTCGACGGAAAACCATCCGCAATCATATTGTTACGCAATTGAAACTCTCGAATGCCAGCTCTCGTCGCTGGGCCAATAATACCGTCGGCGCCACCCACATCGATGCCCATTGAATTAAGCTTGCGTTGCATCTGTGCCATTTGACTAATGCTGTATTTCGGCAAGTCGGGTAATGGTTTACTTAGTTCGTCATTACCTAAAATACGATTGGCCAGTTGACCTACTGCAATGCCATAGAACTCTGAATTATTCCAACGTAAAATAACGTCGAAGTTATGATAGGCCAAGAAAGATGGCCCTTCATGACCCGCTGGAATAATCAATTTAGCAGGGATCTCTAATTGCCCCACCGAAGTGCCATTGGCTTTAGTAATGTCCAACGAAGCCCAGTGACTAATGGGTTTTTTCTGATTGCTAACTTTGGCATAGTCAAAACCACTTGGTAACACAACTTCGCGGCCCCAACGTAAACCGGGCTTCCAGCCTAGTTTATTCAGGAAATTAGCTGCCGAGGTAAGTGCGTCTTTTTCACTATTCCACAAGTCGGCTTTACCATCACCATCGCCATCGAGGGCAAATTTCGTGTAGGCTGTGGGCATAAATTGAGTATGACCCATTGCACCGGCCCAAGAGCCAATCATCTGGTCTTTGCTTAGCGATTCTCGGTCCATGAGTTTTAGCGCTAGCATTAACTCGCCCGTAAAATAGTCACTACGGCGTGGATCACAGGCTAGAGTGGCGAGTGAATCTAAGGTCGACATCTTGCCTTTGTAGTTACCAAAATTGGTTTCTAACCCCCAAAATGCAAGTAAATAGTGGCCGGGAATGCCATACTTTCGGGTCAACTCGGCCAAAAATTCTTTCTTCTCGATAAGTGCTGCTCGGCCTTTTTCGATGCGCCACTCATTTACGCGAGCACTATAGTAGCTTGGAAATGTTTGTACGAACTCGGGCTGGTTGCGGTCATATTCTAAGACTTTTGGAATTTGGCGCAGATTCGGTATTTCTGCAGCGATGCGCGACGCAGATACACCTTGCTCCTTTGCTTTGCTTGCAAGTGTAACCTTACACTCTTCAAAGCTTTCCTGCTTTCCTTCTAGAGGCTGAGGCATGGTTTGCGCAAGCGTTAAACTTGAAAATGAGGATAGACAACTTAGCGCTAAAAACGCACGAAATCCAAGTGACCTTTTAATTTGAAGAAGCGGTCGAAACATAATATTGAGTATTCCCTAACAATAAATTTATAGTTGCTTTAAGCAAAGCTAAAACTAGTAAATAAAAGATTCACAGATTATTACTCATACTGACCATCAAATACACAAAAAGTGCGATAGTTCGCACTTTTTGCTTTGATGACGCTAAGTTTATTTATCGCTTCTTCGTTCTTGAACTAAGCCTGAACTAAGAATATTTATCGATGAACTTTGTAACTAATGGACGAATGTTCTTACGATACATTGAGCCACTAAAGATCCCATAGTGTCCAGCGCCTGGTTGAACGTGATGTTTGCGCATCGGTTTAGGTATGTTTTTACAAATATCTTGCGCAGCTTCCGTTTGGCCGATACCACAAATGTCGTCTTCAGCACCTTCCACCGTCAGTAAAGGCGTATTGTCTATCGCGCTAAAGTTTACTTTCTTACCTAAGTAGGTAATGGTGCCGTTTGCCAGCTCATTATTTTTGAATACACGCTCTATTGTTTCTAAATAGAACTCTGCAGGCATATCAAGTACTGACATGTATTCATCGTAGAATGCTCTGAAACGTTCTGAATCTTCTTTTTCACCAAACAGTAGATTTTGGAAGTACTGTTGGTGCTTTTTAATGTGGGTTTCTTTATTCATTGAAATAAAGCCACCTAGCTGCATGAAACCAGGATATACCTGACGTCCTTCACCGGGATAACCTACTGGAACAGTCATGATGGCAACTTTCTCAAACCAAGACATTGGACGTTCTTTTGAAAAGTCATTTACACGCGTTGGATTCTTACTGGTGTCGAGAGGACCAGCCATTAAGGTAAGTGACTTTGGAATATTTGGGTTTTTCTCTTCGGCCATCACTGCCGTGGCAATTAAAGCTTGAACGGTTGGCTGGCAGATCGCAATCATGTGCGTATCGCCACCTAAATTGTTCAGGAATTCAATCAAGTAGCCGACGTAGCAATCAAATGAGAATGGCCCTTCTTCTAAGGGAACTTCGCGCGCATCAAGCCAATCGGTGATATACACTTCATGATTGGGTAATAAGGCTTCAACGGTACCTTTGAGTAGTGTTGAATGATGACCTGATAGAGGTGCAACTAGCAATACTTTGTCTTTTTCAGTCTGACCGGCTTTATTGAAATGAATGAGATTACAAAATGGTTTTGCAAACACAATCTCTTCTTCAACTTTAACGGGTTTACCTTTTACATCGACAGTTTCGATATTAAAGCCAAGCTTGTCATAACGTTGCGTCACGCGCATCGCAGATTCGAGCGTTGCACTGGCTATGCGACCACTCCAAGTATGCGAGAACGGATTACTGGGATGCGAAATTACATCATTAACCAAGCGAAAACCTTCACTCATTAATTGGCCACTTCGTGCAATATAGTCATATGCTTGATAGTTCATCACGTCTCCTAGTACTTCATTGCCAGCAGCGGAATTGAACAGACATATGTTTTGTAGCCTGCGGTCAACATATCTTGCTGGGTAAAAAAAACTCCAAGCACCAAGATGAATGCATCCCTGTGATTGGAGTTGTTTTATATTTTATACAAACTTAATTTGCATGTATAGACAGTGTCTAATTACTTAGCTGCTGTAGCCGCCGCAGTCATTTTAGCTGTCATTTCTTCGCTTAAACCTTTGATCATTTCGCCGGCTTGAGCTTGAGCACCCGAAACCAAAGTATAAGTTTCTTTAGCTGCTTCAGTCACAGTTTCCTGTAAACCTTCTAAATATGCTTTTTGAGCTTCAGCTAACTTAGTTACATCTTTTTGCTGGCTTGCAGTTTCAGCGAATGAAACGCCACCGCTTAAAAGTGTAGAGAAAAGTGCGTTTTGCTTTTCAGCTAGAGCTTGAAGAGTCGACATGTTTAATGTAGCTAACTCAGTCACAGGCTTCATTGACTCTTTAAGTTGTTCGTTGATTTGATCTAACATGATGTATCTCCAATATTTAGTAATAAAATTTAATTATGCTTTCGTTGCAGGCGTTGATGCCGTTGTAACGTCAGTACTTTTTGTTTTCGTAGGTGCCTTAACTTCTTCGGCACTTAATGTAGCAACTGGTTTTGCGGCAGATTTAGGTTCTGGCTTTACCGTTGTTGCTGCTTTTGCTACAGGTTTTTTAGTTGCTACAGGTGAAGTTGGCTTCGCCTTGCTCACTTTCTTAGCTGTAACAGGTTTTGCTTTTTTCGCTACGCTTGCTTTTGGCGCTGCATCTGCAGGGGCTGCTTTACTAGCTGCTTTCTTTGCAGGACTTGCCTTTGCAGCTTTTGGCTTAGACACAGGCGTCACTTTAGCTACTTGGGATGAAGCTGCTTTCACAGACTCTTGAGCTGCTTCGCTCGCTGTTTCAAAGCCAGACTTCAAAGTGTCGGCATACTGTTTAGATACAGCGTTCAAAGTGCCATACGTATTCTTTGACGTACTCGTCAAACGCTCTCTGAGCGATTCCGCATACACTGATTGTGCAGCTAATATGCTTTTCACTTCAGTTTGTTGTGCAACGCTTTGCATAAGTTTTACGCTATCGTCAACTAAGCCTGAGAAGAATTGAGTCTGTTGAGCAGTAACAGCTTCTAATGCTTTTACATTCGCAGCAAGCAACTCACTAGCCGGTTGTGTTGACTTTTTAAATTGTTCTGAAAATTGACCAAACATATTCTATCTCCTATTTATGGGATTGAGTTCTGCAGGCGGTTTCACTTAATTTGCTGCGCTGCAACATTCTGTATGTTCAAATAATAGTCGATCTACGAAGAAGATCAAGCATTATTTTGCTGCGCTGCAACATAATATTGATAATAAATTGAAAGTAGAAGGGAGTTAGGACTTAATTAATTGTTTTATTTATCTTTTTTGTTTGAAGGATTCATATTCCAAGCTGACAGATTTTGCTCCATAATCTTTGAAAACATGCCGATCGGGCTACTATCGACCATATTTTTCATTAATCCTTGTACCTTGTCTTGCTGTTCGATGAACTGAACAATGCTTTGCTCGAGGTATTGTCGAACGAACACTTCCATATCGCTGTCGTAAAACCGGATAAGTTGTTTCAGTAACACGTCGGTTAGTAAGGACTGTTGTTCGTTTGTTTCCGATTCGCTGATGATTTGTAGGAGGACTGACTTCGTTATATCCGCGTCTGTTTTCGAATCGACGATTTTAAATTCAGTCCGATCATTAATAAGCACCTTAATATAATCTAAGTTAACGTACTTGCTCTGCGTACTATCGTACAAGCGACGATTTGGGTATTTTTTAATGACGACCAAGGTAACCTCTAACGAATAAATAACAGCAAATTAAGATGCAAAATACAAAGGCTCATTAATGAGCCTTTGTAGGTTAGCTTAGTTTATCAAAATTTGCATGACTTTAGCGTTTGTTATTCTATTATTCGTCTAAACGCTTTAGAACATAGTCCCCGGGGGCATCCATAAGTGCAGGGTGAGTCTTACTCGTGCCAGGCTGAAGGGCTTTCACTTTTTTGCCAGATGTTGCCTTCATCCATTTCTGCCAGTCGGGCCACCATGAACCTGCATTTTCTGTCGCTCCGTCAAACCATTCTTGTGCTGATTCAGGCAGCTCCTCATTTATCCAATGCGGGTACTTACCACCATTTGTGGGGTTTATTACACCAGCCAAGTGCCCTGAACCTGCTAGTACAAAACGGCAATCGCCAGCAACAAGCTTGGTACCCTCATAGGCGGATTGCCACAACACAATGTGATCAGCGATGGTCGACAAAAAATATGTCGGTACATCAATATTGCTCAAATCAATAGGCACGCCATCAATGACAACGCCACCAGGATCTTTGAGTTTGTTTTCCCAGTAAGTGTTATGCAAATACTGTTTAAAGCAGGCAGATGGAATATTGGTTGCGTCTCCATTCCAATGCAAAATGTCGAACGGGGCAGGGTCTTTTCCTTTCAAATAGTTATCGATAAAAAATGACCAAAATAGGCTATTTTCCCTCAGCAAGCTGAAACTCATGCCTATAATTCGCCCGTCCAAAACACCTTTCATGTCGGCATTCTGCTCTATCATAGGTAACATATCTTCTGACAGATAATTTCCAACCTCACCAGGTTCACTAAAATCGAGCAGTGTAGTTAGGAAAGTAAGTGAAGCGACAGACTCGTCGCCCTGAGCACGCAAGTAGGCAACTGTCATCGCTAATAGTGTACCGCCAACACAAAACCCGGTTAGGTTCACTTTTTCCTGCTTGCTAATCGTCTTAACTTGCTCAATAGCGGCGAGGGGACCTAACTTCATGTAATCGGTGAAGTCCTTGTCGGCCAATTCAGACGTCGGATTTACCCATGAAATCATAAACACGGAGTATCCAGCATCTAGTAAACCCCGCACCATTGATTTCTTCTCGTCTAAATCCAGTACGTAATATTTATTGATGAATGGGGGAGTGATTAATACGGGCGTTTGGTAATGTTTCTCTTGTGTCGGCGTGTAATGTATCAGTTGTATTAATTCGTTTTGAAAAACAACTTTGCCTGGCGTGTTCGCTAGATTTACACCGATGTGAAAAGCACTACTGTCGGTCTGTCTCATTTTGAATGCTTCTAGCGGACTTTTTTCAAGATCCTCTAGGAAGTTTTGCATTCCCTTTACTAAATTTTGGCCTTTGCTTTTGAGTACTTCTTCACAAACTTCAGGATTAGTCAGAACGAAATTAGTGGGTGCCAGGGAGTTCACATATTGGCGAGTAAAGAATTTAGCTTGTTTAGCTGCCTTTTCGTCACTGAATTCAATTGCATCAACCATATTGCTGAGCATGTCGGAGTTAACTAAATAAGACTCTTTAATGTACTGAAATACTGGATTTTCTTCCCAATCACCATGTGCAAAGCGTCGATCTTTCGACTTTTCTTTTGGTGAGGATGTATCAGATTTCGCCGATTCCTCGGCTAAACTTTGGCCCATCATTGCCTTAGAAGCTTGTTGCCAGAGCTCGGATTGCTTCTGCATATATTGCATTTGCTGTTGGATGAGTTTATTGGAATCCACTTTAATATCGCCATTTAATAACGATGCTAATTTTTGTGGATCGAACATACCCGGCACGGCGGCTGCAGATGAGCCTTCGGCCGTTTTACCTGTGCGAGTTAATACTTCTTGCGCCAAGGCATTAAAAACAGTGGCATACTTTTCGATGTATGCTAACACTTCGTTTTCATCCGTTCCCATGTTTACTCTCCGTTTAGATGTTCTTATCTAGGTTGAAACTCTTGCCTAGCTTGAAATTCTTCTCTTGCTTGATACTCACTTAAACTGAGTATCGAGATTAGTAGGTGCAATGTTCACTATAGTTTATCAACTAATTTAGGCTAAGCTAATCGCTTTTACTTTGCCCTTTCATGAAGGCTTCCATCATTTTTTGATAGGCGCTAAAACCGGACAGGTTATTTTCCATTGAAGGCTTGATGAATGTTTCGAATGCCTTTTGTGGATCTTGTGCGCATTTTTCAGCGAGATCTTCAGTTATCGAACTGTGCAACTGACTAAAATCAGGCAAGCCGAATATTTCACGCGCTTCAGCAGGACTTAAATCTAATTCAATTTTGACTTTCATTAGCTTTCCTCCAATATATACCAATAGGTGATGTAATAGGTCACGCAGCAGCACGCAGCAGCACGCAGCAGGTCACGCAGCAGATCGCGCGATAGAGCAAGCGGTAGATTAATCGGCAGAACATACGCTTGATCACGCGGTAAACCATTCAGCGCATCTCGCCGATTTGCTCACTAAATCAACCTACCTAAGCTGCAAAATATCACTGGTGAACTTTTAGCCTATGATGCAGCCTAAGCAATGTCTATACTTTTCGACCATTGTAGTAGTGATTAATTCGTATCATATGCTTTATAGATAAGTTTTGTTTTAGCAGTTATTGCGGTATTCGCTATAGTTTGAGCAGTTTATTTGCTAATATTTTAATCCTATCGAATGCATACTGTTTTAAAAAAACTGAGCGCCAATACGCATTAAACAAGCTCTGCATATAGAAACGCATCGCCCATCAATAGAACGCAGTAAAACAATAAGAGAATTAGAAAGCTTTGAAGATCAAGGAAATACCATTATTGCCATTCATATGGTTGAAACGCCACTTTTGGAAGCTTTTTATTGTTGCGCTAGCGGCTTCAGTAGCCTATTTCATTTATGTTGATGCACAAGTAAAACAGCGCTTTGAAGGCAATAAATGGCAGGTTCCTGCACAAATATTTGCGCGTCCATTAACACTTCAAACCAAACAAGAAATTACCATTGATGAAGTTCAAGATGAATTGACGTTATTGGGCTACCGAAGAGTGCCTAACGCTAAACTAAGGGGTGAATACCAGATTTATGCAAATCAGCTGCGCATTCAACGCCGTGCTTTTCATTTCCCGCAAGGTTTTGAACCTGAACGAGACATCCGCTTAACATGGCAAGGTGATCGAATTGCTAAAATTGAATACTTAATTGGAAGGGGACCAAATCCCACGGCGAAATCAGTTGCCCTAACGCGTTTAGAACCTTGGCTGATCTCTAGGTTGGTCAATGGTTTAGAAGAAGATCGGATGTTAGTGAATCGTGACGATATCCCACCTCTTCTACAAAAAGGATTGGTCATTGTTGAAGACCGAGACTTTTATCAACATCACGGCATTGCACCAAGCTCAATCGTGCGAGCCTTATTCGCCAATATTGTCGCGGGTAAAACGGTACAAGGTGGTAGCACCTTAACGCAGCAACTCGCCAAGAATTTTTTCCTTACTCGCGAGCGTTCCTATATTCGAAAGGCAAAAGAAGCCGTAATGGCAATTGTGATCGATGCGAGGTACTCAAAAGAAGAAATTATCAATGCTTACATCAATGAAGTGTTTCTTGGGCAAAACGGCGCAGTTGCTGTGCATGGATTTGGACTTGCAAGTCATTTTTATTTCGACAAACCACTGGCTGAACTTAACGTTCCTGAAATAGCTACACTGATTGGTTTAGTGAAAGGTCCCTCATATTACTCTCCAAGCAAATATCCGGAACGAGCGCTCGAACGCCGAAATGTTGTGTTGCGTTTATTGTTTGAAGCAAATGAAATAGACAGTGCTAATTATGCAAAGTATGTGGCTTCAGAGCTTAACACGGCAAATAGTGAGAGTTTGGCAAGTGGTAAACATCCCGCATTTATGGATAAAGTTCGTGACGAGCTAAATAATGTTATTAGTCGACGCTCTGAACAATTAGCGGGCGTTAAACTTTATACAACTTTGGATATTAACGCGCAACGTCGTGCAGAAGCAGCCCTCAAGGAGCAGGTTTCTAGTATTGCTAAAAAACGCAATCAAGCAAAGCTAGAAGCAGCAATGGTTGTTTCAGATGTCAAAACAGGTGAAATAAGAGCCATTGTGGGCGGGAAGGAAGCTTCTTTCAGTGGTTTTAATCGAGCGTTGAATGCTTATCGCCCAATTGGCTCATTGGTGAAACCAGCCGTTTATTTATCTGCATTAGAAGATCCTGAGCACTACAACTTAGCGACGATGCTAGAAGATACGCCTGTGAAAATGATAAGTACGGGTGGCAAGTACTGGGAGCCCTTAAATTCGGATAAACAATTCAGAGGGCAGGTTTCCTTAATTGAGGCCTTAAGTAAATCGTACAATGTACCTAGCGTAAAACTTGGTATGGCAGTTGGACTAGATGAAGTTGCCTATACCATAAATCGTTTAGGGGTTGATAAAGATATCACGCAACTACCCGCGCTGACCTTGGGTGCTATTGATTTATCGCCTTTGCAGGTAAACCAAATGTATCAAACCATTGCGAATAATGGTGTGCTAAATCATTTGCATGCTTTGACTGCCGTCACTTCAAACGATGATGAAGTACTGTATTTGCGCAATGTGGAAAGTGAGGTTCGTGCAGATGAGTCGGCGGCTTATCTCGTTAATTACGCGTTACACAAAGTTACCCTAGAAGGTACAGCTAAAGCCGTTAGAGCAGCCTTCCCAAACATTAATATGGCCGGAAAAACAGGTACAACGAACGATTATCGGGACAGTTGGTTCGCAGGCTTTGACAGAAACCTAGTTACAAGTGTTTGGATGGGGGCTGATGATAACACGCCAATCAACTTGTCAGGGGCAAGTGGAGCGATGCAAGTATTCATCGCTTTTCAAAAGAAACAATCGCCAAAGAATTTATCTCGCCGATTCCCAGAAGGTTTAGGTATAGCTCATTTTGATGCTACGACAGGTGAACTCTCTATGCCGGGCTGCGGTGAAGTGTTGAGTGTCCCTGCAATATTGAGTGCTTTGCCCGAAGACGCAAAATCTTGTAATGGACAGCCGTCAATTAAAACTCAACCAAAGAAAAAGCCTCGTTCGTTTTGGGATAAGTTGTTTGGGGAATAAGATAGCTTGAGGGGACTCTGATAAAAAAAAGAGCCCTTATTTGATTTAAGAGCTCTAATTCGCATTTACCGCATCATTGAAATTTTAACAGCATGCGGACTTTTTAAAACATGTTTTCGCCGTAGCTAATGATGCTAGTTCAAATCCATGTCTTGTATAATTTCGTGCGCAATCTCTGGGGTGGTTACTTTTGGCTTCTCGTGCAAGCTACCTTTTAGTTGTCCTTTGCGGTGCGAGAGCGCAGCATCTAATTTTTTGCGGGCCTGGAAGATAGCAGGGTACATTACGTCACCTTTTCCTTTCACACCAATACTGGAACCTTCATATTTAGTGGCAATTTCGACGCTATATTCACCATGCTCTTTTGTCACGATAACATCGATAGCAACAAGGGTTGGAAAATGATTGGCGATTTTAGCAAACTTTTCCTGAATATCTTCATTGACGGATTCGGAGATATCGCAGTGATGACCTGAAACATTTATTTTCATAGTACTTCCTCTTTGCGTTGGTTACTTTTTATTTCCTACTAGTATAGCTTGGGATAATATGAGCAAAACACAAGGTGTCTTGTGCTGTTTTTCTGATAATTACCCAATTTATTTCCTTTATTTGAATTGAAAAGCCGCAACTAAATAAGCGGCTAATGTGGTGCTAGTGTCACTTTATGGCTTTTATGCCATAACAAATAATCAGCTAAAATCATTGGTTTTGCAAAGTAAAAACCTTGGAAAATATCGATATTTCTTTCTTTTAACATGTTTATTTGATTTTCTGTCTCTACGCCTTCAGCCACCACTTGCATTCCAAGGTTTTTGGCCAAACTAATTATCGTTTCAACAATACTTAGACCAGACTTTTCAAGCATACGGTCAACAAAGGACTTATCAATTTTGAGTTCATTAACTGGATAAGCGTGTAAATAAGATAGGCTAGAGTAACCAGTACCAAAATCGTCGATAGAAAAAGAGAATCCCTCAGCTTCTATTTCAGTCATTTGTTTCACGGTATTGTTGATATCGTGAGACAACATGCTTTCAGTAATTTCTAGATTAATTTGAGAGCTAGTGACTTTATAATCACGGATAGTGCTCATTAATGAAGATTTTAAATTTAGCGCCTTGAACTGCGAATGACTTATATTGATGGAAAGTTTAAAACTGTCACTAATTAAGTTTTGCGCGTTGAGTATTTCTAACAGTGCGCAAATATCCTGAAGAACAATGTCTTGAAGATCTTGGATCAGGCCGTACTGCTCTGCGACAGGGATGAATTCATAGGGTGGAATAAGGCCTTTTTCAGGATGATTCCACCTAATGAGTGCCTCTGCTCCAGTAATTTGACCTTTGCAATTCAGCTGAGGCTGGAAATAAGCACAAAATTCACGCTTTTCGATAGCTCTTACTATTTCTGACTCAAATGATAATTGTCTGTCTAAAAGGGTTTGTTGCTTCGGATCGAAATAACTATAGCTATTACCGCCAGTCAATTTAGAACTATACATCGCCGTGTCTGCATATTTCAGAATGCTTTCAGCCGAAGTCAGGCCGTCGATGATACAAATGCCAATACTACAGGAGACCTGAAAAGCAAGATCTTCAATCTCGAATTTCTCAGTAAGGCTTTGTTGAACCTTTTTAGCTACAATTGAAATCTCTTGCTGTGCCTCTAACTCGTTCTGGCCCAATTGTTCGAGTAGAATAACGAATTCATCACCGCCAATACGAGCTAAAATATCTGATTTTCGCAATGCTTGGCGCAATCTGTTTGCGACATCAATTAACAGCTGATCGCCCGCGGCATGACCTAATGAATCATTGATGCGTTTAAATTGGTCCAGATCAAGAAACAAAATGGCGCCAAATTCATGAACGAGCGCTTTATTTTCAACAACAACCTTCAGTCTCTCGTTGAACATTCGACGATTGGGCAAATGAGTAAGCGGATCAAAATAAGCCAGTTGTTTAATTTTTAGTGCGGCTGATTTTTCAACGGTGACATCTCTGGCCATCCACAAGACTCGTCTAATCTCATTTCCAGACGATTTATCAGAATTAATGGGAATTACTCGGCCTTCGAAATCTGCAGGATTGCCGTGGTTATCAAAAGAATACTCATAAACTTGTAATTCGTTTGTGTTAATCGCTCGGTGGATAACTGACATAATTCGATGTGCTTCAGCTTCGGGGAAAAGGTCTACAACGCGCTTTCCTAAAATTTCTATAGCAGAAACATAAAGTACATTATTGGGTGAGCCGAATGCATCTTCATAAACACCATTTTCATCGATGATTAATGCCAAGTCAGGCATGACTTCCGTAAATGCTCTAAACTTTTGGTTACTTTCTTCTAACTTCTCAATTAATTTTTGATTTGAGCCGTGCTGGCTTAACCTAGATTGCACAGCTCCCATCAAATGCACTATCAATGCAATGAAATCCAAATCATTTTCCGATAATTGCTCACTCTCTGAAACAAATACAGACAACAAACCCATTGGTTCTTTGCTTATTGATATGAGTGGCAATGACCAAACCTGATTAAGGTGTGCACTGGAAAGGGGGCTGTTATCTGCAAAACTTTCTATCAGTGAGTCGGCTTTGCCTAAAATGGGCCGCAATGGCATTTTTGAATTTGACGATATTTGGTTTAGAACGATATGAGTATGCTGATGGTAAGCCGTAATAACAGGCTTGTCTTTGAGTTGTTTGGTACTGCTAATGAGTACTTTTTTCTCGATATCGAAAACAGCACACTCTATATTTTTAGTAGATAAACTGCCTTCCAAAAGCGAGCACAACTGAGACAATGCTTGAGCATTTGATGTCGACTGCAGAATTTTTGTCAATATATTTTCGTTATTAAACAAAAGTTTGTTTAGCTGGCCAATATCCATCTAGTCTTTTGTGATACCCGTCTCTAAGTCAGCTATCAATTGTATTAGCTTAGCTTAGCCTGTCAACATCAAAAACAATAACAAGGTACTCGTTACAACACTATTCAAGTTTACACAGTAGTAATAACGAACTTTTGTTTGATTTTCATATGCTTAATTTACTTCTCATCACTTTCAAGGCGACAAAATAAACTGTGTTTCTAGCTCCCGGATTACTGCGACTTATTGGGGCGAATCCATATGGCTGCACCAATTTGGTGCTCTATAACATAATATCTTGAGTTTTTTAAATTCTATCTATTTGATTTTAATTGATTTTTACTTTTGGCACTGCTCTTGAATGGTGCCATTCAAACATATCTTTCATTTGAATTACGCAGGAGCACATTATGAAATTAGTCACCGCTATCATTAAGCCATTCAAGCTTGATGATGTTCGTGAAGCCATCTCTGAAATTGGTATTGACGGTTTAACCGTCACCGAGGTGAAAGGCTTTGGTCGTCAAAAAGGGCACACTGAATTATATCGAGGTGCCGAGTATCAAGTTGATTTTTTACCCAAAGTGAAACTTGAAATAGCTGTTAATGATGAAGAAGTAGAGCGCTTACTTGAAGCTATCGTTAGCGCAGCTAAAACAGGCAAAATTGGTGACGGAAAAGTTTTCGTCTATGACTTAGAACAAGCGGTACGTATTCGTACTGGCGAAGAAGATGCAGACGCTTTATAAGTCGCGCAATTAGATAAACGGAGAACAACAATGGAAATCACATTTGAGCTTGGGTACGCACTAGATACCTTTTATTTTTTAATCTGCGGCGCATTGGTTATGTGGATGGCAGCGGGTTTTACCATGCTAGAAGCCGGCCTTGTACGCGCGAAAAATACGACTGAGATCTTAACTAAGAATATCTCTCTTTATGCAATTTCATGCATTATGTACATGATTTGCGGTTATAGCATTATGTATGGTGGAAGTGATTTTAGTTTCTTCCTTCAAGATATTGTAGGCGACGGAGCAACGGGTGCTGAAGAGCCTGCAGCTTACGCACCTTCCGCTGACTTTTTCTTCCAAGTGGTTTTTGTTGCCACAGCAATGTCAATCGTTTCTGGCGCAGTAGCTGAGCGAATGAAGCTCTGGGCGTTCCTCGCTTTTGCCGTTGTGCTAACTGCCTTTATCTATCCTCTGGAAGGCTCATGGACTTGGGGCGGTGCTGATGTATTTGGTTTGTACAATCTTGGTGCTCCAGTACCTGATGACGCAGCAGCTGATTGGATGCCAGCGTTTCGTTTCTCTGACTTTGCTGGCTCTGGTATTGTTCACATGGCGGGTGCCGCTGCGGCTTTAGCTGGTGTTTTGGTACTTGGTGCTCGTAAAGGAAAATACGGTGCAAATGGAAAAGTTAACGCTATTCCAGGTGCAAACTTACCCTTAGCAACACTTGGTACATTCATTTTGTGGATGGGCTGGTTCGGTTTCAATGGTGGTTCTGTATTAGCGACAGCAAGTGTCGCAAGCGCAAACTCAGTTGCCGTGGTATTCATGAATACTAATATGGCTGCTGCTGGTGGTTTGGTTGCTGCTCTGCTCTTAGCGAGAGTGTTATTTGGCAAAGCGGACCTTACAATGGCATTAAATGGTGCTCTTGCTGGTTTGGTTGCAATTACTGCCGAGCCTTCAACGCCGTCACCTTTACAAGCCACATTGTTTGGCGCATTGGGCGGTATATTAGTGGTTGGTAGCATACTAGCTTTAGATAAATTGAAGATTGATGATCCGGTAGGAGCTATCTCAGTTCACGGTGTTGTTGGCTTTTTAGGTCTCATGCTTGTGCCATTTACTAATCCATTAACAGTCGATGTAGCTGCTGGAGAGACAGGCGGTGCAAGCTTCCTTGGTCAACTAGTAGGCGCCCTCACTATTTTCTTCTGGGTCTTTATAGCTAGTCTAATTGTATGGTTGGCGTTGAAAGCAATCATGGGGATCAGAGTGAGCGATGAAGAAGAGTTTGCAGGCGTAGATGTAAGCGAGTGTGGTTTGGAAGCATATCCTGATTTCACTATAAGTCGTCAATAATCTAACCTGAAGTATTACAGAGCTAGTGTTCGTTCACTAGCTCTGTATTCATCTTTTCTGACCAGTCAACTAATAGGAAACACACCTAAGATTTGCATCTTATTTTCCTACTTCATTCACTTCCTCAAAACTGAAACGTACTAATCCCCCTGAAACACAAGCGCTTTTCAATTATCAGAAACAAGTGCCATCTGTTATCGAATATTTCTAATTTTCTTAAGTATTTCTTAATAAATTGTTTAAGTGAAACGTCTAATTTAAATACAAAATATAAAGATAATTCATCATTGGCGAAACTTTGCGTATAGTAAGAAAAAATATTCCTTATGTGTTGGTTTTCCAATCAACACAATTTAGTTTAAGAATGAACAAAAATGCCAAATAAACAAGAAATCATCCAAGGCTTAAAGCAACGTTTAACATTTTCCCACAGCCCTTATTCAGGCGTGCAAGTAGTTGCAGCAGTGGTATATGAAGTGGAAGGCAAAGAGTGTATTGCCTATGGCGTAAATGTAGAGAACGTATCATACGGCCTAACCGTGTGTGCCGAGCGCTCTGCTATTTCAATGGCTGTTACCAATGGAATGACGTCTATCACTGCTCTATATGTCATGTCTAATCAAAGTGACCCTATTTCACCATGTGGAGCATGTCGACAAGTTGTGACAGAGTTTATGCAGGATGAGCAAGCTCCTGTGCTATGTGTAAACGAAGCACTAAACAAAGAATGGAAAAGTACTTTGGGTCATTTACTGCCGAACAGATTTGATCTGAGCTGATAAATTAATAGGTCTCGATCTGATTCAAACCCTGCGTACCAAAGTACTATGGTCATAATTTACAATTACGCCTAATCTCGTTAACACCAAATTAACATAAAGAGACGGCTATGAAACATTTCTACCTTACTATTAGTTTATTATTACTATCACTTGGCACAGCCAACGCTGCATGCAAAGACAACGTCGTATTGGTACATGGAAATACCGCTTCACCTTCAAGCTGGAATAATACGATCAACGAATTGTATTCTCGAGGCTATTCTAGCAGTGAAATATACACACCCAATTGGGGCTCGAAGAGCTGTCCAACTTGCAACAACCACTCCGGCAGCGAAGAAACACCTGTTCGCACCGCAATAATCAATGCAATTAATAATTCTTGTACTGGCAAAATTGACATCATTGGTCATTCGATGGGCGTGACTTTGGCTGCACAGCAAATTGATAAATTGGCTGCCTCGTCATATGTCGATACCTTTGTGGGCGTCGCTGGCGCAATGCTAGGATTACGTAGTTGCGGTGTTTACCCATATAACGTTTGGAATAGCACTTGTGGTCGATATGGATTATCAATCAGCAGTCCATTCCTTGACAGCCTTTATGGCGTGCCTTTAGGTAACAAAGTATATTCAATGAAGAGTTTCATCGATCAAATCGTGTGTTCAACTGGCAACTGCTATGTGTATGGTATTCACAGTAGTCGTATTTGGAATGAAGATGCTACCTACACTTATTCATTGGGGCATTTTGGATTGCAGACCGACACGGCTAGTGATCAGGTTGATTTAATAGAATAAAACGGCAGTGTTAACGATAAATGGCTCATTAACAGACACTATCGATAACGGTGGCGTGCCATCGGGATGGAATATAATCTCACCATCTCCCGATACTATGGACGAAAATAGTAACGTAGGCTTTGCTGGAAATGGATTCTTCCTTGCTACACCAAGTGCCTCTCCTGATGGTTCAACATGGGTAGGAATGGCAAGCTTAAGTGGTACTTTGGAATCGTTTGGTCAAGTGGTGACCGGGTTTTCTATTGGTTTTAATTATGATCTCTCTTGGTACCATGCGAATTTTGGATATGATTTTGGTTTTACAGAGGCAAATGCGATACAGGTGCTTGTCGATGGCAATATCATTGGTAATGGTGCGGTGTTGCCCATAGGTACAGGCTGGTTTAATGAAATGCTAAGCTTTACTGCTACTTCTACTAGTCATTAAATAGAATTTCGTGCGCTATTTGAATACTCATCGTATCAATCAATTGATGGCATTAGATTGAGTGAAAGCAACATTTCGACAATACCAAACCCTGCCGTTTTCGGCTTGTTCATTTTTGGCTTAACGCTTATCGCCTTTAAATCTAGTTTTATAAAGTAAAGTAGGTTTTATCGGCTTAGCAGAACTTGCGGGTATAAATGTGTTTATATTGCCTAGCTAAGCAATGTAGTTTATTATTCGTACAATGTTGTATACGCAGTTGGTAGGATGTTCTAATTCCTCTGCACCCTTTTGCTTATAGCATAAGCTGACGTTAAAAAGGATGATATAGATTTGCCAAAATCCCTACTAGTTATCACATTTGTTGTTTTACTGTTTAACCTCACTTTCCTCGCAGGGCCTGTTACCGCAGATACCTTACAAACAGTAGAATCTGAAAAACTAGAAAAACCAACTTTATTCTTTGACTTAGGCTCGGACGGCGGTTGGGTTCCTTATAGAATTGGCGACGAAGAGGGTGAAAAAGGCATACTGGCGGATTTAATCGAGCTGATGGAGTCATATTCAACCATCAATTACCAGTCCGTTCACCTTCCCATGAAACGTGCAGAGCAGTCGTTAATTCAAGGCGTTGTTGATTTTGACTTTATTTGTAGCGAGTGGTTCCCCAATGGCAACATTGGCGATAACTTTATGTTAAGCGATGAGTTGTTCGAGATTAATGAATATGTGATCACGCTAAAGAAAAACAAAGAATTATTCCCTACACTAGATTCTATATATGGCCACAGCGTGGGCACTATAGGGGGTTACTTCTATTTCGATGACGATAAATTTACACGGGTTGATTTTATCGACGAGAATACATTACTAAAAGGGCTTAAACACGGGCGTTTCAAGGCTATTATCTTAGAAGGCGAAACTGCAAAGCACTGGGCTAAAGTAAATGATGTCGAAATAGCATTCACGGCGCTGCATTCAAAAGGGCATCTAAAGATGCGTCTTAATAAAAGGAATAGCCCTTATTTGCCTGAAATAAACGAAACAATAAAACAGATTAAAACGTCTGGCGATCTGGACAAAATTCTGAAGAGTCACGGGCTTGAAATAAAACGATAAGCCTTGTGTAACACCCATTTAAACAAATTCCTCATTGGGCAAATTATTAACTTTAGCTGATTAGAGGCTTTGAGCAAAAATTCCTTTTCGCACTTGACGCAAATCAGCGTTACACTGTGTCACTATATCGTCTATATCAAACTTTAAATTTCAAACTACAAACAAGAAGAGTGCTGAATGTTTAAGTCGATCAAATCTACCATTATTCTGTTTTCTACCATTTCACTGACATTGCTTGTTGGTAAGGCCACTGCATATGATCGTATAACGGGCGAAACCTTCGCTAGCCGCTCGGAAGTCATTGCACAAAACGGCATGGCGGCAACAAGTCAACCTTTGGCGACTCAAGTTGCTCTGGACGTTTTAAAAAGCGGTGGCAATGCCATTGATGCAGCGATTGCAGCTAATGCACTTCTAGGATTAGTTGAACCCACAGGTAGCGGTATTGGAGGCGATTTATTTGCGATCGTTTGGGATGCGGAATCGAAGAAGTTATATGGCTTGAATGCCTCAGGACGCTCACCGAAAGGGCTTACTAGAGAATATTTTGCTCAGCAAGGTTTAGACAGAATACCAGCATTTGGACCACTTCCGGTTTCAGTGCCTGGCGCAGTAGATGGTTGGTTTATGCTTAATAAACGCTTTGGCTCAAAGTCGATGCAGGAACTACTAGCACCTTCCATTAATTATGCGCGGAATGGCTTTCCTGTGTCAGAAGTAATCGCTTACTACTTTGAAATGAATCAAAAGCGAATTGGCCATTACCCTGGCTTTACAGAAACATTTACCATCAATGGCAAAACGCCCAAAAAAGGACAGATTTTCAAAAACCCTAATCTGGCCGCCACTTATGAAAAAATAGCAACAGGTGGGCGAGATGCTTTCTACAAAGGAGATATTGCACGTACGATCAGCGGCTTTATTCAAAGCCAAAAGGGACTTCTCGACTATCAAGACATGGCCTCACATACATCAAATTGGGTAGAGCCTGTTTCTAGTAATTATCGCGGTTACGATATTTGGGAATTACCACCGAATGGACAAGGTATTGCAGCGCTACAAATTCTCAATGTGTTGGAGTTATACGATCTTGAGAGCATGGGCAGAGACAGTGCCGAATTTGTGCATACATTCGTGGAAGCTAAAAAACTGGCTTTTGAAGACCGCGCTAAGTTTTATGCCGATCCTGACTTCAACCAAATTCCAGTGGATTGGCTAATATCCAAAGACTATGCAGAAAAGCGCCAAAAACTGATCGATCCAAATCAGGCTGCAAAGCGGGTGGATGCTGGTAAACACGATGGCGATACAATTTACCTCACGGTAGCGGATAGACAAGGTAACATGGTGTCTTTGATACAAAGTAACTATCGAGGAATGGGCTCAGGTATGATCCCAACCGATCTGGGCTTTGTGCTACAAAACCGTGGTGAAATGTTTTCTTTGGATAAAGACCACTTCAATGCTCTAGAGCCAGGTAAACGTCCGTTCCATACAATTATTCCAGCGTTCGTTACTCGAAATAACAAGCCTTTAATGAGCTTTGGTGTGATGGGCGGCGGTACTCAACCACAAATGCATGCTCAGATAATCGTTAATATGATCGATTTTGGTATGAATTTACAAGAGGCCGGTGATGCGCCACGCATTCTGCATACAGGTTCGAGCTCACCAGAGGGAGATGTTATGTTAGACGGCGGCTATATCAGTTTGGAATCAGGCTTCTCTGTAAAAACGCGTCGTGACTTACTGCAGAAAGGCCATACTATCAAAGATGTGTCGGGTGCTTTCGGTGGCTATCAAGCAATCATGCTAGACGATAAAAACAAAGTATATTATGGTGCATCTGAAACTCGAAAAGACGGTCAAGCCGCGGGATATTAATTAATGAGTCAACCGCAAAAGGGTGTTTGCGCAGAGCCAAACTTGCATGCGCAATATTTGCTGTTTAACGTTGTCGACGACGACTTTCCAGCCATGCGCGAAAAGCTTTCTCGCTTGCTCGACTTATTTGAGCATTTCGACGACGAGCATTATGAAGCAATGGTTTCCGGTGTTATCGCGATAGGCTCTAGTTTTTGGTCAGAAATATATCCGCATAGTAAACCTCAAGAGTTAGTCGGCTTTCCAGATATGCAGTGTGAAGATCGTTGCGCCCCAATATTGCCTTGTGACCTTTTTATACAAATTAGAGCCGACCGCTTGGATATTTGCCACGCCGTGGGTATTGAAGTGCTCGATTTACTGCGCGTGCATGTTGAGTTGGTTGAACAAGTCAGCGCATTCCGATACTTAGATGGTCGTGACTTAACAGGATTTCTTGATGGTGAAGACAATCCGAGAGGCATGAAAAAATTCGATATTGCGATTGTGGGAGACAATGATCCTGAATATACCGGCGGTAGCTATATCCATATTCAGCGTTATCGACATGATATGAATCGTTGGAATGCCTTGGCATTGCGCAGGCAAGAAATCATCATGGGAAAGACCAAAGAACATAACCTACCTTTAGTTGACAGTGGCCGCTCTTCTCACAGCTTTCGAACGAAGTTGACTGGACCAAATGGTGAATACCCAAGTTTGTTAAAACAAAGCATGCCTTACGGTGACATGCTAATGCAAGGCCTCTTTTTTGTGAGCTGTGCAAATAGCAGTAAATCGTTCAGAGACTTATTACATAGTCGCATCTTTGGTGATGAAATGGGCCACTATGATCGTTTGCTCGACTACTCAAACGCTGAAACGGGCGCTGCGTTTTTTGCACCTTCTATTCAATTCATAAAACGCCACGCAAAAGAATATGACGATGGGAAAATACCTTTTTGAGCAAGCCAGGACTTGAAGTTAACTCTGAGAGGGAACTAGCCGTTGACGTAGATTCTTTGGCATTTTCTTATGTCGTGAATAAACCCATCATTAATATCAAAAAGTGGCGTTTGGCTAAATCAGAGCATGTCTTCATGTACGGGCCGTCAGGGTGCGGGAAGAGTAGCTTATTAAATTTGCTTTCGGGTATTCTTGCACCGCAGCAGGGTAACGTTTCTATCTTAGGACAAGATCTGTCCCGTTTAAAAAATAGCGAGAGAGACCGCTTTAGAGCAAAACATATCGGTGTCGTTTTCCAAGCTTTTAACCTAGTCCCTTATTTGAGCGTACTAGATAATATCAAGTTGGCGATGCACTTCGCAGATGACAAACAAACTCTATCTAAAATGGAATCGCGATCGAAAGTACTTTCACTGCTAGAAGCTTTGCAATTAGCCCCTCAATGCCTCGATGAATTAGCAGGCGAATTGAGTGTTGGTCAGCAGCAAAGAGTTGCCATTGCTCGCGCTCTTATCAATCAGCCAGAATTGTTAATTGTAGATGAACCAACCTCCGCACTCGATGCTTCAGCTAAAGACGCATTTATGAAAGTACTGATTGATACTGCAACACGCTCCCAAGCTGCCTTAATATTCGTGAGTCATGATATGTCCTTGGCACAACATTTTGAGCGCGTTGAATCAATGGCGGACATAAATAAAGTCAACGATGCAGAGGATAGTAGAGGGCAGGTACTATGATTCTGCATGTCGCTAAGCAAAGCCTTATACATCGCAGAATGTCAGTTTTTCTGATGTTTTTAGCCTTGTTTGTTAGTGTTTCATTATTATTATCCATTGAGCATATTCGTAAAGAAGCCAAAAGTAGTTTCTATAGAACCGTATCAGGCGTTGACCTCATTGTAGGCGGGCGCACAGGCCAAATTAACTTGTTGTTGAGTTCTGTATTTCGTGTTGGTGCAAATGCCAATTCAGTCAGTTGGGACAGTTATCAAAGAATTATCTCAAACCCTCAAGTTGAATGGGCTATTCCTCTAACTCTCGGTGATTCGCACAAAGGTTTCGCGGTTATTGGTACCACGAACGACTATTTTGAATATTATCGATTTGGTGATAAACGCCCACTTGATTTTCAAGCCGGTGGTAAATTTCAAGAGAGTGCCTTGCAAGGAAATACTTCAACACGCGGGCCTGCTCAAAAAAGCACGCATTCCCATGCAATCGCAACGCATTTTGACGCAGTGATCGGGGCTGATACCGCTAAGCAGTTAAACTATAAAGTGGGTGACAAAATCACTATTTCTCATGGTTTGGGGAAAGTTAGCTTTAGTCACCATGCCGAGCACCCATTTACAGTTGTGGGTGTTTTAGAGTACACGGGAACGCCAGTTGATCAGGCCTTACATGTTGGCTTGAATGCAATTGAGTCCATTCATGCAAAACCTAAATCAAGCCAATCGTTCCCGTCACTTTCTCGACCTAGCTTAAAAAAGACCGCAGAGCTTGATGAGCATGAGCAGGAGCATGAGCATGAAAACGAAGAGGAAGATTTCCATCAGCATGAGCCAAGCCACAACTCTGGCCACGCAATTGTGATTGAGGATGTGAATGAGAAGGCGTACGAAACCGTGAGTGAAGCTGCGCCAGTAGAACCCACACAAATATCTGCATTCATGCTAGGGCTTAAATCAAGGATTGCAGTACTGCAAGTACAACGTCAAGTCAATCAAGACAAGCTGGAAGCGCTTTCAGCCATTATTCCAGGCCTTGCTCTTGCCGAACTATGGCGTTTGGTCGGTGCAGTGGAAAATGTGCTTAGGGTTATTTCTGCAGCTGTACTCGTTGCAAGCTTATTAGGGTTAAGTACGATGCTTCTAGCCTCTCTTCGAGAAAGAAAATCAGAAATTAGGGTATTCAGAGTCATGGGTGCGAAACCCAGCTTTGTCTTTTGGTTGTTGCAATTGGAAGCTTTAAGTATTGCCTTTGTTGCCTGTTTAGCTTCGCTATTATCCGTAATGGGCTTTATTTTAATTGGTAGTGACTACTTGTTAAGTGAATACGGTTTATCTATCAGCGCAAATATTCTATCCCTTGATACCCTTTGGGTTATCTGTGTTGTCCTGCTAGCAACTTTTGTTATTACCTTATTGCCAAGCATTGGTGCATATAGGAATGCGCGTTCATTAAATTAAGAAATTTAAGTGATGAGTAAAGTCCCAAAGTTAGTTAAATAACTTTACTTTCCATATTGGAAAGAAATAACTTGCCAACATGGAAAGTTAGGTATATGCTACTTTCCACATTGGAAACTAAAGGATGTCGGAAAATGCAAAACGACAACAATAACATCACCCCTTCTGAAGCACAGTCTGCCCTCGACTCACTTGTTGATATTGACCGAGATACAACTGCTTCTTTGAGAATGCCATTATGGCTCAACCTTATTACTTCAAGTGCTTATGGCATGATGATCTTTTCATGGTCATCAACGCGTCATGAAAATCTATGGATGCTAGGGTTTATTATTTCTGCCATTGTATTTAGCTCAGCTGTATTTTTATATTTATACCGAAGCAGGCTGTTGGGTATGAACCCAAAGATTCTGCCTAAAAGCAAAGCTGAATTCTTTTTTCAGGCTGTAACGGGGGTATTCTTTATGGCAACTTTCGTGTTAACAAGATATTTGAGCGAGAGTGGCATGTATGTGGCGCCATTTGTGGGTGGTTTCATCGCAGGCATAGGATTGGCCCTTCTTCTTCACTACTACCCTTCTGGGGAATTCAAAAAAGCGAGTAAATGCAGATGAGTGAAGGTATTTTTGATCCCCTTATCCATGCGCAAAATCGTTTACAAATCTGTGCAATATTGGCTGCTGCCGTAGAAATGGAATTTAAAGTGATCAGGGAAAGATTAGAAGTCAGTGATTCAGTCTTGTCTAAGCACCTTAAAGCGTTGCAGGATGCACAATATGTTAAGCAAAAAAAGGGCTCTGATATGGGGCGCAAGTGTACTTGGTTGTCTTTAACAACTGCAGGAAGAAAAGCATACAGTGAACATTTACTTGCCTTGCATGAGATAGTAGGAAAGCCCTAATAATTGACTTTCTCAAGCTATAAGACGATTTTTCGGCATATTAGCTTGTGAAGTTAAAAGTAGGGTGTGATGACAACTAATGGAACGGCACGATGGCTTGAGGTGAAAGAATCACAAAAATAGCTAATAAAGGCGCATTTACGGGCGATACACTATAATAGTATTCTGAATGTCGTTTTTAGCCTTTTTCATTTTCAAGAGAGTGTCATGTCCAACCTAATGTCATCCGTTGACCAACGAACGCAATTAGTCGGTGAGAATCGACTAGAGTTATTGTTGTTCAAACTAGGTTCGCGCCACACTTTTGCACTTAATGTTTTCAAGGTACGTGAAGTTATTACCATCCCTAAAGTAAATCAAATGCCAGGCTCACATGCGCATATCAAAGGCGTTACCAATTACCGTGGCAAATCTATCCCCATTATCGATTTGAGAACAGCGATTAAACTGAACAAAAACAATGAGAACTACGAAACCCAGAACGTGATCATTACGGAATACAATCGCAGTGTGCAGGGCTTCTTGATTGGGCAAATAATGAATATAGTCAATACTTCTTGGTCAGATATTCAGCCACCTCCAACCTCTGCAGGCAAAAATAATTACTTAACAGCATTTACTAGGGTTGAAAACGACGGTGTCATGGAATTGGTAGAAATTATAGATGTGGAGAAGGTGCTTTCTGAAATCATTGAGTATGACACGACCATCACCGAAGGTATTCTCGATGCAGATATCAAGGAAAGTTTGATCGGTCAGAAAGTCCTAATTGTAGACGATTCAGCCACTGCGCGATGGCAGGTGAGGGAAACATTGACACAATTGGGAATTGAGGTCATCGAGGAAAAGGACGGCTTAAGAGCCCTCAAATTATTACAAGCTTGGGCTGACGACGGGAAAAAAGTCACCGATGAAATTTTGATGATGTTTACTGATGCAGAAATGCCAAAGATGGATGGCTATCGTTTAACCTCTGAAGTTAGGAAAGATGAAAGAATGTCAGATTTATTTATTGCTCTCAACACTTCATTAAGCGGAAGTTTTAACGAAGCGATGGTCGAAAAAGTGGGTTGTAACCGCTTTATTTCTAAATTTCAGCCCGATTTACTAGTAGAGGTTGTGCAAGATAGAATGCGTGAATTAATAGATATTCAAAAGGAAAACTAGGCTTTTCTCCTTAAATACAATAACCTAAGCTTAATCGTCAACGATAAGGTTATTATATTCATGAACTTAGCTCTTAAATCTGTTCTTATTTTTAGTATTGCAATAAGTCTCCCTCTTGCAGCTTCAACTATTATTAAGCCCGCGCCTTTAGTATCAATTCCAAGCCATGATAATTTCTTTGATAGCATTGCTATGCATTGCGGCAAGGCATTTGAAGGAAAGGTAGTTTTCGACAATGATCCGAGTGATGCCTTTGCGCAGAAGCTAGTGATGCATGTTAGGAAGTGCACTGACACAGAGTTGCAAATTCCATTTCATGTTGGAGATGATGCGTCGCGCACTTGGATTATCACTAAAACGGGTAGTGGTTTAAGTTTAAAGCATGACCACAGAAACCCAGATGGTAGTGATGATAAATCAACCATGTATGGTGGCCATACAGTTGATGCTGGTTATGCTCAGGCTCAATCGTTCCCTGCTGATCAATATTCTAAAGAGTTGTTCACGCGTTCTGGCATTCCACAATCAAATGGTAATACTTGGCAGATGTTTATATATGAAGAGAGTTTTACTTATCGATTAGTGAGAGAGGGCAGAGAGTTTCGAGTGAAATTTGATTTAACCAAGCCAGTCAAAGCTCCGAAAGCTCCTTGGGGTTATGCAGATTAATATGATGAAAATATCTTACTCGCTGGCGTTATGTCAGCGAGTAAGGCTGTCGTTTTAGTTAGCTTAAGCTACCTTATGCTCTACTAGTAAATTTTGCTTCAGCTGTATTTACTTTGATTTTCTCACCCGTTGAAATGTACTCAGGCACTTGTACCGTTAGGCCTGTAGATAAGATTGCGGGTTTAGTACGGGCACTTGCTGAAGCTCCTTTGATTGAAGGGTCTGTCTCGGTGATAACGAGGTCGACAGATGCAGGCAATTCAATACCTACAGGCTTATCATCCACGATTAATACTTGAAGACCCGTTGTTTCTTCTGTGATGAATAGGAGCTCATCGCTGATGGTTTCTTTGTCTAGTGAAAAAGGTGTGTAATCTTCATTATCCATGAACACATATTCTTCACCATCGTTATAAGAGAAGCTCACTTTACGCTTATTGAATTCAGCAGTATTGATCATTTCATCAGCTTTAAAACTTTCGTCTGCTTTAGCGCCTGTTGCTACTTCATACAATCGCATTCTATATAAGCTAGCACCAGCTCTTCCACTTGGTGTCAGTTTGGCGATATCTTTTACAAAATATACTTTTCCATTGTGCTCAATGGCGGCATTCTTTTTAATTTCACTAGCTTTTGGCATTCTTGGTCTCGTTAATAGCAGTCTTCAAATTCAGTTTTTTAAATAACAAAAACGGTATATCTGCATAATATAACATTTACGAATCGCAACACATCATTATATGCTTATCGCAATGCATCCAACATGTTATTTGAAACTTCCCACACCGTCATCTGAAACTACCCACCGTCATCACCTAAAACTTCCCACCGTCATCACCTAAAACTTCCCACCGTCATCACCGCGAAGGCGGTGACCTCCAACTATTTAAGAAATGTTTCGATAACAATAGGTTTTATATTATTGAAATAACCCTCTTTTTTTAATTATCTATGCTGTTTTGGGGGTTCCCACTTTCGTGGGAATGACCTAGGATGTATGAAATATAAAGGTATTCAATACGTCAGGAAACTGCCTCTAAAGGGCCGTTTAAGACCTAAAATAATATCAAACTTTATTATCATCGAACAGTAGCACTTAAGTTTGCTCATTTGATATACTGAGCACTCTTCACAAGGATGCAAAGGTATTCTTTGCTTCTCTAAAACATACATTAAATAATTACATTAGGAACTCAATGAAACTAACTACACTTTCTCTTTCGGTAATCACATGTTTAGCATTAACAAGCTGCGCAACTTATGACCCTTACACGGGTGATAAGGAAGTTAGCAACGCAACAAAAGGAGCGGGTATAGGTGCTGGTGTTGCAACATTAATTGCCTATTTAGCTAACAAAGATGAAGATGATGTTAGAAAAAGAAACCAACGCATTCTAAAGGCAGCAGCTGGTGGCGCAGCAATTGGTGGTGGGGTTGGTTATTACATGGACACTCAAGAAGCAGAGCTAAGAAAACAACTTCGAGGTTCAGGTGTGAGTGTCGTGCGTGATGGAGACAACATCAACTTAGTTATGCCAGGCAATATTACTTTCAACTCTGGCAAAAGCGATATAGCTCCTAGCTTTCTGTCGGTTTTGGATTCGGTTGTGCTAGTGTTAAAAGAATTTGATAAGACCTTAGTTGTCGTAGCCGGTCATACAGATAGTTCAGGTTCCACTGCACTTAACCAAAATTTATCAGAGCAACGTGCTCAATCTGTTTCTAATTATTTGAGCAACGCAGGCGTGCTGGCGGATAGATTAGATGCTGTTGGTTTTGGTGAATTACAGCCTATAGCTGATAATAATACTGCTGAGGGTAAAGAGCTAAATAGACGAGTTGAAATTACCCTTCTGCCAATTGCTCAGTAAGTTAGTTGAATCGGTCGTTTGGCTTTGCAATATTCATTGCGCCAGACGACCTATTTAATCTCCACTTAACTGCAGTGCGCCATCCCAATTCTCTGGAATACCGTGAAGAATCAACTCTTCAGTCCATTTAATATGGTGTTTCAATACAGGATCTTGAGGGCTTAATTTTTTCGCTGCGCGGAAAACATCTAAAGCATCACGTAATTTGCCATCAATGCGCAAATCCATACCTTGTTGAATAGCTCCGGCTCGATCAAGTCTCTGCTGTTGTAAGTCTTCTGGCAAGTGGGATAATATTTCGACCAGTTTTAATGGCTCGGAACGACCCTTCACTCTTACCCAATCGATTGTGCGTGAAGCGAATGCATATTCAGCTGTCGCAACCAATTGGTCAGTAACAATAATATCTACATTGTAGACTGGTGCTAAGGTCTCTAAGCGTTGTGCAATGTTAACGCTGTCACCAATAACGGTAGTATCCATTCTGTCATCAGAGCCAACAGTGCCTATAATCACTGGGCCAAAATGGATGCCGATACCAATGTTAACAGCAGCGTATCCACTCTTTTCACGATGTCGATTATATAGAAACAAAGCACGCCTTAGGCCCATCGCTGCGCGAATAGAGTCTTGTGCTTTATCGCAATCAGAGCCTTCAGGGTTATCGAATAATGCCATAATGGCATCTCCAATAAATTTGTCGATAAAGCCTTTGTTGTCATGGATCGGGGCATTCATTCGCAAGAAGTATGAATTTAAGAAATTCATTAGTTCTTGCGGTTTCATTTTTTCAGAAAGCCCCGTGAACCCCCTAATGTCACAAAACATGATGGCGACATTGTCCTCGTCGGCATAGCCTAGCTCGAGTGATTCACCTTTCTTGTATATGTGTTCAACGAATTGACGTGGAACGAATTTTTGGAAGTTCTGGTTGAGATGCATCGCTTGGTCGGCTTTATGCTGATAAGATTGTTTCTCAGTATCTGTATATTGGATAAGTTTATTCTTGATGCGTTTAGCTTTACGCAAGGTATTTAACCAGAGCGTAGTACAGATAATCGCATAAATAGATAAACCAATAACCCAATACAACAAGTACTTTACTTCCTTTTACTTAGCAGTAATTTGCTTGAATGCTTTATCAGCGGCTTCAATCGTTGCTTCTACAACTTCAATAGTATGCATTTTAGATACAAAACCGGCCTCGTATGAAGCGGGTGCTAGGTATACACCCTCGTTCAGCATTGCATGATAAAACTGGTTGAATTGCGCGGTATTACAGCTAATTGCTTGCTTGTAATTAGTGACGCGTTCAACATCAGTGAAGAATATGCCAAACATACTACCAACAACGTTTATGCTCATAGGTATATTATTTCTATGTGCTGTATCTCTGATGCCTTCGGCTAAGATCTTTGTATTTTCAAAAATGCTGTCGTAAAAACCAGGCTCAGCTAATTGTGTTAGAGCTGCAAGGCCCGCGGCCATTGCGATTGGGTTACCTGATAATGTTCCTGCTTGATAAATTGGACCCGTTGGAGCGATGTACGTGAGGATTTTCTTTTTACCACCAAATGCACCTACTGGCATGCCTCCACCAATGACTTTTCCAAGACATGTGAGATCCGGTTCTACGCCATAACGCTCTTGAGCACCGCCTAATGACACTCGAAAACCAGTCATTACTTCATCAAAGATTAGCAAAGCACCATAATGATCACAAATACTGCGTAAACCTTCCAAGAAACCTTCAACGGGTGGGATGCAATTCATGTTTCCAGCGACAGGTTCAACGATAATGCATGAGATGTCGTCACCATGTTTATCAAAGGCTTCTTGAACAGAATCTAAGCTATTAAAGTCGACCGTAAGAGTGTGCTTTGCAAAATCGTCAGGAACGCCAGGCGAGCTTGGTACTCCTAGTGTTAATGCACCTGAGCCGGCTTTTACTAACAAAGAATCTGCATGGCCGTGGTAGCAGCCTTCAAATTTTAAAATTTTGTTCTTACTCGTGTAGCCTCTTGCAAGGCGGATCGCGCTCATTGTTGCTTCCGTGCCTGAATTCACCATTCGCACCATTTCCATTGAAGGTACGAGTTTATTGACGAGTTCAGCCATGTGAATTTCTGCTTCTGTTGGCGCACCGTAGCTTAATCCAAACTCAGCAGCGTCAATCACAGCCTGTCTTACTTTCGCATTATTGTGACCGAGCACCATTGGGCCCCAGGAGTTGATGTAATCAATATAGCGATTTCCATCAACGTCCCACATATAGGGGCCGTCAGCTTTATTTATGAAGCGAGGTGTTCCACCGACAGCTTTGAACGCTCTCACAGGAGAATTAACGCCACCAGGAATAGTGATTTGGGCTCTTTCGAAAAGTTTTTCAGATTGGGTTGTCATGTTAGCTTTGGCCTTTATTGCTGTACCAATGTACGGGTCTGTCAAAATCAGATACTTTATCTTCTACGCCAAGAGTCAGAGCAAACAATGCCATTCTGACTAATACGCCGTTATCTGTTTGTCTAAAAATTGCTAGATTTGGGTTAAGGTTTAAATCGTTATCTAGTTCATTTGCTTCCGCTCTCGAATCTCTCGGTAGGGGGTGCATAATTACGGTTTTTGATTGAAAATGCTTAGTGTAAATCTGCTGGTTCAAACGAAATTTTCCACGAAATTTATTCGCTTCATCTTGCGAAGGGAATCGCTCTTCTTGAATACGGGTTTGGTAGCAGATATCGGCGTCGAAGCTGCCTTCTAATTGCTCAGTGATGGTTAATTGATGGCCAGCATCGACGATCATATCGCAAATTTCGCTTGGCATGCTCAGCTCTGCTGGTGATATTAAGGTAAAATGAAGGTTTTTATACAAACACAATAACTTAGATAGCGAATGCACTGTTCGACCATATTTCAGATCGCCAATCATCGCTATGTTCAAGCCATCAATCCCTTCACCATGAGATTTGCGTTCTTTCTCTATCGTATACAAGTCAAGAAGAGCTTGGGTAGGATGTTCGTTCGCGCCATCTCCGCCATTTATCACAGGGACTCGACTACCTTCAGCAAACTCCGCGACAGAACCCGCTTGAGGATGGCGCATGGCAATAATATCTGAATAACCACTGAGTACTCGAGCGGTGTCGTATAATGATTCACCCTTTGCTAGCGCTGAATTACTCATGCCCGTAGTTTCTCTTACTTCGCCGCCAAGTAGATTGAAAGCAGTACCGAAGCTAACACGCGTTCTTGTGCTTGCTTCGAAGAACAGGTTTCCTAAAATCGCGCCATCCAAAACTTGGGTGCGTTTTTTTCGAAGCGCATACGGCAGCATACTATCAGCCACCATGAACACTTTTTCAATTGCATCACGGTCAAATTGCCCAACACTCAAAACATGATTACCGGTAAAAACAGTCATGAACGTAGCGCCCTTAATCTAAAATATTTAATGGTGCAGAGTTTATCAAAAAAATGCAGAGTAAAGCGTTATATTTTCACAAAAAAGCCGTAAATTTTGTCAACTTAATTGCGCAAGATCACTATCTGTATCAATTATGTTTCTATTTTAATAAATCCGCGATTTTAAGGGTTTTGGAGACTACTTTACGTGCAAATATTTCAAGCATTTCAGGCTCTTGTTTGAAAGCCAAGCCAAGCATACTTTGCATGTAATACTCGCCTTTTAGTAAATTAAAGAAATCAATGGATAGCTCTTTCGCCTGCTCATCCGCTAGCGCTATCTCTGGGTGCTTAATAAGTAGGTCTTTTACGAGTGTAATGCCGTGTAACGGACCTGCATCGTAAAATAATTTGGCTACATGCAAATTATTCTTAGACTCGCCAATTACGACTGAATACATCGCGATCACGCGCTCATCGTTCAACAATTGAATAAAGTTTAAAGCAATACCAAAAAGCACTTCATCTAAAGCTTGTGACTCGGCGCACTGTGTTGATTCTTGAATGCGATACTCTTCGCACTTTGCTTCAATTACAGCGGTATACAGAACATCTTTGTTTTTAAAATGTGAATAGACAGTTTGTTTCGATACACCACTGTGTTTAGCAACGGCGTCCATTGAAGTGCGGTCATAACCCTGAAGTAAAAATAATTCACCTGCATTAAAGAGGATGTCACGTCGCTTTTCATTGCTCTTGGGACGCCCTGCCATTTTTGCTTGGCTTTGCGTATTGTTCGCTGGCGATTTTTTGCTGCTTGTCGATAAGGTAGTCATAAAGTATTTACTTTTACATGTAAGAGCCCAAATATGGGATTCAAAACTGGTCTGTATGAGGCCAATGTAGCATACTTTTAATAATCAAACTAGACGGTCTAGTATTTATAGTTTAGCATTAGCTCAAATTAAACTAAGTCTGAATTATTCTGTAAACAGTATCAATAAGACTACTGCTCTAAATCATTATTCAATCTAGGGCGGGGAAGCAATAAATGACACTTTTTAAAGTATTGGGTTCAAATACATGAGCAATAACAATTTACCATCTGATGGCAGCGCTTCCGAGCCAGCGGCACACTCTCATCCTTCCGCACTGGAAGTTTCGCTAGAAAACGATAATTCAAGCGCCGCCAAGTTGTCACTGTTAGTACTCTGCACAGGCAGCTTTATTTTACTTGTGGTCCTTATGCTGTTTTCCGGTGATAAAGCAGCTCATGCTCTTGCAGATGAGCAATCTATGGTCATTGAAAATGCAAAAGTAAATGTGCAAGCGCTGTTTATTCAAGAGGCTTACACAAAGCAAAGAAAAGTTTATGGTTTAATTGAATCGGCTCAACAAGCCAATTTGGGTTTTGAGCTTTCAGGTGTGATTGAACAAACCTTGGTTTCTGAAGGCGAGAGAGTAGTGAAAGGTCAGTCTTTGGCTGTTCTTGATACTCAGCGGCTCCTAGCACAGAAGAAGGAGGTGAGTGCCGCGTTGGTGAAGGCAAAAGCAGATGCAAAGCTCGCCAGTTTATCAGCGAAGAGAACTGCAGAATTAGTTAAAAAACGACTTGAGCCTGAACAACGCTTAGATGAAGCAAGAGCTGCTTTAGATGCTGCAAACGCCTTAGTGAATGAGGTGAAGGCACGAGACGAGCGTCTTGATGTGGAGATCCAGAAATCTCACCTTGTTGCACCGTTTAGTGGTCAGGTAGTGCAACAATTTTTGGATTCTGGAACTGTCGTCTCAACCGGTCAAGCGGTGTTTTCACTCATGGCGGATGTTGACTTAGAGGCTCGAATTGGTTTGCCTGCACAGTCTCCTCTAGCATTGACGCAAGGCGATCGCTATTCTCTTAGCTTTGATGGTAAGGCCGTACCTTCTACTCTAATATCTTTGGCGAAGCAACGAAACCGCGGAACGCGAGCAATAGATGCCTTGTTTGTCATTGATGCACAAGCTGCACAAGAAGTTTACTTAATGCCAGGTGATATAGTATCACTCTCGGTAGATGTCGAAATTGAAAAGCAGGGGGCTTGGGTTCCCATAAGTGCTTTGTCTAACGGTGTTCGAGGCCTGTGGACATTGTTTGTGATTGACAAATCCACAGGGAGTCAAGTGATACAGCCACGCAGTGTTTATGTTGAGTACATGGAGCAAGAGCGTGCATTTGTTTCCGGTGCTATTGCACAGGGGGAGCTGCTAGTCATTGGCGGTCTTCACCGCTTAACACCGAATCAAATAGTGCAAAATGTACAAGTGATAAATACGGCGAGAAACTAAAAAATGTCGAATGAGCAAAACAACTCACCTTGGTATACGGCTTTCTTTCGTCGTGGTCATTTACTTGTTCTGAGTATTATTATCATTTTGGTTGCAGGCCTTTCCGCTGTAACTAGTTTACCTCGCCTTGAAGATCCTAGAATCGACTTACGGAATGTCTTAATTCTCACTGCATACCCTGGCGCTTCAGCAGAGCGAGTAGAAGCGCTAGTGTCCGACGTACTAGAAGATGAGCTGCGAGAACTGTATGAAATAAAGGAAATTAAGTCTACGTCAAAAGCGGGCTTTTCTAGTCTTCTGGTAGAACTTCAAGACTGGGTAGACAACTCGAGTAATCAGCAAATTTTCTCTAAAATTAGAGACAGCCTCGAGAATGCTTCAGCAAGGTTACCGGAAGGTGTAAGTAAGCCGCTTTTAGAAGACAAACGAGGAGCCACGGCATTTACAGTGCTATTGTCTATTGATAGCGATATGCCAGAGAGCACATCGTTGTCGGTCTCAGGTCGACTCGCTAGCGAGTTGGTAGATAGGATACGCAACGTACCTGGAACAGAGCTTGTCCGATTGTATGGCCATCCCATAGAGGAAGTTATCGTTGCTCTTGATCCACAAGCGCTGGCCATAGCTGGCTTAACGATTGGACAGGTTAGTGAGCGCATACGTACGGCAGACTCTAAGCTTCCTGCAGGTGTTTTGCGAACTGAACAGAAAAATATAAGAGTTCAAGTAGCTGAGCCCTTAGAAAGTCTCGACATTATCGCCAACATTCCACTTGTTGCTGCCGATGGCAGTTTTTTGCGTTTAGCCGATGTTGCTAGTATTCAACAAGCTTGGCAAACACCTGAACGAGAGTATGCGCTGGTTAATGGTCAACGGACCATATTTTTAGCCGCTAGAATGCAAACCACAGTTAGAGTGGATTATTGGACCGAGGCTGTTAAACAAAAAGTTGCGGACTTCAATGAGGAATTCGATGGCACAGTTCAAGCAAATATGGTTTTTGAACAAAATAAATACACTGAAGCAAGGCTTACTGAGTTAACTGAAAACCTCTTACTAGGTTCGTTAGTGGTGATGCTGGTAATCCTTGTTTTCATGGGAGCGAAAGCAAGTTGGATTGTAGGTCTTGCACTGCCTTTGTGTGCCGCATTTGCTATTTTCTCGCTTAGTTTCTTTGATCAACAAATTCATCAAATGTCCATTTTTGGCATCATCATTGCCATTGGTTTGTTGATAGATAATGCGATTGTAATTACCGATGAGATTAGGCTGAACTTGCTTAACCAAAGTCTTAGCCGTCAACAAGCTTTAGAAAAATCAGTGAAGCATTTATTTGCGCCTTTGCTAGCATCAACGCTTACTACGGTTTTGGGATTCATGCCGATATTTCTATTGAACGGCAACATAGGGGATTTCATCGGAGCGATTGCGATTAGCGTTGTTATGGCATTACTTGGTTCACTAGTTATTTCTTTAACGGTAATCGCAGCGCTTGCGGCGAGATATTTACCAAGAGATAGTGAAAACCATCATGCTTGGTATAAGCGAGGCTGGCAAATGCCAAAGGTTTCCCACCAGTTTTCGCGACTTTTGGGTAAAGTGATCAAACGTCCTTTAATTGTACTACCCGTTATTATCGTGTTCTGCTTGTCCGGATTTGTGCTTTCACAGCAACTGCCAAGTGTATTCTTTCCTAGTGCAGATCGTGATCAGTTTGAAATTTACGTTTGGTTGCCTAATGGTTCTGCAATTGGGCAAACGAAGAAAGTCACAGAAAGCATCGATACACATATTCGTAATCAAGATGAAGTAAAACAAGTATCTTGGCTGATTGGTGCGTCTGCGCCTTCTATCTACTACAACCAGGTCATGTCTCGCGATAATTCACCTGAATTCGCAAACGCTGTCGTCACAACTGGTTCCATTTCTGCCGCAGCCGCACTAATTCCTATATTGCAGTTTGAACTGCAAGATGCTTATCCTAATGCTCAAATAGTGGTGAGGGCGTTCGGGCAAGGGCCTCCTATTCCAGCCCCAATTGAAGTGGATATTTTTGGCCCCGACATCAATACACTGAACGCCCTAGGAGAAGAAGTCCGCTTAGCAATGACAAAAGTCCCTGGTATTTCGCAATCTATTGCTACTATCACTACCGGTGAGCCAGAACTTCAATATGACGTGACTGAAAATGAGTCCTTTATTGCCCAACTATCATTAACTGAAATTGCGCAACAATTGCAACTGGCCTTAGCGGGCACAACTGGTGGCTCGGTCTTGCAAGGCACTGAAGAATTACCTGTTAGAGTAAGAGTCAACGATGAGCGTCGTGGCGATTTAAAAGAACTTGATGCTCTTCCTTTAATGAATCAAGTGCTAGTACAGCATAATGCAAGTGTGGGTGTTGCGTCTTTAGGTGAATTTACCTTAGTCCCGAGTATCAGCGGTATTACAAGGCTAGACGGCGAGCGTGTGAACAAAGTGCAAGCATTCCTTTTACCGGGCGTACCAGCCATTGATGCCAGTGAGCAATTGCGTGAATTGCTGGAAAGCGGCGATTTCTCTTTACCGACAGGTTACCGTATAAAAATGGCGGGTGATGCAGATGAAAGAGCCCAGGCGCTTGGGCAGTTAGCCACTTACGCCCCAGTGCTCTTAGTTCTCATGCTGATGGCGCTTATCTTGACCTTTCATAGCGTTAGGTTTGCCGGCGTTATCGTTATGGTGGCGATATTGTCAGTGGGTTTAGGTATGCTTAGTTTGTGGATATCTGGCCTACCGATAGGCTTTAACCCATTGCTTGGTAGCGCCGGTCTCATTGGTGTTGCGATAAACGGATCTATCGTTGTGATCGCTGCTATTAACGCTAATGACAAAGCGAAAAGTGGAGATACGAGAGCGATTGTGCAAGAAACAATGAGCTGCAGCCGACACATATTATCCACTACCTTCACAACAGTTGGAGGCTTGATCCCACTATTGTTGTTCTCACAAGGTTCCTTTTGGCCTCCCCTTGCTGTTGTTTTGGCAGGTGGCGTCGGATTCTCTGTTATCTTGTCATTATTTTTCACTCCCACAATTGTGGCAATGATGTGTAGAATGAGAGCCAGAAAACAACAACGACAAGCGCAACAAACTGCGAATGCCTAAATTAATTCAACAAATTAAACAATGGTGGCAAACTGATTGTGCTTTTTGCCGCCGTTCTCGTTTAATATTGATATGGTGCATACTTATGTTGGTATTTTATTTTTATGTCTGGAACTAAATCCGACTCTATTTTTATTAGAGCAGCTTCAACTCACAATGGATTAACCTCAATTTTAATAGGCTCCGGTCTGATTCTCTTGGGTGCCTTTGTTTGTATTGTCCTACCCCAAATACTATTTTTGCCAGGCGTTTTTATTATCAGTGGCGGTATAGTCGGGCTGATTATTGGTTGGTTCAAACTTAAAGAGCCGATGTATAGCCTCGAGCTAAGCCGTGAATATCTTATTTACAATCATCGTCGCGGAAAGTGGCGAATTTCTTGGGACAATATTCAGCGCATAGATGTGCCGCGCATAACAAAGGGAATTGAGCAAGTTGAGCTTGAAATGATCGGTTTTCGCTTGCGTGATCCCGACATTTTTCTTGATGAAATTTCACCGCGACTCATTACTTATTTGCTCATGGAGCAGCGACCTTTAACTATGCAGAACCTCGATTCAAATTGCGCATCGGGTCAATGTTATGGTTCTGATATGATTGACGATGAAAAGTTTGTACGCAGCGACGGTACCAATATTCGCGGTGTATTGGCTATGTTTGGACACAGAATGAAAAAACTGCGTCAGCAATTAGGCTACGATATATTCATTTCCAGCAATGAAATTGATAGAGACGTGAACAAATTTCTATCCTTACTAAAAGACTGCCAAGCGACAGCGATTCAAACCAAGCGCTAAATTGCTGTTGCTAAAAGTGATTAAGTACTACTTAATTTAGAGTATCGCTTGCGTCCTTTAATTTTGGTTCAAATTGCACAACGTTATGCCAGTGTTCAATTATGCTTTCCGCTTCAACTAGTAAATTAGAAAATAGCTTCTTTAAGTCAGTGTACTGTTGTCGCTTTAAATGACTTTCAGTCTCGTAGCATATTTTTTGAAAATTAGTTGCCCCCGTATAGGCACTTACTCCATGCAGTTTGTGCACGCACTCCTGTAGGGATTCAAAGTCTTGCATTTGCCAATGCAACTCTATTTCACTCATACTTTGTGGCAACATAAGCACAAATTCGGCAAGAAACTCTTTAGCACCTTCTTCGTTGCCATTTGCTTTTTTGACGGCGGCTTCCCAATTGATGGGGACACTTTTGGCTTCAATAAACTCTGTACCACTGCACCAGTTTTGAATTGTTTTTACTAATGTCTCCAAGTCGACAGGTTTAGGTAAATAGTCGTCCATGCCTGAGGATAAAAAGCGATCCCTTTCCTCTGGGAATGCATGAGCCGTAATCGCAATGATTGGTGTACCCAAATTGAAATCCGTTTGGCGAATGAGCTTAGTTGCTTGCAGTCCATCCATGTTGGGCATTTGAATATCCATCAATATCAAATCGTATTCATTGTGCTTACATAATTCGACAGAATCGGCGCCCGAGGTTGCTGTATCGAGTGTAATAGGGGAATCTTTCAGCCAAGTATCAAGCAGCTTCAAGTTGAGTGGCATATCATCAACTGCCAAGATTCGAGCCGGTGGTAAGGACTTCACACCGGATTTTCCGCCTTTTTCTGCCGCCTCAATTGCTACTGTATTTAGGTCATTAATATTCTTCAAAGTTAGCGGTGAGCGAATGATGAAGGGTTGATTTACCACGCGTCGAATTTGATGCTCCTCTGGAGGTGGCCCAGAAAATAAAAAGACGATTTTTTGTGAATTCATTTTTAGAATTCGATTAATTTCAGCACTGCGTTTGGATAGTCTGCGCATGGGCAATGACGCAAAAATATAATCAAATGACTGTTCGGTTTGTTCAAAAGCCGAAATTGAGTCATAAGAGTAGGTCACAAACCCAAGTGCTTTCAGCAATTTAACTGTATTTTTTCTATTCTCTGGTATTGGGTCGTATATACCGGCTGTTTTTTCATAAAACCTACTTTGTACTGCCGGCACATACTGGTTATTGACTGTCTTAAATGGCAAATTAATGGTGAATTTACTACCTAAAGAATAGTGACTTTCAACTTCAATACTGCCCTTCATTAAGAAGGTTAATTCTTGGCATATAACTAAACCTAGGCCTGTTCCTTGGAAAGAGCGATTTAGGTCATCGTCTAATTGATTAAATGGTTTGAACAATTTCTTTTTATCAGCATCGCTGATACCGATGCCAGTATCTTCGACCTCCACAGACAACATATATTCGTCATTACCAAATTGTAAGGAACGTGCTCGCAATGTTATTTGACCGTCATTGGTAAATTTTAAAGCGTTGCTGAGTAAGTTGCTCATTAGTTGTTTTAATTTGAAGCTATCTCCAATTAAAACTGCGGGCAATGTATCAATATCAAATATGAATTCGAGCTGTTTCAAATGTGCAGATTTGGCCATTAAACTCACAATCTCTTCAAACGCATCGCGCGGTGAAAATGGCTTTTGGTTAATGGTTAATTTACCGGCTTCCATTTTTGAGAAGTCGAGAATATCATTCACGATAGTGAGTAAGTCAGAGGCCGCACTGTTGATAATGCGCACATGCTCATCGCGTTCCGTTTCGCTTTTTTTACTTTCGAGCTCTTTGCTGAAGCCGATAATGGCGTTTAAAGGAGTCCTAATTTCGTGCGACATATTCGCTAAAAATTGGCTTTTTATCTCACTTGCTTTAACCGCTTCTCTGCGTGCAATATCCAAATGAACGTTTTGCTCTTCTATTAAAAGAAAATTATTTTCTGCGTCTTGTGATGCTTGATGTATTTCGAGTTCGAGTTTGTATCTTACTTTTAAGATAATCGCTAAAACAAAACATAAGGTTTGAGCCAATAAGCCAGATTGAAATACGTATGTGGTAAAGGAATTAATGGGTAGTTTGCCACCTATAAACAGGGTGCCGATTATAGAACCAGTGGCTAAAAATACCCAGCCAACAAATATCGTTTTTGCGGGTAAGAACTTCTGATTAATACTTTTTACAATATAAATAACATTGAGCACTATTGTTGTAAAACCAATGAAGCGCGTTAACAGTAAAAGTACGACATCATTAAGTAATCCCATTTGCATCGTCGCAAAAATCAACAGTAGTACAACAAAGAGCGCCTGCAGGGCGACATGAGCTAAGCTAAAGCTCTTAGGCCTTGGTAAAAAAGTCAGCGTGAAAAGAGTACCAGCGGCGCAAACAAGGGGGAGAAGGGCATCTAGGTTGTGGAAAAAATTGCGCGAATGCCATTCATCCGGCAACAATTGCACATGACCACTCCATATCATTTGCCATAAAAAGACCAAGCAAACAAGGATTAACAATACTATTGCACTGAGCTCACGCTTGTCGTACACGATGGCAATGCAGTAAAGTGCGATGACTAATAAGCCACCATAAAAACCGCCCCATATTAGATAGTCGAGAAGTGTTTCGTGTTCATGCTGATACTCACTCATTAACCTAACTGGCGCGATGATGGGGATTCGTTTTGCTTTAACGAAAATGTAAACTTGATAGGTTTTTTCGTGGTCTAGCCTTACTTTAAATGTTGGTGTGCGGTAAGAGTGTCCGCTTTGCTCTCTTCCGCCACTCACTTTTTCAATTATCTTGCCACTGCCAACAACATATAGGTCGACTTGATCAAGTTGAGAGAAATTGACGTTGAAAATCCAATCTTCTGCTTTTGATAAGTTTTTAACTTCACCATAAAGCCAAATCCCACTTGGGTTATATCCATAATTGGGGTTTTTGTAGTTTTGATAGGAAAGATTAGTACGAGCCAATTTGAATTCGTCAAAACTTAAGGCACGGTCTTGCTGAGGGTAAACAGACAGCGTAGACGAAATATTCACCGAAGATGAATCGTCTTCCAAAGTAATTAGTTCGTTCGCTTTTGTGGAAAATGCTAAAGCAAATAGCAAGATTGCCAATAACGCACGTATTTTTATCAGTTTAGACACAAGAATTGTTATGCTGAATGCGAAAATAATATAACATGGTGCTAATATAGATTCTGCGGCAACATAAGTACAGCACGATAGCTTAACAATGGCGAATCGAGACAGCTGTATTTTGTTTTTATTAAAATAAGAATAATTAAAATCCATCATGAGCAATGAAATAACCATTAACACTGACGGTATTGAGCAGCTAGCTTTAAGTCGGTTTACTGAAGACGCATACCTTAATTACTCCATGTACGTCATCATGGATCGGGCATTACCACATATTGGTGATGGCCTGAAACCAGTGCAAAGGCGAATTGTTTACGCAATGTCTGAGCTAGGGTTAAGTAATAGTGCCAAGTACAAAAAGTCAGCCAGAACCGTTGGTGACGTATTAGGTAAGTTTCACCCACACGGCGACTCGGCCTGTTATGAAGCTATGGTGTTAATGGCGCAGCCTTTCTCATATAGATATCCTTTAGTGGATGGGCAAGGAAACTGGGGTGCACCAGACGACCCTAAATCCTTCGCCGCCATGCGATATACCGAATCTCGATTAAGCAAATTCAGTGAAGTATTGCTTACTGAATTGGGTCAGGGCACAGCTGATTGGCAGCCAAACTTCGATGGCACCATGAACGAACCCAAAGTGCTACCTGCACGCTTACCACATATTCTACTTAATGGAATAACCGGTATTGCTGTTGGTATGGCCACCGATGTTCCGCCCCACAATGTGCGGGAGGTTGCAAATGCTTGTGCCTTACTACTAGATAATAGCCGTGCAGAATTGAGTGAATTGTTAGAGCATGTTCAGGGTCCGGATTACCCGACTGATGCTGAAATCATTACTCCTCGCAGTGACATCCAAAAGATTTATGAAACCGGTCGTGGCTCCATAAAAATGCGTGCTGTTTATCAAGAAGAAAATGGCGACATTATTATCACCGCTTTGCCACACCAAGCTTCTGGTGGCCGAGTGTTAGAGCAAATTGCTAGCCAAATGCAGGCTAAGAAACTGCCGATGGTTAGCGATTTACGTGATGAATCAGACCATGAAAACCCAACACGTTTATTAATCACACCGCGCTCAAATCGAGTTGATACACAGCAGTTGATGCAACATTTGTTTGCAACCACCGACTTAGAAAAAAGCTACCGCGTCAATATTAATATGATAGGTCTTGATGGCCGTCCGCAAGTTAAAGATCTGCGCTCAATTTTGAACGAATGGTTGGTTTTCAGAAAAGACACTGTTACTCGTCGCCTGCAATATCGACTAGATAAAATTCTAGCGCGCTTGCACATCTTAGAGGGCTTGTTAATTGCCTTCCTGAATATTGATGAAGTGATTCACATTATTCGTACAGAAGACAAACCAAAGCCTGTATTGATGGAGCGCTTTGGTATCAGCGATACACAAGCTGAAGCAATTCTTGAATTGAAACTACGTCACTTGGCGAAGTTAGAAGAAACTAAGATCAAGGGTGAGCAAGACGAGTTAGCTAAAGAACGTGACAGCTTGCAGTTGCTATTAGGCTCAGATCGTCGTTTAAAGACCCTCATTAAGAAAGAAATTCTAGCAGATGCTGAAACTTATGGTGATGATCGTCGCAGTCCTATTGTGGAGCGTGCCGAAGCAAAAGCCATTTCTGAAAAAGAACTCGTTCCGTCTGAGCCGATTACCGTCGTTGTTTCTGACAAAGGCTGGGCACGATGCGCGAAAGGGCATGACATAGACGTAGAAGGCTTGAGTTATAAATCGGGCGATAAGTTTTTGTGCAGTGCGAAAGGCCGAAGTACTCAGCTAGTTGCGTTTATCGATTCATCCGGCAGGGCATTCTCCTGTGATGCACACGGATTACCTTCAGCACGAAGCCAAGGAGAGCCTCTAACAGGCCGCTTTAGTATTGTTGGTGGCGAAACAATAGAACATGTTGTGATGGCCGCAGATGATAAACAATTCCTTATTGGCTCTGATGCAGGTTATGGTTTTGTCGGTAAGTTTTCAGACATGCTGAGCAAGGCAAAAGCGGGTAAAGCCTTTGTCTCCTTGCCAACTGCCGCAAAAGTCATTCGCCCACAGCCTTTAACTAATGTGAAAACCGATTGGTGTTTGTGTATTTCCAATGAAGGTAGAATGCTGTTATTCCCAATTAGGGATCTTCCTGTGCTAGGCAAAGGTAAAGGGAACAAGTTGATGAATATTCCTTCCGCCAAAGCGAAGACGCGTGAAGAGTATTTAACTGTGTTGACGGTTGTTCCTGAAGGCGCCGATATCAAAGTATTTGCAGGTAAACGCGGAATGACTTTAACAGCAAATGACTTAACTCATTACCAAGGTGAACGCGGACGCAGAGGAAACAAACTACCAAGGGGACTGCAACGTGTAGATTCCGTTGAGATAGAACTTCCGAAAGTTGCCATTGAGCCCACAACACCTAATGTTGAAGGTAATGCGCCTAATGATGATACGACTAGCGCTGATAAGCCAAACACAGACGCACCAACCAACGAATAGTTGGTGCGTTTCTCGTTTATCCCCCTTCATTTGCGTCAAACATACTGCTAGGTTGATATGCAACTCATAAAGATCGATAAAGCACGCTACCGAAAACACCTCAACATTGTGATTGTTAGTTGTGTTGCGGGTTTAGCAATTGCTAGCTTGAGTATTTCACAATTGTTAATTGCTTTGTTTCCTGACGAAAGCGGCACCCACTTTCATTGGAACTTAAGTGGTGTGATCATCTCAAGTCTTGCGATTGCTCTGATTTTGAATAAATACCGTCACCATGAATTCATGCGTGAAGTGGTATATGTTTGGGAATTAAAGAAAGCACTCAACAGAATCAATCGCAAAATGCCCAAGTTAAAAGCAGCTGCTGAGGAAGGTAATATTAATGCAATGCTGGCTATTCATTACAGTTATGCTGGTTCACGGCTGCTATGGCATTTAGATGACAACACTATCATTATGGATCAGCTTGCAATAAGCCAAGCAGAGCTGGATGTTTTGGCTGCTAAGTATAAGGTAACGCTTAATGCTGACGACTATAGTGAGAACATCTTAAAGACTTTTTAGTTAGACCTTCCGTCATTCCATCGAAGGATGGAACCTCCTCAAAAGCTTACTGGTCATTCCATCGAAGGATGGAACCTCCTAAAAAGCTTACTGGTCACTCCATCGAAGGATGGAATCTCCTAAAAAGTTTAGTAAGAACAATAAAAATCGTATGTCTCGAACTCAGGTTTTACCGTAGGGTTTATTTACTTATTCCGAGGCTTCACTCATATACTTCGCTTTCACTTCGTCAATAAAATCTTGCCAAGTTTCGTCTGGCTGCCAAATTGCATCTAAGTCTTTTTTCGCAATTGCTTCAGGCTCATTCAATTGAGTAACACGATATAGATAAGTGAAGACTGCACCACGCCAATTCAATTTGCAATGTGTGAGTGTGATGCCGCCAGTCGCTTCGAAGCTTTTCATTGTCGCGACGTACTCTTCAAAGTTTTCTAGCGTTGGATTTTTCCATTCAACAGCGACATTATGGTATTTCAGGCCTAAGGCATTCATTAATTTGATTTCTTCGCTTCTATCATCTGGAAGCAAATCAATGACATTACGCACTCCATTTGCTTTCAGCGTTTCGAAGTGCACACGGGTAGGCAAACCAGAACTAACCATGTCTGCCGTATTCACTTGAAAGTTTCTTAAATCATCTAGCATAGGTTCTGACTTTTGTGAGCTCATGAGTTTAAAACTTGCCATGAGCATGGTGCTGATTAATAAAAATACAGTAATTGAGGTACGAAAAAAAGAGGGCTTCATTTGTATATCCTATTGTAATGTAACTTGTTTGGAGCTTGTGCTCGTCATTCTTAACAGTGTTTCACGTAGGGTTTGCCGTGCTTTTTAAACAGTACACTTTTTAGTAGTAAAGTGTTTACTCACTTCTTAGGTTTGTCTTTGTCAGTGGCCTCTGGCGGTTCGGTAGCAAGAACACCTTCATCATTGATCGCTTCGTGAATGACAGTTGCATCATTCACGCTGTTTTTCTTGTCGTTGTTAATCACGATAGTAGGGACAATCTTACCAAAACCTTGCAAGCGCCTTTTTGGGTTGAGCATTGAAAGTCGCGTTAAAAGCAGATTATTTGGATACATAATTACTTCATCTTCATCAGTAACTAGCTTGATATTGAACAGGTTTACCTCTGCGATGGTGCCTTCGACGAAGTTATCACCTTCAAATATACGAATGAAATTGCCGCGGCTATATGATGGTTGAAATAATAAAATAAAGTAGGCGGTGATATTGCTTAAAAGTGACCAGTTCGCAAACAGCGCGACACCTGTAATGGTGATTAACGAAGTGGAAATTAATAATAGTCCGGAAAAATCTATGCCCCAAACGATAAGCAAGCCAGCTACCGTCATGGTGCCAATAATGACTCGCATCATGTTAAAAGCCTTGAGCGCGCTTTCTTCACTTAGCTTACTAATTTTTACGCCATTCTTTACTTTCGGCAAGGTCCACTTAACGATAATTAAGTGCAGCAGGATAACGGCGGCAGACCAAATTAAGTTGACGTAATATTGGTTTAGCCATGAGACAAAATCAGAAACAACAGGTAAATCGGGCATTCGGCTTTCCAAAAATAGGGTTAAATGAGTGTGCTTAGCATCACATAATGTGGGTATATTAATATTAATGGTACTGAAAAGTATTGCCAAATTACGCAATTAACGAAAATAAAAGTATTCAAACCTAAAGTTTAAGGATATATAGTGGCCCTACATTAATATGCCGAGGATTCTTATGAAAATAGCCATTTTGTCACGTAACCCTAAATTGTATTCAACCAGACGCTTTGTCGAAGCTGGGGAAAAATTAGGCCATCAAATAGATGTTATCGACACCATGCATTGCTACATGGACGTGACGAGTAGCCGACCTTCTGTTCGCTACAAAGGTAAAGCTTTACCACGCTATGATGCGGTGATCCCTAGAATTGGCGCATCAGTGACATTTTATGGAACATCAGTCGTTCGTCAATTCGAAATGATGGGCACTTACTCCATTAATGAATCGGTTGCGATTAGTCGCTCAAGAGACAAATTACGCTCACTTCAATTATTGTCCCGTAAAGGTATTGGCATGCCTCGTACAGGGTTTGCAAATCACCCAGACAGAATTGATGACTTGATTAAAAACGTCGGTGGTGCGCCTGTAGTTATTAAATTACTAGAGGGCACACAAGGGATCGGCGTAGTATTAGCTGATACTGCCAAAGCTGCTGAATCCATTATTGAAGCATTCATGGGTCTTAAAGCGAGTATCTTAGTTCAGGAATATATTGAAGAAGCTGGTGGTGCTGACATCCGCTGTCTAGTTGTAGGCGGCAAAGTCATTGCAGCGATGAAGCGTCAAGGTGCACCTGGAGAGTTTCGCTCAAATTTACACCGAGGTGGTTCGGCTAGTTTAGTACGTTTATCACCAGCGGAGCGCAAGACAGCTTTAGATGCAGCGAAAACTATGGGACTGAATATGTGCGGTGTAGATATTCTGCGCTCGAAGAATGGTCCAATGGTAATGGAAGTGAACTCTTCACCAGGCCTTGAGGGAATTGAGACCGCAACAGGCAAAGATATTGCAAGTATGATCATCGAATTTATCGCAAAAACAGCAACACCAAATAAAACAAAGACTAAAGGCAAAGGCTAAAACATGAAACGCGCAAACTTTACGATTGGTGGGGAAGTGGTTAAGCCTGGAGAGCATAAAAGACTGCAATTGCAGATGCCTCCGCTTTATACCGATACAAGTATGGGGATTCCGGTCTTCGTACAACATGGAAAACGACCTGGCCCAACGCTTTTTGTTAGTGCCGCGATCCACGGTGATGAATTAAATGGCATTGAAATTATTAGCCGACTAATTAAAACACGCCCAATTAAAAGTTTGCGAGGTACGTTAATAGCCATACCGATGGTAAATGTATACGGTGTACTGAATCAAAGTCGTTATCTGCCGGATAGGCGGGACTTGAACAGATGCTTCCCAGGCAGTAAGAAAGGTTCACTGGCTGGGCGTATTGCACGCCTATTTTTAGATGAAATCGTTAGTAAGTGTGACTTCGGTATTGATCTCCACACAGGAGCAATCCACCGCTCTAATTTGCCGCAAATTCGCGCTAATTTGGATGATCCTGCTACCTTAGAAATGGCTGAAGCCTTTGGTGTACCAGTTTTATTAAACGCTGATATTCGAGATGGTTCATTACGGCAAGCAGCTGCTGATGAAGGTGCGAAAGTGTTACTTTACGAAGCGGGTGAAGCCTTAAGGTATGACGAATTTTCTATTAGAGCCGGCGTTAAGGGTATTATTAAGGTAATGCGCAGTGTCGGTATGCTCAACAAAACTAAAGCTCGCGGACACAGCATCAAACCATTCGTTGCTAGACAGAGCGGCTGGGTTAGAGCAAATGTCAGTGGTTTCGTTATGCACAAGGCACAATTAGGTGATCATGTGTCAAAAGGGGATGTGTTAGCAGTTATTTCCAACCCATTTGGCGAACAGTTGGGAACGATTGATTCTCCCGCTACCGGTGTCGTGATTGGAAAACAAAACATTCCATTAGCACAAGAAGGGGAAGCAATTTACCATGTTGCTTACTTTAAAAAGCCTGATCAGGTAGCTGAACACGTTGAATTGCTGCAAGACAACTTAGTCGTACCTGATGATTCCGTTGATATAAAAATGTAAAGCTATAAAAGAGATGTCAAAAATGAACGAAAAGATAATAGTGGGTAACTTGGAGCTATGCGATCTTCCGCAATTAGGTATAAAAGGTCTTCATGTGCGCGTAGACACAGGCGCCACCACTTCATCCTTGCATGTCGATAACATAGAAGAAATTGATATTGATGAAGACACGTGGATTAAGTTTGATATTCATCCCGATATTCATGATGTAAAAAAGCTTATTCGTTGCGAGGCGAAAGTTGAGGGAAAGCGAGCAGTTAAGAGCTCTACTGCAACTCGACAACGTCGTTATGTGATTCAAACAGATATTGTTATGGCAAACCAACGGTGGCCTATTCAATTGACCTTAACGGATCGTTCTGAAATGACGTATTTAATGTTATTTGGGCGTGAGGCTATGGCGGGTAAGTTTATTGTTGATCCTGAACTAGAGTACGTATTGAATAAAGCATAGTTTCAATTCATTTCGTAAACAATTATCAAGCCATCTGGTAACTTTGTATCAGATGGTAAATAGGCGACGGTTTCTTTATTGTTTTGCAAGTGCGCAAGTAAAGATTCAAGTGAATCAAATTCACGAGGCGCCTTTTTACGTCCACTAAAGCGCATTTGTGCCCAGTAAGATTGAATGCGTGATTCAGTTAGGCCAACGACCCTAGTATTAAATGTATAGCGAGTTTTGTTCTTAGGGGCTAGCACAATAGGCTTTAATAGGAACTGTGAATTATCACCCATGAATATATCGCGTACTTGACGCTTATTCAGTGTGATGTCAGCCTGCTCGGTATTAGCAACAATAATCAAGTCTGATGCATAGCTGCTAAGACTTATTGTTAATAAAAGAGATAAGGCTAGTTTCATACCTAAGCTCATCAAAACACCCACTCAATGCCAATTTGATAGAGTGTCGCTTTTCTATCAAAGTCGGGATCGCTTATGTCTGAAAAGAACGAGCTTTCGCCAGGTTCACCATTTAAGAAAGTGATATCTGCTTTCGCCGCCATGTTATGTCGAAAGTCCCAACGAAAACCGATTGAAATTGAATCTAAGTCGTAAAGTGGTAAGTTCCCAGTTATCTGATCATAGGCAAATGAAAGCTGGTCTAAGCCAGGGTTGACGCCCTTCGGAATTAAATTCTCTGTCGTGTTGTAAGCAGTTTTAGAAGTTGAATAGCTTACATGGGTTTGAAATGGATAGAAATTATACCCTGCTGTTAAGTAATAGGAGTCAACTTCTGGAACGACAAGTAGATCGGACGCAATTTTTACCCATTCGGCACCAAAAAAGTAGTCGAGATCATCATATTTTACACTTGCTTGATAACCCACTGCTTTGCCATTAAATCGTAAAGATTCAGCGTTTTCTTTGAAGCCAGCAAACTCAATAGCGTCGGAAAACTGAGTAAAAGCCGGCACATCTGCAAAAAAATCAGCTGATTGAGTTACCGATATACGGAGGCTCAAGTTGCCCTTACTTAAGTTGAGAATTGCTCCCTTAATTTCATCTACATCAATGGGAACTTGTTCATCTTGACGCTTAAACTCGCCTTCGTATACACCGTAATATGCTTCAATATCAAAATTGATTTCATTAACATTGAGGCGATAGGTTGCAGAGACTCCTTCGTAGTTAGAAAACAGAATTCCACTATAGACCTGTTGTGGTGGAGATATCCAATGATATGCGAATCCTACATCAAGGACGTCACTATACTGAAAAAATGAAGTACGTAGCTTTCCTATCTTAAATTGCCAATTCTGGTTAGGCTGATAGTTGAGATATAACCACTCAAGGCCAGATTCGCGATCACTGCTAGTATGAGCTAATAATTGAGCCGAGAGGCTAAGCGTTTCGGTAATTTTTAAATCGCTTTGTAAGGCAAACAATGATTGCTGCGAGAAGCTTAAATGATTCGTATAGTCTTCATATTTTGCACCTTTGTCATCCAGATACCCGCCAATAACGCGACCGAAACCGCTAAATTCAATTCGGTCTGAAAGGTCAGTTAAGGCATATGAAGGTACAGCAACAGTACTAATCAAAGCGCTCAGTATGATGCCTTTGGAATTAATAAACATGCGTTTTTTTATGGCCTAAGGTGGAAAAAAAGATGATGGGGTATTGTGCCGCAAATTAAGGAAGGTAAGGTTTAGATTAATATACGTTGTTATTATTGCTGAATAAATAAAGGTGAGCGCGTTGCCGCAACTCACCATTTAGTATGCATTTAGCTTCTGATTACTGGACGTTGGTACTTTCAAATATCTTATCAGCAGAGGCTGCTACAAAACCTTGGTAGTATTCGCCATTATTCATTTTGTAGCGTTGAGCAAATTCATAAAAGCAGCTTGGGATAGAAACGGTTGTATCTGCAAAAGCAACTTCGGACGAATCGGCCATCGTGGAAGATTGAGCTAGACAAACGTCTTTTCCACCCTTGATTTCGCCACCTGATGTGTTGAGTTTAAACCCAGCAGGATGCAATATCTTATTCACTTCAGTGAGTTCGTTGAGACTCTGTAAATGATTTACACTGACTGTAAAATGATTCGCGCGAAAACCCCACGCAGCAACCCAAGCAGCGTACTCTGATTCTGCTAGCAAGGTTTTATACTCGCTATGTGACACCGCCCAATGCGTGCCAGAATACAAGAAATTATCAGCTTCTACAGCGCCTTGCGGAACACTATCGACCAACTTTTTAATAATGCTTTGAGCTGTCTTACTCAATTCATTTACTCTAAGTTCGCTAATAAACACCTTAGGTTGTGTGATGTCTGGATGCTCAAAGTGTTGGGCTCTTAATTTCTTTAGCTCAAAATCATAGTCACCTTTCTTTTCGTAACCTAAGCTTAAGAAGTGAGCGGCTAACTTGTCTAAGTTAACAGCTTCTAAATCAAAAGTTCGTAAAGCGATGTGATCATTAATGATGTCTGATACACCCGTTTTATTGCCTAACAATTGATGGATCTTATGGGCCGATGGCGTGATCTGAATGTAATCTTGCCAAAGACCTTGGAACAATTTGTTGATATCTGTATGCATATTAAATTTTCTAAACCAATTAAAATTTCAAACCGGGACTAAGGGAAGAGGGTAAAGTAACAACATCTAGCTCTACAGATGCAACTGGGTAAGCACAGTAGTCTGCGGCATAGTAAGCACTTGCTCTATGGTTTCCACTTTCTCCAATACCACCAAACGGAGCAGCACTGCTTGCGCCTGTGATAGGGCGGTTCCAGTTTACAATTCCGGCTCTGATGTGAGCTAGGAAGTAATCGTAGTCAGCTTTGGAGTCACACAATAAGCCCGCTGATAAACCGAAGCTTGTATTGTTTGCCTGAGCAATTGCTTCATCGAAATCCGAGTATCTAATGACTTTCAATAAAGGGCCAAAATGCTCTTCATCAGGCATTTCATTCACAATAGCTGTTACATCGATAAGACCTGGGGTTACAAAACCGGTGTCCTTATCAGTGTGCTCAAGAGCTAGTAGGCTGTTAGCACCTAAGTCAAGAAGCTGTTGTTGCGCACTTGCCATTCCTGCGGCAGCAGCTGCACTGATCATAGCACCCATAAATGGTTGCTCAGCAGCGTCATAAGGACCCACTTGAATATTCTTAGTCACTTCAATCAGGCGCGCTAAAATGGCATCGCCTTGCTCGTTGTCTTGAATAAATAAGCGACGAGCACAAGTACAACGTTGGCCGCTTGTCACGTAAGCTGATTGCACAATGTCATGCACAGTCGCGTCAATGTTGGCAACATCTTTTACGATAAGAGGGTTATTACCACCCATTTCTAAGGCCAGAATTTTGCCTGGATGGCCCGCGAATTGTTCGTGTAATATCTTGCCTGTGCGCGAACTACCAGTGAAGAATAGACCATCGATATTCGAGTGGCTTGCTAAAGCTTTACCTGTTTCAACTTGGCCTTGAACTAAGTTAAGTACACCCTTCGGTAGGCCTGCTTTTTCCCACAATTGCACTGTAAATTCAGCAACTAATGGCGTTAAGTCGCTTGGTTTAAATACAACGGTGTTACCTGCGATTAATGCAGGAACAATGTGACCATTCGGCAAGTGACCAGGAAAGTTATAAGGACCAAATACTGCCACAACACCGTGTGGTTTATGTCTAATAATCGCTTGTCCAACAGGCATTGCATTTTCAACGGTGCCAGTCCGCTCATTGTAGGCTTTTTCAGAAATCGCGATTTTTCCGATCATCGCACCAACTTCAGTCGCAGTTTCCCACTCAGGTTTGCCGGTTTCTTTTGCAATAATCTTACTTAACTCTGCCTTGTTTTCACCCAGTAACTCAGCGAACTTTTTAATAGTAGATAAGCGTTCTTCGACACTTAATCGTGACCAAGCTGGAAATGCCTTGCGAGCAGCTAGGATCGCCTCATTAACTTGCGCTTCAGACGCAGATTTAGCTGACCAAATAAGCACATTCTTTGTAGGATCGATTGAGTTGATATCATGGCCTAAGCCTTCTACCCATTGACCATCGATAAAGTGAGTTGAATTTGTCATATATGTGCTCCTAATGCTTTGTGTTTGCCGGTGAGAATCGAATTGAGTCGCCGTCACTGATACCTAAGGCATCAGCGCACGCTCGTTCGATTGCTACGCGATTTCCATCAACGTAGGCAATGTCTGCGATGCAGGCTTTAAAATGTTTTACCGATGTGTTGATAGCGAAACATGTTTCACCATCGTTTTGAGCGAGACTATCATTAATAACGATAGATGCCTTGCGACTCGCTTGTACGGTTGCAATGTTGTTTACGTCGGCCTCTACTGTTGGTCCGGCGTCAAAAATGTCTACATAACCACGACATTTAAAACCTTCTTGCTCTAACAAACGAAGTGCCGGCCTAGTTTTTTCATGCACTTTTCCAATACAATCCTGAGCCGCTTTGCTTAGCAAGTTAACGTAAATCGGATGTTTTGGCATAAGTTCGGCGATAAATACTTTATTACCAATACCGGTCATGTAGTCAGCAGTCGGGAAATCCATGGAGAAGAAATGCTCTTCTAACCAAGCCCAGAAAGGAGAGCGACCTTGTTCATCGCTTACGCCACGCATTTCAGCGATAACGACATCAGAGAAGCGTTCTTTATGCTCCGCCATAAACAGGAAACGCATTTTAGATAAAAAGCGGCCATTTAGACCTTGCCTAGCGCTCTCTCTTAAGAACAAGGTGCAAATTTCACTTACTCCAGTGTAGTCATTGCAGAAATGCAATAATTCCACAGTGTTGTGAACATTCAACTCACGTGATGCATGAACAACCTTGCTGATATGGTAATGGTAGAAAGCATCCTGCAAACCGACAGTTGCTTCAATACCTGAGGTACCAACGACTTCGCCTGTTTCAGTATCTTCCATTACGAAAAGATAGCTTTGTACTCCGGGCTTTGTAGGCGTCGATTGAATCGCACTTTCAGCTTTTGATATTTTATTTTGCAATAGCTCTTCGTTGACAGGCAGTGAAGTGAACCCGATTCCAGACTCTTGTGCTATCGCATATAGCGACGGATAGTCTGACGCTCTAATAGGACGAATAATTTTCATCTAATGCTCCAAATGGCTGCCAAAGGCAGCCCAACAAAGATTAAGCGGCAACGACCGAGGCAATAGCCTTCTCGAAACGAGCTAAACCTTCAATGATATCTTCATCTGGAATAACTAGAGATGGAGCAAAACGAATAACGTTCATGCCTGCTACTAAGCACATAAGTTTTTGCTCAGCAGCGGCAGTCATAAAGTCACGTGCACGACCTGCGTATTTTTCGTTTAACGCGCAACCTAACAACATCCCTTTACCACGCACTTCACTAAACACGTCATACTTGGCGTTTATTTTTTGCAGAATGTCACGGTATAGTGCTTCTTTTTTTAATACGTCAGCAAGTATTTCTGGTGTATTAACAATATCCAACACTCTTTCCGCTACTGCGCATGCTAAGGGATTTCCGCCATAAGTACTGCCGTGAGTACCTGGTTTAAGGCTGCTCGCAATGGCGTCTGTCGTAAGCATTGCACCGATTGGGAAACCGCCGCCTAATGACTTAGCTGTTGTTAAAATGTCTGGCGTAACGTTTACACCCATGTAGGCATACAAGTGTCCCATTCTTCCTAAGCCAGTTTGCACTTCATCAAAAATCAATAAAGCATTATGCTTATCACACAACTCTCTAACGCCTTTGACGAAAGCCGGATCTGGAGAAATAATACCGCCTTCACCTTGCATCGGTTCCATCATGATTGCACATGTGCGCTCTGACATCATTTCTTCGAGCATTTCTAAATTGTTATATTCGCAGTGATCAATGCCGCCAGGCTTTGGACCGAAACCGTCGGAATAAGCTGGTTGTCCGCCTACAGTTACAGTGAAGAATGTGCGACCGTGGAAACCTTGCGTAAAAGCAATGATTTGGTCCTTCTCGGCACCATGATGGTCGATCGCGTATCTGCGAGCTAATTTTAAAGCGGCTTCGTTCGCTTCTGCGCCCGAGTTGCAGAAATAAACTTTGTCTGCAAACGTCGCATCACATAATTTCTTAGCTAATCTAATTGCAGGCTCGTTTGTAAAAACGTTACTTAGGTGCCAAAGCTTACTGCCTTGTTCTTGTAATGCATTAACCAGTTCTGGATGGCAATGGCCAAGCACGTTAACGGCAATACCACCAGCAAAATCGATGTACTCAACCCCTTCTTGATCCCATACGCGAGAACCTTCGCCACGAACCGGCACCATTTGCGCTGGATTATAGTTTGGGACCATTACATCATTGAACGTTGAACGAGTCACTTGCATGTTATACACCTCTTTGCTGAGCTATTTAGCACCCACACATTTACAAACGTGCGGATAATTTGGCCTCGTATTATGCCAGAAGAGCAGGCTAAAGCAATGAACTTATTCGTCGCAAAGCCAGTAAAAATAAGGCGTATGCACTTATTTGCAGAATTAGTGAATATTTATTTGTATGAAAATTAAAGGTGTAAAAAGGCGGGCTCAATGGCGTGTGGCTAGGCACATTGGCTTGCAGACTAACTAATCATATTGACTTGGCTTGCGAACCCAATGAATGGAGCTTTTGTGGAATGCAACTTCGGGCATATTCATGCAAAAAAAACTCAATGAAATATATGGTATTTGCCGAAAAATTGTCAATCTGACTAGTCGTTGAGTGCTTTAGGTGCTTGTTGAATCTCAGGTATTTGTATTTCAATTCCTGTTAAGTTGGTTTTCATCAGCAAAACAACATCGTCAGAGACAATACCAAAATTACGCAAGTACACCATAGACGTTTGCTTTGACATTAAGCCATTAGCTTTCATCATTTTAAATTGCATGTAACCTTGGCAGCGAAACAGTAGATTAGTGAGAGGATGCAGATTTTTCTCTCGAACATGAGTAATACTGACTTCTTTAATTCTTGTGTAGTCCTCTAAGCCAACGCCAACCATCAACCAACGACATTTAAACAATGCTACAAGGTCGTAAGTAAGTTGATTGCTGTATGTACCCCAAAGAGAAACTAGGTATTTGTGTGAAGGAACTAATGTATTTAAAGCTTTGGCTTGCACTGGATTGTTGTTCTTGCGTGCTTCTATAATTTTTTCACGCAATTTAGCGTCAAAAGCTCGTAAGTACATTTTGGCAATGGCGCTACGGCCGATGGTGCTTAAAAGGCCTATATTGTAACCAAGATACCATTTCATGCTTTCTTTTTCCGCAATTGCCTTACACGCTTTACCTGTCCCCAAAGTATATTCCCACATGTGCTTTTGCAATTCAGGAAACACTTCAGATTTTGGTGGTAAGCTGCGTTTTGCAATCAAGGCAGGAAGAAGCGTTCGTAAACTCTCAATCCCTACGAAGCTTAAAGCACTGCGCAAACTGTTAATTACGATTAGTTTGCCTTTTGAATCAAAGCGACGATATTTGGGTTGCTTAACAAATTTAATAATTGCGTCTTGTAGCCAGTCCATTTGAATGATGGATGCTTCTAACCGTGATATCGAGCAAGACTCAGTGTACAAAACATCTAGGAGTTTACCCAATTCAGGATCGTAACCTAGAATTTTCTTCAAGACGAAATCAGTGTCTCTAATTTTTTCTGCGAGGTCGTTTATAAAGCTGACATGAAACTCAGCTTCAACTTGTTGGATGAATAGGTTTTGCTTCTGATTGATTTCTTCGCGGTTTTTTATGGCGACTTCTTCAACAAATAACAACTCTCTGCGAGCATCAGCTTGCTCAGAGTCTTCCATTATGCGTTGTTTCTCGGTTTTTTGACCAGACAACAGAATAGCTTCATCTAAACTCACGAGGAGATGATCGAATCGACTATTCATGGTCGAGGCTAACTGAGATACGCTTAACTTCATGTTGTTATTCTACATCCGTATTCTATTTTTTCAAAAAATTGTTCAAAAGTTTATGACCTTCTTGAGTTAATAAAGATTCAGGATGAAACTGAACGCCGAATATTGGCAAGGTTTTATGCTGAATACCCATTATCTCTATATCGTCACTTTCACGGCAAACTGCAGTAATTTCCAGCAATTCCGGTAGCGTATCTAACTCAAGCAACAAAGAGTGATACCTTGTTGCAATGAATGTCGGATTTATCCCGTCAAATATACCATGCACTTGCTGTACATGCACATTTGAGGTTTTTCCATGTTTTATATTCTTTGCGCGTACTACTTTAGCGCCAAAAACTTGACCAATCGCTTGATGCCCAAGACATACTCCTAATATAGGTAATTTTCCGGCAAACGCAACGATTGCATCTAGGCAGATGCCTGATTCATCAGGAGTACAGGGGCCCGGTGAAATCACTAGGTGCGTAAAATCAAGTGCTTCTAGCTCGGGAATACTCAGTTCATCATTTTTAATGACCATTACACGGGCATTAAGCTCTTCAAAATAACGCACTAAATTGAAAGTAAAAGAGTCGTAGTTATCAATGATCAAGACCACGTTAACGACTCCTGTAGCGATGGTCTGTTCTTATCGCGCGATCTGCTAAAGTAGTCTCTAGGAAAGCACTTTCCAAGAGCGCATTTTCTACCAATGCGCTCTTTACTAGTGCAAACTTTGCTAATGCACTCTTTACTAATGCACTCTTTACTCGTGCACTGTCTACCAACGTATTAAGGTGCAACAAACCCAAGTGCTTCGTATGTTTTCGCTAAAGTTACGGAAGCTTTCTCTCTTGCTTTCAGAGCACTGGCATTCAATACATCATGCAAGTATGTGTGATCAGCCCTAATGCGTGCATATTCTGTTTGAATAGGTTGAAGCATATTCACAACTGATTCAGCTACATCACCTTTTAAATGACCGTACATTTTGTCTTCATACTTTGGTACTAAGCTCTCTATTGATTCACCACTGGTGCAAGAAAGTAAAGACAATAGATTTGAAACGCCCGGCTTCTCAGCAACATCAAAGTAAATACGAGCTTTTTCGTCACTATCAGTCACGGCTCGTTTTATTTTTTTAGTGAGTTTTTTAGGGTCTTCAAGCAAGCCGATCACATTATTAGGATTGTCGTCTGATTTTGACATCTTCTTCATAGGATCTTGCAAGCTCATCACTCGTGCACCAGATTCTGGAATAAATGGGTCTGGAATAGTGAAGATGTCACCATAAATATTGTTAAAACGAGTAGCGATGTCGCGAGTAAGTTCTAAATGTTGTTTTTGGTCTTCGCCGACAGGCACTTTGTTTGCTTGATAAACTAAAATATCGGCCGCTTGCAAAACTGGGTAACTAAATAGGCCAACGTTGATATTGGACGCGTTCTTTTGCGACTTGTCTTTAAACTGTGTCATGCGGTTAAGCTCGCCCATTTGCGTATAGCAATTCAAAACCCAACTTAGCTGAGCATGCTCGGGTACATGAGATTGCATGAAGATACTGCTTTTATTTGGGTCAATGCCGCAGGCGAGATATAAGGCAAGACCATCTAGACATGCTTTTTTCAATTCGCTAGGATCTTGTCTAAGCGTTATCGCATGCAAATCTACAATCATATAAAGACAGTCATGGTCGTCCTGCATATTCACCCACTGGCGCAGTGCTCCCATGTAATTTCCCATGGTTAGTTGACCTGAAGGTTGGCAACCACTTAATACGATCGGTTTTTGCGAGCTCATTTATTTACGATTTCCTAAGTTATTTTAATTGATTCTTCATTGCTGAAATACTGTCGGCATAGTTATCTGTATTGAAAATAGCAGATCCGGCAACAAACATGTCTGCGCCAGCTTCCCACACTGATTTTATATTGTTGATCTTAATCCCGCCATCAACTTCTATTCGAATATCTAAACCGCTTGTAATTATCATTTGTTTTAGCTGCGTAATCTTAGAAAGTGTGCTTTCAATGAAGGATTGACCACCGAAACCTGGGTTAACCGACATAAGTAACACATAGTCTAACTTATCAAGCACACAATCCAACACATGCAAGGGTGTTCCCGGGTTTAGCGCTAGTCCAGCTTTACAGCCATTATCTTTGATAAGTTGAATGCTGCGGTCAAGATGCATTGTCGCTTCAGGATGAAAGCTAATCATACTTGCACCAGCCTCTGCAAAGCTCTGTATCATCGAATCAACCGGTTGCACCATCAAATGCACATCAATATCGGCTGTAATTCCATACTTACGCAGTGCTTCACAAATCATTGGGCCAAAGGATAGGTTCGGAACATAGTGATTGTCCATTACATCAAAGTGCACAATATCAGCACCCGCTTTGAGAACATCTTCTACATCTTGACCTAGACGGGCAAAGTCAGCTGACAAAATTGAGGGTGCAATAAGTGGGGAATGCATTGTTGGGTCCTTAAAATACGCAAGAGTATTGAGTTTACAGAACTTTTAAGAAGGACAAAAGCACAACCTCCGCCCTTTATTGGTGAGCATGCATCATAACAGGGCGTTTTTGCTCATATCTTGCTGCAAAGAGTATTCCTTATTCTCAAACAAAAAATCAATTTTGAATAAAAAACTGATTAATATCAGAGCGATAAGTATTTATTTTTGATTTCAAATATATAGGCATCACTTTTGCTGTATGTGGATTAGCAACTTTAAAATTCACGGAGAACACACATGAAAACTTTTAAACGCACAGCAATGGCTGCGACAATTTTAAGCACAGCACTTCTTAGCCAAACTGCAATGGCAGAATGGTCAGCTAATATCGGTCTTGTATCTGATTATCACTTCCGTGGTATTCAACAAACTGAATCAGCATCAACAAGTGCGGGTCTTGATTATGCAGGTGATACCGGTTTTTACGCTGGCGCCTGGACAGCTGAGGTTGAGGATGGACTTGAAGTTGATTTATATGCTGGTTATGGCATTGAGTTAGATAACGGAGTTAGCTTAGATGCTAATTTTACAACATATCAATATACTGGTGATTTTGATAGTGCCTACAATGAAATTGGCTTGGGTGCAGGTTTTGGTCTATTTTCAGTCGGCTATGTTCAAGGTAAATGGGATGGTGTTGTAGGTGATGAGGCAGCTACGGAAGGTGACTACTCTTTAGTGACTATTGGTATTGAGAAAGATGGTTGGTCAGCCACTATTGGTAGTTATGGTAAGGATGCAGAGGGTGAGTATGGAGAAATCGCTTACGGCACAGAAATAGGTGGTTTTGATGTAGGTGTAGGTTTGGTACTTAGCGGATCTGACTTAGATGATAGTGAATCATTATATTTCTCAATCAGCAAATCCTTCGATCTATAATTTATCCAGTTAGTTAAGCGCACGAATTACAATTAAAATAATAAAACTTAAGATTTACTCTTCCTGCAAGCTATGTGGTTTGCAGGTTTTTTTTGTTTGCGATTAATTATTGTACATCTCATGGTTTGCGCTATACTAAAAACCTCACAAGAAAGTGATAACCTTACAATTTATAGTTTCTATTTACAGATCCTATATAAATGCACGGTTCAGATGCGAAGAGTGGAATAGACGATGAAAAAGGTATTAAACCGCACAGTAGTTAATAAGTCGCCATTGATGAAATTAATGTCAGCGCTTAGTATTTTGACGTTCGGTATATATATTAGCATCACTACTTTCCATCCCTCAATCGACGTTTGTAGTCAAAATGACGTAGTTGAAAACATATCTCATAACAACATGTCTCTCAGTTCAACGTGCCAAGCAAAAGGCAATGAAGTAAGTTGGATAGCTTGGATCACCAACAAATCAAGCTCAAATCAGTTTCATTTTCTTGATCTTCTAGAGTTACTCTCACAATTTACATCTGACAATAAGAAGTAGGCTTTAATGCTTAACAAATGCTTTCGATTACTTAAAAGTGTCTCAGCGAGTATGTTAGGCGTGCAGTCACAACGTAATTATGAAGAAGACTTTACCGAAAGTTCTCCTATTCCGTTTATCATTACGGGAGTCATTCTCGTAATTGTATTTATTCTGGCCCTTGTTCTCTTAGTTAATACTCTCGTTTAGCTCACGATTTATTAGTTTCTAAAAAAATAGCCAACTCTTCATGCTTTATCGGTTTGGAAATCAAATAGCCTTGAATTAAGTCGCATCCTAGCTTTTTAAGCTGTTCATATTGCGCTTCTGTTTCGGCACCTTCCGCTACTATTGGCACAGATAGACTGTGGATCATCTGGGTTAATGAACCAACAATCCGTTGCTGTCTTGTGTCGACATCGATTTTATCGAGTAATGAACGATCGAGTTTGACTGTATCGTATTTGAAGGCTGCTAAATATGATAACGACGAGTAACCCGCACCAAAATCATCAATTGCTACTCTGAAGCCGATTTCTGTCGCCATTTCAATCCATGCTTTAGCTTGTTTAAAATTAGTAATTAAGGTCGTTTCGGTGATCTCTAATTCTATTCTGTTAGGTTCAATATTGTTTAGCTTTAGTTGATCTCTGAGCAGGTCAAAAGCACGCTCATCCACAAGTTGAGAAGCGCTCAGGTTAATTGAAATTATGACATCTTTAAGTCCTACGGTTGCTAGGAATATGGCTTCTTTAATGACATTTGCAACTATCCACTCAAACAGGGAATGCATGTTTTCACTTTCTTCTAGCACATCAATAAAAGTCAGTGGTGGTATAAAGCCTAATTCTGGATGATCCCAACGACACAGTGCTTCTATTTTTTTAACTTTACGTGTTTCGCTGTCAACGATAGGTTGATAAACCAGAAAAAGCTGATCATTTGCGAGTGAAGAAACAAAGTCATTTTTTATGGTGAACTTTAACTGAGTTCGGGCACGCATTGATTCATCGAAAAATCGGTATCTATTTTTGCCTTCTTCTTTCGCTTGATACATAGCAATATCCGCATATCTAAGTAGTTGGTCGGCATCGATTTTATTGGCTTCTTGAAGTGCAATTCCGATACTCGCGCTAATAGCGATATTCGTTTCATAAACATGAAAGGGAGCTGCGAATAAATTCACTATCGATTCGGCCATTTGCAATAATGCTTTTTCACTGTTGTAGTCGCTGTAGCAGATCACAAATTCATCACCGCCAATGCGGTATACTTTAATAAATTTATTCGAAACGCCCTTTAAACGATAACCGATTTTTTTCAACATAATGTCGCCAGCACCATGACCTAAATTATCATTGACTGGCTTAAACCCGTCCAAATCTAAAAAGAAAATTGCCACATTTAACGCTGAGCTTTGATTTCGTATTCGCAGTAAATCTTCAATTAAGACATTGCGTGTATACAAGCCGGTTATCCCATCAATGGTTGCTTGGCGTAATAATCTTTTTTGCGAAACATCTAGTTCATGCTCGTAAGACTCGAGTATGTTAATGGCGTTTCTAAATTCATCTTCTAGGTCGTGAAGCTCATCATTAAATTTTGGTTTTTCGGCTTTCCCAAGTCGATACCTAGCTGCATTATATTCTTTGTTCGCAATGAGCTTGATTGCTCTGCGAAGTTTATTAATTTTAGAAATTGGAATGATAGAAAACGTTATGAGAGTGAGTAAAATACCCGACGTTACTGTCATGAAGATAATAATAATTTGTTCTTTTTGCTGGCTTTCTTCTGAAATTAAAGAGGTAATGTCCCTAACGAACATAAATTTTAAGTCGGAACCAACACTGCTTAGGATTTCAAACCAAATATAGTAATCCCGTCCCTCAAAAGATTGACGAAGGCCAATGGATTCCACCTGCTTAATTTCTTCATGTGTTAACTCTGCACTTAACAAGCCATCCATTTTTCCAACACCGGTCATAATGCCTGTTATGTAGCGTTTTAGATTGAGTTGGTCTTTGATAGGATCTTCATTTGGAGCAAGTACGCCAATATCACTTCCCACAACTTGATACAAAAACTCGACGGATGGAGCGATATCTGAAGCAAGAGTGAACACCCACTTACCTTGCCAATCCTGCACAGGAATTGTTGAAACGAGTTCACATACTGAGTGACAAATAATAGCGGACCTTGCTTGAGAGCTTGCGAGCACTGTTTCATTCAGCGATTTAATTGCGTTCAAAGGAAACTCACCGATTTTGAAGGTGTGTTCTGGGTTTGAAAGCGACATAGATGACAAAGCTAAACTTGCCTGAATTCTTGACCAAATATTTTCTAAATAAGCCGATGCCTCTGCAGGTGTTTTTTTCGCTATATCACCTAGGGTTAGCAGCTCTTTTGCAGTTAAAACCTGCTCTTTTAATTGTTGTTGGAGTATTAATTGAGTTGCTTTGAGGTGAGACTGCTTGAGCTCGTTAACGTTTTCTTCAAATCGAGCGCTTTGTTGCGCCGTAACAAAGCCATAAGATGCAGCCAAAGATAGTATGGCTACAACAATAACCAATAATAGAATTTTAGATAATAAACCGCGGAGTCGAATCATGAATTAAAATTTATATACCTGTTGTATGAAAACTAAGGTTAATAGCTTTCTCCGTCTAGCAATTCATAAAACTTCAAAGATTTGCTTAACCGCTCGATCAGATGATAAAAGCGCTAGAATGTTTCAATATTATATACTTTAGCAGGAGGAGCGAACAGGAATAAGTCGTTTAATAGCAGATTGACTAGCTCACATATTTTTATTGCAAAAAATCGCGACAAGTTCTTTTACCGGTTTCCTATTCTGCGCATTTTGACTAATAAAACGTCGGGCGGAAAAACTTTTGAACTTAGCACCTTGGTACAACTTTCGAGAAAGTGGCGTGTCGTGATTACTAATTACAACGGTTATTGGACGTGAAGCAACCGCTTCCTTCACAGTATTCGCTAGGTTTTCTTGAGCTTCTAAACTAAATCCATTAGTCGCGTATTGCGTAAACGAGGCTGTTTTACTAATTGGAATGTAGGGCGGGTCACAGTATATAACGCTATTATCAGGTGCTTTTTTAATAACGTCGACATAATCCAAATTAGTGAATTCAGCCTTTTGAAAGCGCGCTGCGAAGTTGCGTATTTCAGCATCAGGCATTTTCGGTTTTACGTAACGTCCAAAGGGAACATTGAATCCACCTTTGCGGTTGTATCGACACAGACCATTGTAGCCATGGCGGTTTAAATATACGAAAAGCAAGGCTCTGCGAAATTTATCATCGCTTGAATTGAACTCCTCTCGGCGTTCGTAATAAAAGTCTGAGTCGTTTGTTTCTTTGGTAAATAAGGGCGCTAGTTCTTCAATAAAAGCCTGAGACGATCCCTGAATCAATTTGTACAAATTTACTAGGTCTTTATTAATATCGTTCAGTTGATAGTTTTCGTATTCAGCATTAAGTGCAACCGAGCCTGCGCCAAAGAAGGGTTCTATCAACTTTGGTGAATGAGGTAAATGAGGGAGAATATGCTCAAGCAAGGAATATTTGCCGCCAGCCCATTTTAAAAAGGCCCTATTCTTATTATTTTTATGCACGACTGTGATTTTTACTGCAAAATATTTTCAAAAGTGGCAATAGACTACCATAAAAAGCGCAGACCATAAAAAATTTACGCGTTTAAAAAACAGCTGAACAACTTATTATCGATTTCGTATTTCGAGTTTTACTTGTGCAAGATCTTTTGCAAACGGCGAGGTTGCCTGAACAGATTGTGGTAAAAGTGCGGCAGCTTCTCGCGCATCCGCAAGATTATCAAAGGCTTGATTAAACAATACGACATGCCAAGGTCCGCCATATCGCGTGGTTTGATATACCCAAACGAAATTCTGCAATTGGTTATCTACAATAAATTCACTTAGAACGCTGCGATTTTGTATCCCCGAAATTTGTAATAAAACGGCAGGCTCTGATAGGGCTAATATTTCCGTCTCGTCAAATTCGTAGTTAGTCGTATCTGCGATCGTTTCTGGTTCAGCTGGTGTTGCGTCCTCGATAACTGTAGGGGAAGATGGCGAAGCTTCAACAGAGGAAGCTTCAGTAGAGGAGAGCTCTTGAGCTGGCAGTAATTCATTTCCCAATCTTGCATCTAATTGTTCAACGCTGATGATGTCAGGCACTGCAAAGTCACCCTCTAGGTCAGAGCTCTCAGAGCTTGAACCTTCAACAAAGGTGCTTGGGTCACCAAGGCGATTGGAATTGACACTTTCATCGATAAGACCTGACTCGGCAGTTCTTGAATCCACAAGTTCTTCGTTTTTCACTATCTCGAATGCCGAACTTACTTTGAGCTCATCGCCTGCTTGGGGGTTAGCTAAACTGGGTTCGAGCGCTAGAGCTTCATTATCTACTTTTAAGGTTTTAATTTTTGTATTGCTTGTTTGCTTAGCTTCATCCCAAGTTGCAATTAAACCAGAATCGTTTTGTGTTTCGGTTTCTTGTGCTTTTTCCTTTTGTGCTGTTTGACCAAGCACCACTTCTCTGTCCAGTTGCTCATTCAGTAAGGCAAGCTGATCTGCATTGAGGTCGGAGTCTGGTGGCAATGACCCGGTTTGAAGTAATGACTTGACGTGATCCGGATACTGCCAACTCATTAATCCTACAAAAACGGAGAAAAGTAAGAACATAACCGCAGCAATAAACCATTTTTGCGTAACAATTGGGGGGGCGAATTCATCTCTTTTGAAAAAACCAAGGGCAAAATTTGGACGCTCTTCCGCCATTAGCGTTTCGAGAGCATTCAGGTCAAATTTGCTTGAATCAACTGACTGTGATGAGAGTAAAACGGGGCGACTACTGTTGCGTTTAGGAAGCCATTTCTTTGCTTTTTCTGCCCAAGCAGTTTCCCCAAATAGGATAACGTTAACATGATGATTAGTATCTAGTTTCTTGCTTTCAGTTACCCAGTCCCAAAGTTCCTGCAAGAATGGGTTTGGCAGTGTTTGTGCTTGTTTAATACAAATCAGAAACGGCCCCGGTTCTTGATGCAGATCTTTCAGTAATTCCTTCAAAGGCCGCACAAAGCTACCTACTTTTTGTCCTAGTAATTGACGACAAATGATGCGGCGGAAGTCAGGGGACTCCATTGTTAATTCAGAAGTGAAGTATGATATTTCGGTGTTTTCTTTTTGAACGGATAAAAAGTCTTCAAGAGTTCTCTGTTGTTGAGCAATACTATCCCCGCTTACAAAAATAAGCTGAGAGGAATAATTAATTAAGTGTTCTAAACGATCTTGCAATTCCGACAATCAGTCACGTCCTTTTCAATTTGGCCAATCAAATTTTTACTGAAATTATAAATAGCGTTAACGCTATTTTGGTCAACGCAATTTAGTTTAAAATACTACTCAACTCTTCATTTGTAACATCATCTATGACTTTTGCAACGCCGATTGATGTTGGCACAATGAATCGCATTTTACCTGACAACACTTTTTTGTCGTGCTGCATATGTTGGATATAGTCCTCAGAATTCATATCTTCTGGGCCGTCAGTAGGCAAAGCAAATAGTTGAATCAATTGCTCAATGCGACTTAAATCTGACGCCGATATCCAATTTCTTAACAATGCTAACTTTGCTGCAAGCACCATGCCAGCTGCAACTGCTTCGCCATGCAACCAGACACCGTAGCCTTTCTCGGCTTCAATTGCATGGCCAAAGGTGTGACCTAAATTCAATAAAGCTCTTACCCCGTGCTCTTTTTCATCTAAATTCACAACTTCTGCTTTAATGGCGCAACACCTCGCAATTAGGTAGCGAAGAGCGTCGGGATCACGGTTTCTAATCGCGCTGTGTTGGTTTTCGATCCAAGAAAAGAACTCACCATCGTACATAATGCCATATTTTATCACTTCAGCCATACCGGCAGAAAATTCTCTCTCAGGCAAAGTAGACAGAGAATTAGTATCGATAAACACGGCTTTGGGCTGATAGAAAGCGCCTATCATATTCTTCCCAAGCGGATGATTAACCGCAGTTTTTCCGCCAACAGAGGAGTCGACCTGTGACAGTAGGGTGGTTGGAACTTGAATAAATGGAATGCCACGTTGGTAACAAGCTGCTGCAAAACCTCCCATATCTCCAATAACACCTCCACCGAGAGCAATGAGCGTCGTGTCTCTGGCGGCTCTGTTTTCTAATAATTGTGTCAAAACGGTGTTGAAATATTCAATGGTTTTATACTGTTCACCATCGGGTAAAATAATTTCAAAAGAATGGATTTCGGCTTCGTCTAAAGTCTTCTTTATAGAATTTAAATATAGGGGAGCAACGGTCTCGTTGCTAACGATTGCGCATTGTTTTCCTTGAATTGCAGAAAGCAAAAAACCGGCTTGATTAAACAAACCGGTTTCAATATAGATGGGGTAGCTACGCTCTCCCAAATCAACGTTTAATGTGGGCATAGCGCGATATCCTTTCTAAAAGTTCCTAAAAATTAAGCGCTTATAAACCAATCTTACTGATTATTTGGTTTGCGACTGCTCTTGCGCTTTGGTCGTCTGTTTCAACAACATAATCGGCGACTTCGGTGTATAGCGGATTACGTTCTGCAGCCAAGTCTCTTAGTACTTGCTCAGGATCGTTATTTTGAAGCAATGGGCGACGCTTATCACGCTGCGTTCTAGCTACTTGCTTATCGATAGTTGTTTGTAAATAAACGACAATACCGCGTGCTGATAATCTATTTCTCACATTTTTTGAGACAATAGAGCCGCCGCCAGTCGCTAAAACAATGCCTTGCTTGTCGGTGAGGTCATTAATAATTCCCTCTTCACGTTTGCGAAAACCGTCTTCACCTTCAAGATCAAAAATCCATGCGATGTCTGCGCCAGTGCGTTTCTCTATTTCTTGATCAGAATCGTAAAAATCGAGGTGGAGTTCGTCTGCAAGGTGTCTACCGATAGTGCTCTTTCCTGCTCCCATTGGGCCAACAAGAAATATATTACGTTTTTCAGCCATGTCTGATTAATTCACATTCTTTATAAAAGATTGAAGTGGGCTTGATGTTTTCTTATTAGCCAACTTTAACTACCACAATGACGCGTTTCGAATTTTTAAACGTCACTGCGAGCGAATAATTTCCTCATTGGAAAATCTATGCTTGGATTATCTCAATTAACTAGCATGATATGCAAGCATTCTTATTCAAGGAAAATATAAAAAACTGCTCTTTAGAACTGCAAAAGAGCGAAGGCTGTACCTTCACTCTTTATCAAGGGGTGCTGATATTAGTGTAATTACACTAATAAATCAGCAACTAAAACCCTTCTTCGATGATTTTTGGTGTTACAAATATCAGTAACTCACGTTTTTGCTCGATAGTTGAACTTGTTTTAAATAAATTACCGACGTATGGAATATCTCCAAGTAGCGGCACTTTAGTGACATCATTTGTACTAACTTGTTGGAAAATTCCGCCTAGAACAATTGTTTCACCATTTTCTACTAGTACTTGAGTACTAATTTCTTGAGTATCAATTGCCACTGCTGGACCAGTAGAAGTAGAAACTGTGTCACCACGTGTATCTTGTGTAACAACGAGGTTCAATATGATTCTGTTGTCTGGGGTAATATGTGGCGTTACTTTTAAACTTAAAACTGCTTTCTTGAACTCTACCGATGTTGCACCGCTTGAAGTTGCTTGAACAAATGGAATTTCAGTACCTTGCTCAATGTAAGCTTCTTGTTGATTAGCAACCGTGATGCGTGGACTGGCAATAATTTCGCCTTTGTTTTCCGCTTCTAAAGCACTTAACTCTAAGTCGAGGATATTACCGTCTACCAAGTTTGCAATTTGGAAACCGATGACGCCTGCTGCACTTGATACAGGCAAGTTAACGTTCAATCTGTCACCGATGTCTGGAACAATGCCTTGTCCTGCAGTGTCCGCACCAACAATTGAACCTGAAGTCGAGTTGTCGTTACCAGCGCCAGTGAAACCCCAACGCACACCTAGTTGCTCATCAACATTATCACGCACAGTTACCATGCGTGATTCAATTAGTACTTGTCTAACTGGCACATCTAAAGCGTCGATAACACGGCGAGCTTCATCAATACTCTCTTGAGTATCACGAATCAAAATTGTGTTAGTACGCGCATCAACTGTTACGTTGCCACGGTTAGATAAAATACCGCCATCGCTAGTTTTCAGAATTGTCGCAATTTCATCTGCTTTAGCATAATTGATTTCGATATTTGCAGATCTTAGTTCTGCTAAGTTTTGTACTTGCTGCTTAGACTGAAGCTGCTGAGTTTCGCGAGCAGTAAGCTCTTCAGTAGGAGCAATCAATAGAATGTTACCTTCTAAACGCTTATCTAAACCACGGATTTTCAAAATCATGTCAAGCGCTTGATCCCAAGGTACACCTGACAAGCTAATTGTTACGTTACCGTTTACTGTGTCAGTAGTTACCAAGTTAAAACCATTTACCTGGGCAATAATTTGTAGAACTTGACGCACTGGTACGTCTTGGAAATCAAGCGAGATAGGCTTGCCTTCATATGTCGTGTTCTTAGCCTGCTTAAGTTCTTCCTTCGTTAATGGGGTAACTGCGATAGTGACTAAACTATTGTCATCCATTTTTTTGATGCGAACTGTGCCTGTATAACGTATTTCAACAATCGATTTATCTTCATCTTGAAATGTTTCAATGCTTTGAACTGCAGTACCAAATTGGCTTACATCTACTTCAACGTATTGATCTTCTGCTAAAGAAGTCTCTTTCATTGTTAAAGTAACCTTGCCTTTAGCTTCTACGATCGTGACAGCAGGTGATTTACCTGCAAAGCCAATGAGTACGTTACCTGTTTTTGCAGAACGATTGAAATCGATACTGTTCAAAGTGGCTATACTATTCAACGTTGCTTCACCCTGAGGGTTAACCAAGTCGATAAGATCTTCAGACTCTTGAGCAACTGCACCCAAGCTGACAATGGCCAAAACGAACGCAATTACTAAGGCCCAATGCGGTTTGTTGGCGTTTAAGCGCTTGTTAAAAATATATTTATCAGACATTATCATTTTCCCCAGCTACTGATGACATGGTTAATGTGGCAGCTTTGGTTTTCCAACAACCAGCGCCGTCAGGTAACATTTCTTCAATAACCACTTCTTTATCCGTTATGTTAATTATTTTGCCGAAAAACAGGCCTATGTATTGACCACGTTTCGCCTTGTGTAAAGTGCCATCATTGGCCTTGATAAGTACCCATTTTTGACCGCCAGTGCTAAATACACCAGCCATCTGTAATGCATCGATACCGTATGACTCTAATTTTTGCTTAGCCCGTTGTCGGTTAGGCTGGGTACAGTTAGCAGTCTGTACTGCAACGCTAGCTGTTTCTTCATTTCCCTGTTGCAGCCTTTGAAATGGGCTTCTCAAACCACTCGATGTATAGTTAACAGGTTTTAATTGCTCAAACTCTGGATATTCTTCAATATTGACATTTGTATTCGATTTTACGCTATCTGTGTAAGCAATTAAGTCATCAAGTTTTGCGCTACATGCTGACAAGGCAATACAAGTCGCAAGTACAAGATAATTTTTATTCATTCTTGTCATTATTCTTGCTCCTCAGTATTTGTATCGGCCTGAGTTGTCGCAGCTCGATATGTTTTTGCTTGCATTTTCAAACTAAGTACACCTTGGCTATTCGTAATGTCGAAGTCATGTAAGGTGACAATTCGTGGAAGGTTCGCGATGTTTGACGTGAATAAACCAAACTCGTGATACGTTCCTTTAACTTCGAGTTGAATAGGTAACTCGGTGTAAAATTCTTTTGGATTCTCTTGCTGCCAATTAAGTAATTTGAACGATAAACCTGCATCGGTTCCGACATATGTAATGTCATCAAGTAAACCTGGTGTTTCATTACTAGTAGGCAATGTTTTCAGCATTGATGAAAAGTCACTTTGCATTCTTACAAGTTGCTTTTCATAAGCTTCAAGGTTAACCGCGATTCTATACTTAGATTCAAACGTACCCCTTAACTCAACTTCTTTGCTTTTCGCGCTATCAAGTTTTGGCAGCTTGCTGCTGATAATTGCGTAGTAGCTAATTGCACTTACAACAACGATGCAGAAAACGGCAACAACGGTTTTGATTTCTTTCGGCCAAATTGCAACCTGTTCAAAATCAAGTTCATTTATTTCTTTAAGTTTGGAAAAATCAAACGCCATTATCGATTCTCCTCATTCTCTTCTATCGCTTTTTGGACAGGAGCCACTTTCTGCGTAATAGAGAAGGTCAATTTAAAGTCACTTACTGCATTTGAAGTGCTAACATCAGCAGTTATTGAAGATAACACGCCACTCGTAAAGACTTCAGATTGTTCAAGGTTTCGCATAAATGAAGACAGTCGATTGTTTGACTCACTGATGCCTACGATTTCAATTAAGTTACCGTTGCGTGACATTTTTTCAAAGGAAACGCCAGCTGGTACAATTCGAGCGAGTTCATCAAAAACAATTGGTGATACGTTTTTGCTGATTTGAAGCTGTTCAATAAGCGCCATGCGTTGTGCAATTTCGCCTTTAGTGCTGCGTATATCCTTAATGCGTTCAATTTTCGTATCAAGAACACCAATTTGCTGCTGCAAGTAATTGTTTCTCGAATTTTGATTTCTAATTTGAGTTTCAATCACTTCACCCAACACCCAAAATACAGCAAGTACTACAATCGAAATAACGACCAATGAACCAATATACTGTTTCTTATGGCGTTGACGTTGAGCTTCACGCCAAGGAAGTAAGTTTACATGTGCCATTGCGAATAACTCCTACTTGCTAAGCCCATTGCTATCGCTAATTGTGCAGCAAACTTATTTAGTCTTTCAGCGTCAACATTGTCAGCGATAGTTAAGTTCGAAAACGGGTTGAACGCTTCTACTTCAATGCCTAAATCTTTAGATAACTCTTCAACTACTGTTGGTAGTGAACCAGCACCGCCAGAAATAAGAATCTTTTCAGGCTGTTGCTTGTGGGTTGTTGATGCGTACATTTGCAATGCACGTTGAATTTGTTGCTGTAAGGCAGACAAAAACATTGGCAAGGTATCTTTAAACCAAGACTCAGGTGCAGAGCCATCCGATATTTGATTTTCAACTTCTTGAATATCTAAAGAATGAATCACGGCCAAATCTTGTATGAATTTGTTCATACCGAAGTTATGTTCTTTACTATAAATAACTTCGCCATCTTCAACGAAACACACCTGCAATAGACTTGCACCGACATTGATACAACATGTTGGCTTGTCTTTTCTGTGTGAAGCGAAGTGAATTAGTGCATTGCCTAAAGCGTAACCCTCAATATCCATAACGACTGGCTCGTAAGGTGCTTCTCTTACTAAGGTAATGCGACTATCAATCATGTCTTTATGCGCAGCGCTCAGTAACACTTCTACTTTTCCGCTGTGAGTTTTGCTTTCGCCTAACTCTTCGAAGTCTAAATAAACCTCTTCAAGTGGGTATGGAATCAAACTGTCAGCTTCAATCTCTATCTGACTTTCTAATTCGAAATCTGTTTGATTAGGCTCCATAAAAACCACTTTACTTAAGACGGATGCGCCAGCGACGGCTATAGCGACATTTTTATTTTTTGTCTTTAAGTTGTGTTTAATCTTCGCCAACGCTTTGCTGACAGCGTCAAAGTCTTTAATTTCGCGCTCATTAAATGCGGAACCCATGATAGGTTCGCAAGCGAAAGCATTTACTTTAGCTACAGAACCGCTAACATCTAGGCAAACTGCCTTGACGTACTTAGTTCCGATGTCTAGCCCGATAATACTTTGGGCTTTTTTCTTAAAAAGCGATTTCATTGAATAGTAGCTCTGTCATAGTTCTAGTATCATAGGTACAAATAATACTGATTTTTTTATACTGTATGGATCTGTTAACGACACCTAGGTATAAAAATTGAGTATTTAAACCCAACTAATAAATGTGAAAACAATACAGTGAAGTTATTAAAGAAACTCATATTACTGACCATCATAGGTTTTTTTCTAGGTGTCATTAGCATCATAGGTATGTATTTTTATCTCAAACCGGAACTTCCGAGTGTGGAGGTTCTTCGAGAAGTGAAGCTACAAACACCTATGCGTATATTTACTCAAGATGGCAAGTTGATATCTCAATATGGGGTAAAAAGAAGAATACCGGTTTCACTTGAAGATGTCCCCGAGACCTTGGTACAGGCCTTGATCGCAACTGAAGATAGTCGTTTTTACAGTCACATTGGTGTGGACCCTATTGGCGTTGCTCGAGCCTTTTTGAATTTAATTGTGACAGGAGAGCGGGGGCAAGGTGCAAGTACCTTAACCATGCAAATGGCTAGAGGTTTTTTCTTAACAAGGGAAAAAGTATTTAGTCGTAAAATAAGGGAATTATTCATCGCCTTGCACATGGAGCAAGAGTTAAGCAAAGATGAAATTCTTGAATTATATTTAAATAAGGTTGAATTAGGCCATCGTGCTTTTGGCTTTGGTGCCGCCGCACAGGTTTATTACGGAAAGAATTTAAATGAGTTGAACCTGGCACAGCTTGCTACCTTGGCTGGTTTACCTCAAGCACCTTCTAAACTCAATCCTATCAGCAGGCCAGAACTTTCTAAACAGCGTCGTCGTATCGTTTTATTGCGTATGCTAGATGAAGGATATATTAACCGCCAACAGTTCGATGAAGCATCGCAAGCACCCGTTACCGCTAAAAAGCATGGCGCTGAGCTAGCGCTTGACGCACCTTATCTAGCTGACCTTATCTACAATGAAATGGTTGAAATTTACGGAAAAGAAATTGCGGAAACCAGTGGCTTCAACGTATATGCTACTGCCGACTATCGTATGCAAAAAGCAGCGCAAGAAGCGGTAATACAGAACTTACATGACTATGATGAAAGGCACGGTTTTAGAGGGCCTTTAGCACAGTTGTGGGAACCGCTTGAACTTCCTAAACCAGAAGACGATATTGAGAATGATGAGACTCTCGCTGACTTTATGGATTCAGAAGCCCTTAATCCAAATGCTTGGTCGCTTGAGAAAGTAACAGCGTATTTGGATAGCGTTGACGAAATAAAGCCGTTACTTCCCGCGGCAGTGCTTGCTGTATTTGAAAAATCTGCCGAAGTGATCATTGCGGATGGCGAAAAAATCACGCTAACTTGGGACGGCTTGGATTGGGCAAGACCTTATATTGATGATCAAACCCAAGGAGATGACCCTGAATTTGCCAGCGATATCCTCAAAGAAGGTATGCTGATATATATCCGAAAGCGCCCTCAAGACGATGTTTGGCAACTCGGACAATTCCCAGATGCAACCGGCGCATTAGTTGCAATGGACCCACACGATGGCGCTGTAAAGGCCGTGGTAGGTGGGTATAGCTTTTATCAAAGTCAATTTAACCGAGCAACACAAGCGAAACGACAAGTAGGCTCTAACATTAAGCCATTTGTCTATGCTGGTGCTATAGATAGTGGTTACACTTTGGCTAGTATCATCAATGATGCGCCTATAAATCAATGGGATAGCTCATCAGGCGTTGCATGGCGCCCACAAAACTCACCCGCAGTATATGAAGGACCTATTCGTTTGCGTGTCGCGTTAGGCATGTCAAAAAACGTTGTCTCGGTGCGTTTGTTACGAGGCGTTGGTTTAGATGAAACAGTCGACTATATTTCCCGTTTTGGTTTCGACAAAGACGACATTCCTCGTGATGAAACCTTATCTTTGGGTTCTGGTTCACATACACCCTTAGAGGTCGTTTCGGGCATTGCTGTGTTAGCTAATGGTGGCTTTGCTGTGCGTCCTTATTTTATACAACGAATTGAGAATGACCTTGGTGAATTAATTTGGCAGGCGGAACCGGCATATGCTTGCAACCCTTGTGAAGACCTTGAAAAAACGGAAACGGAGGAGGATGTTGTTGATGAGTCTGATGTCGAGGCTATGTTAGCAGCTCAATTCAATCAACAATTACAGAATAAACAGAAAGTGGACAAACGTTCTGCTGAACAAGTTGTTAACCCTCAAACTGCATTTTTAGTGACGGAAATGATGAGAACGGCCGTTAAAGCAAATGGTAATTGGAACAACAAAACCTATTGGTTAGGCACAGGTTGGCGCGCTAAAAACCTTTTACAACGCGATGATATTGGCGGAAAAACCGGTACTACCAACGATTCAAAAGACACCTGGTTTAGCGGCTTTGCTGGAAATTTAGTAGCAACTTCATGGGTTGGTTTTGATGATGCGTCCCGTCAATTGGGTCGTGTGTCACGAAATCAAAACTTGGTAAACAAAAACCCAGAGAAATTTAATTGGATGGGTAATGCCATGATTGGTGTAGAAGACGGTGCTAAAGGGGCGCAACCGGCATGGATTCGTTTTATGCAGGATGTGCTCAAAGACCAAGACGAAGTGCCAAAAGTTATCCCAGAAGGCATAGTCAGGGTTCGAATCGATCGTAAAACAGGCAAGTTAACTCGGCGTACAGATCACACTGCGATGTTCGAATATTTTAAAGTGGGAACTGAACCAACCACTTATGTAGTGGATGATGAGTTATCATTGCCCATAGACGACGAAAATCCAAAACGAAATGATCTTGACGATATTTTCTAATCGACTCAATTATTTTACGGGGTTTTCTATACAATTATCTATACTATAGCTACAAGTTCTGTCCAAAATAAGTGTTCGGTGGCGGGCACTTACACATTAGAAGACAGATAAATCATTAATGCACTAGGCAAAAAAGAGAGTTCACGAATGAGCGACAGCAGTCAGCACAATCACTTATATATTCCGCATGCGGGCCCTTCTTTACTTGAAACGCCTTTATTAAATAAAGGCAGCGCATTTACAGAAAAAGAAAGAAAAAACTTCAATTTGCTAGGTTTGCTACCTCCTCGATATGAAACAATTGAAGAGCAAGTTAGCCGAGCGTATAAACAATATAAAGGTTTCGAAAACCCCTTGAACAAGCACATTTATTTGCGCTCTATTCAGGATAACAACGAGACCTTGTTCTATCGTTTGTTGCAAGCGCATATCGAAGAGATGATGCCGATTATATACACGCCGACAGTAGGAGATGCGTGTGAGGGCTTTTCCGATATTTACCGAAGTTCACGTGGCTTATTCATCAGCTATGAAGAGCGTCATTTAATGGATGACATCTTGCGTAATGCAACAAAACGAAAAGTGAAAGTGATTGTTGTCACCGATGGTGAGCGCATCCTCGGTTTAGGCGATCAGGGCATTGGTGGAATGGGTATTCCAATCGGTAAACTATCCTTGTACACAGCCTGCGGCGGTATCAGTCCAGCTTATACTTTGCCGGTTATGTTAGATGTAGGCACGAACAACCCTAAGTTACTTAATGATTCGATGTACATGGGGGCGCGTCACGAACGTATTAAAGACGAGCAGTATTACGAGTTTGTCGATATGTTTATTTCTGCAGCTCGCAGACGTTGGCCAGAAGTCATGATCCAATTCGAAGACTTTGCACAGCCAAACGCTATGCCTTTATTACAAAAATATCGTGACGAAGTGTGTTGCTTTAATGACGATATACAAGGCACTGCAGCAGTGACGCTTGGTACAATATTGGCTGCTTGCAGAGTTCGTGGCGCTAAGCTGTCTGACATGAATGTCGTTTTTGTGGGGTCAGGCTCGGCAGGTTGTGGAATAGCTGAAATGCTGATCCAACAAATGATATCTGAAGGTTTAAGCAATAAAGAAGCGCGTAAGCATGTGTTTATGATAGACCGTTATGGACTATTAACCGAGGGCATGGAAAACCTCCGCGACTTCCAACAAGTACTACAACAGTCTAAAGATGCCATAAACGATTGGTCTTACAGTGGTGAATATGCATCCCTTTTAGATGTGATTAACTGCGCTAAACCTGATGTGCTAATTGGCGTTTCTGGTCAGCCGGGCTTATTTACAGAGCAAACTATTAGAGCCATGGCGCAACACAGTGAAAAGCCCATTATATTCCCGCTTAGTAATCCTTCAAGACAAGTTGAAGCAAGGCCAGAACAAGTGATTGAATGGACCGACGGTAATGTTGTTATTGCAACGGGCAGCCCATTCAAACCTGTGGAATACAAAGGTCGCGTATTTCCTATCGCGCAGTGTAATAATAGTTACATATTCCCAGGTATAGGCTTAGGCGTAATTGCTGCAAAGGCCAGTCGAATAAGCGATGACATGCTCATGGCTGCAAGTAATGCACTAGCAGATGCTTCGCCGATGGTGAATGATGTTAATGGTGAATTACTGCCACCTCTAACTGAAATTGGTGAGCTTAGTCGCAAGATTGCATTTGCTGTTGCTAAAGTAGCGATGGAGCAAGAGTTGGCGCTACCTATTCCTGATGAGCTTTTAAAAAGCCGCATTGAAGGAAATTTCTGGAAAGCAGAATATCGACCGTACAAGCGCGTTAGTATCTAAATTAAATACTATCAATATGGAAAGGCCGATTTGTGAAAACGAATCGGCCTTTTAGTTTGTGTTCTCAAATTACCAGCTTCGCGCTTAGTAAAGAGCTAATTAGTGTTTGTTTGATACTAGTTTAAGCTGTTCACCCAAATACTTTGCAAGCTCTAACATGCCATACTTTTCAGCCAGGGCTTCCGCATCTGAGTTGTAATTTGTATTTGTGTTGACATCGTAGGTAAAAACTTCGCCTTTCGAATCCACAATACTCTCTATTCCAGCAACTTGGATATTATTATGCTTTAAAAAAGCTTCATACTTTTCAATAAAGTGTGGGTAATAATCCTGCAAAACCTGAAACTTTGCATCTTGCGCGTTTGTTTCAGGCGTTTCGTTAGCGCTTGCCGGGCAAGCTAAATCTTCGAGTGAACACGCATCTGCAGGACACAGTTCAAAGCCCTCAGAAGTATTGACTCGAACACCATACAAAAATTTTCCGTCTATAAACTCATGGCGAATGATATAGGGCTCGGGAGCCTTGATATATTCTTGAATAAGCGTAATACCGTCCACCGGATGATCAAACGCATCACTATTTAAATATTCCTCAAGCGACTCAATTGTTTCAAACAAAAATACGCCTTGGCCTTTGCCTGCACAATTGTGTTTCGTGATAAATGGCAACTTACCTAATAATTGTGCGCTCTTCAGTATATTTTCTTTACCCACAGCAGCAATGGTATGAGGTGTGGCAATGTTAAATTGATTAAGAGATAGATACTGCTTTATCTTACTGACCTCTAGTTATAATGCTCGAGCACCATTTATTATTGTGCGATTATGACTATCTAGCCATGTGATTACTGAATCGGCAAAACAGGGCGCGTATTGATGATTTCGAGTATGTGAAGAAGCACTCACTCGGTTGTAAAAAACGCCCTCGGGCGGCACTGATGTTAAATCGAGCAAGCCTTTATCCAAATGCCACAATTCGAATGGAAGAGACAACTCCTCTAGTCGTTTAACGAGGTGATTAGTCCATTCATCGTTTTCGTGAATTACGTATATTTTTTTCATAGATTGAAACCTAAAGGTAAGAGAGCTTTCTTATAATTGACTAACAGTACGTGAAAACAGAATAAAAGTATTACCCGTTGTAACTTTTTTCAACTACTAAAAGTGGATCTCTGCGTCGTCAATAACTTCTTTTATTTGTCCCGTCAAATTTGTTAAGTCTTATATCTATATTGTGCCAACAAGGAATCTTCTGCGAGCATGTGAGGTCTGAATATAATGTATAGAAAGTTAACGGGAAACCAAAAAAAGGTAGCTAGCTAAGCTTATAGTTTGATTAGGGGGCATTACTAGCTTGTTTATTTTTGACAAGTGTTGCTAAAACACTAACGAGGTCTTTTCCCGTTTTTTTCATTGCATTGAGGTCTTTGGATTCTCTTATGCCATCGAGATCAAATCTCATTGAATCCTCGATACCGGCAAACGCCATTGCCCATTCGGAAAAGCTTCTTTTTTCAGACGTTTCAAAGTTGAGTACCGTCACTTGGGTATGTCGACTATCTTGTTGAATGGTTTCAAAAAGCTCTTCAATGCAATCTTCTTCTCCTTCTATTACTTGGCAAAAATAACCACCGGAATACAATAATGCACCGGTAATTCCTAGTCTAATGTTGTTTTTGGTTGCTGCTTTTAATATTGACTCAATTTGCAATTGGATTTCTTGCTTATCTCCGCTAATCGAGTTTTTACTTATGTAAGATAATTTAAATAAATTCGACATAATGATTCCACATACCTCACTTGATTGGTTGACTTAAATACTCTAAGACTTCTGTTTCAAGGAGTGGTTTTGTATAATAAAAACCTTGAATTAAATCGGCGCCTAAATTGGTGACAACAGCCAATTGTTCGGCAGTTTCGACACCCTCAGTAATGACACCTAAGCCTAGTGCATTTGCTAAGCCATAAACACCGCGAGCTATCAGTATAGCTTGCTTAGATTTATTAGGATTTTTTGAATCTAGTTGAGAAACAAAAGAGCGGTCTATTTTAAGGATGTTTAACGGAAGCGTAGTGAGTTTTACAATTGAAGAATAGCCTGTACCAAAATCGTCGATTGCTATTTTACAGCCTAGTTTTTTTATCGCACGAAGAGTGCTTGGCATACTACTAACAAATTCGGCTGATTCAGTTATTTCAATTCGGATTAACTCTGGATCAATACCCGACTCTAAAATGGCCTCTTTCAAACAATGAATTAACATTTCGGGATTTACTAATTGAATGGGACTTACATTGATACTGATCAAAATATTAGTAAGTTGAGAGGCCTTTTGCCATTTTACAGTGTCTATACAAGCTTTGCGTATCACCCAAGCACCTAATACATCCATTACGCCAATTTCTTCCGCAATGTGGATAAACTTATTAGGCATTATTGACCCTCTAATAGGATGATCCCACCTTAGCAAAGCTTCAAAACCTGTGACTTTATTTTGTTCTCTTGAAATTATTGGTTGATAAACGAGGTAGAATTCTTTACTGCTAATCGCATTAAACAGCTCATGGGTATTTGTGACTAACGAACAACGTAAGTCATTAGCAATTTGATGGGATTTTTGAGCGGTTTCAAGCATATGAGGCTCAAATTTGCATACCTTTAGACCATTACTGTTTGCGTAATGTAGAGCAGCCTCTGCGGCGTGCATAGTATCGTTAAACCCTTGATCTCTCACTTCAGCTTCGGCTATACCCATACGAACACTTAACACAATTACTTTACCACTGATCGCAAAAGGTCGTTGAGTGAAGTCTTGTAAGCGATTTACTTCTTCAGCCAAGTTGGCTGTGCCATTAAAAACCAAACAGAAGTGATCACCGTGAGTTCTAAAGATACATAGCGCGCTGGAAAATACGGTCGACAGACGCTTAGCTACTTTAGTTAGTATTTTGTCAGCAAGGGTGTTACCTATACTGTCACTGATTTGCCCAAACCGAGCTAACTCTATGATAATAACTCGTACTGTTTGTATATCATCACTAATTAATAGATTTTCGACTAACTCACGTCCATATGTTCTACTTGGTAATTGAGTTAACGTGTCTATTTGGCTTCCTTTTGCGTCACCACTGTCCATGAATATAAACCTCAAATATATATTGAGACGAAGATGTCAAAAATGAAAACTGCTAAAATTTCGAATATAACTTTCCGCATGTTACTAGAAATGGATCGCGATGTTAATAAGTTTAAAACGAGATATAACTAAAGTGCTTTCAAAATATGTTAAGAAAAAAGCTTAGGCAGCAGATTCTTTAATACGCTTCAATTAAAAATGTCAAATCCAACCAAAACTAACACTAACGCGGAAACAAAGACAACATAAAAACTTTACTGTTACGAGTGAAGTTGTACATCTCTTTCTTAGCTGAGGGCAATGCGTCGAGAGTCTCTTCAACAAAGCCCTGTTCAAGAAACCAATGTCCGGTCACCGTTGTGAGTACAAAAATACGGTCAAGACCACTCAGGATAGCTTTCTTACGAATTTCATCTAACAACCTCTCGCCTCGGTTGCCGCCGCGATATTCGTGATGAGTAGCAACACAAGCTAACTCTCCGCATCCATCATTACGATACATATATAAGGCTGCACAGGCGATAATCATGCCGTCTCTTACAATAACAGTAAACAAACCAATCTCATTTTCGAGGCGCTCTCGCGAGCGTTTTACTAAGGCACCGCTTTCTTCTAGAGGCTTAATTAGCTTTAAAATGCCGCCAACGTCGTCGATTGTCGCTGTTCTTAGCTGTTCGTAATGATTCTGTAAAACCAGCGAACCTGCGCCATCGCGAGTAAACAGCTCCCTTAGCAATACACCGTCCGTGTGGTAATTAATACAATGTGCTCGTGTGACACCCTCTTCTACGGAAGATATCATAGCTGTTAGGCAGGTTCCTTCAGCGTCTATATTGTCTTCAGCAAGCTCTTTCCTTAAGACGTTTAATTCAGTGGTCCTCAGCAATTTACCAGCTCTGTTAAAAATACCATCTCGCTCTGAAAGTGTGATGATCTTGTCAGCTTTCATAGCAATAGCTGCTTGTGTTGCAACGTCTTCGTGAGACAAGTTGAATACTTCGCCGGTGGGTGAATAACCCATAGGGGAGAGCAGGACAATAGAGCCATCGGAAAGGTGATCGTTGATACCTTGCACATCAACGCGGCGAACGAGCCCTGTATGTTCAAAATCCGTTCCTTCTTTTACGCCGATGGGACGAGCAACCACAAGATTTCCCGAGCAAACTCGTATTTGCGAACCATGCATCGGCGAATTAGGTAAACCCATCGTTAACAGGGCTTCAATTTGGCTTCGTAAAGAACCTGCAGCATCTTTCACACATTCCAGACTTTCTTTGTCTGTGATCCTGATGTCATTTACAAACTTTGATTCTTTATTGCGGAGCTTCAGGCGATGATCAATTTGAGGGCGAGCGCCATGCACTAAAATCAGACGCACGCCTAAACTGTTCATCAAGGCAATATCTTGAATGATCCTAGGAAAATTAGGATCCTCAATAGCTTCACCGCCAAACATGATGACGAAGGTTTTTCCGCGGTGCGCATTAATGTAAGGCGCTGAACTGCGGAATAAACGAATGCTGTCTGGATCAGATAATGCCATTTTGTTCTCTTATAAATGCAAGGATGATTGGGCTTGTTCCTTAGCCCTTAAGTTTGTCGAGTCTTTCTAATTCGACATAAATTGCTTGAGTGACCAAAGCCTTGTTAGTACCACCCAGCACACTACGTTTGTTCAAAACTGCTTCTAACTCCAGAACTGGGTAGACATCATCTTCGATATGCTCATTAATTGTTTTCAATTCTGGAATAGTCAAATCTTCAAGTGCTTTGCCCTTTGAGATGGCTAGGACAACGGCTTGCCCAGAAATGTCATGTGCAGTTCTAAATGGAATGCCTTTTGCCACTAAGTAATCTGCTAGCTCGGTAGCATTCGCATAACCCTGTTGCGCAGCTGCACGACATCGTTCTTCGTTCAGCGCTAATGTGTCGAGTACCTCAACAGCAATGCATAAGCATATATGCCATTGATTAACGCTATCTATGGCTCCTTCTTTATCTTCCTGCATGTCCTTGTTATAGGCTAGGGGAAGCCCTTTCATCGTGACTAATAGGGCCTGCAAATTACCAAAAACTCGGCCACATTTACCGCGCATTAATTCTAGTGCATCGGGGTTTTTCTTTTGTGGCATGAGTGAAGAACCGGAGGTAACCGAATCGCCCAGTTGCAGAAATCCAGCTTCTCCACTGTTATAGAAAATAAGGTCTTCAGCCATACGTGATAGGTGCATCATGCTGGTACTTGCGTTAAACAACAGTTCCAACACGAAGTCGCGATCAGAAACGGCATCTAAGCTATTCAAGCATGGTGAATCAAAACCGAGGTCGGCAGCAATCTTCTGGCGATCGACAGGGAAGGTAGTTCCCGCTAAAGCGCCAGACCCTAAAGGGCATTGGTTCAAACGTTTTTGTAAATCTTCAATACGACTCACGTCACGCTTAAGCATTTCGACATATGCCAAGCACCAATGTGCGAAATACACTGGCTGAGCGCGTTGCAAATGCGTGTATCCAGGTATAATCGCATCTTGGTGACGGTTTGCTACTTTGAGTAGGGCACTGATGACATTCAGGCAATCTTCACGCAGAGAGTCTAAATGGGAGCGGCACCATAAGCGGAAGTCTGTCGCAACTTGATCATTTCTGCTTCGCCCGGTGTGCAGCTTTCTCGCAATATCACCCAGTTCGGCTGTTAAGGTTGCTTCAACGAAGCTATGAATATCTTCTTCGGGCGAACTTGCGAAATCAAGTTCACCTGCTTCGGCTTGCACTTTTAGTTTTGTTAATGACGTTTCAAGCTGATTTTGTTCATCATCACTCAGTACTCCTGCGTCCTTTAACGCACGAGACCAAATAATAGAGCCCCAAATATCCTCTGCTGCCATCACATAATCAAACGGCAAGGAATCGTTGACCTGCTTAAACATATCACTGCTACCGGACTGAAAGCGCCCACCCCATAATGCCATGATGCTTCCTTATTTTTGTTTGAGTGCTTTGATTCTGCTCGACAAGCTAAATAGTCTAATAAAACCTTCAGCATGGCTTTGGTTGTACACGTCATCCGCGCCGAAGGTAGCGAAGTCTTCTGAATAAAGGCTATTCGGAGATTGACGCTGTACAACTGTAGCTTGACCTTTATAGAGTTTTACTACTATCTCGCCGGTTACCAGTTGAGCAAAACTTGCGGCGCTTGCTAATAAGGCGTCATTAAGTGCGGTAAACCAGCGACCGTCGTACATGACATGAGCGAACTCTAGTGCCAACTGTTCTCTGAACTTTAACGCTGATTTATCTAATACCAAACACTCTAAAGCTTTGTATGCTTTCATTAACACGGTGCCCCCGGGCGTCTCGTAACAGCCTCGTGACTTCATACCAACTAATCTGTTTTCAACAATATCTATTCTGCCTACGCCATGAGGAGCTGCTAGTTGATTTAACTCTACTAGTGCTTGATAAGGAGATAATGCGATACCGTTTACATGAGTCAAACGGCCTTCAAAGAAGGTTAAAGAGATACGTTCCGCTGTGTCTGGAGCGTCTTCTGGATCAGTGGTCATGGTCCAGACTTGCTTGCTCGGTTCACACCAAGGATCTTCAAGTTCTCCACCTTCGTGTGAAATATGCCAAGCATTGGCATCACGACTATAAATTTTCGTCGCAGACGCAGTTGTCTTTATATCTCTGCTAGCTAAGTAATCAAGTAAATCTTCGCGCGAAACCATATCCCACTCGCGCCAAGGTGCGATTACTTGTAAGTCGGGTGCAAGCGCTGCGAAAGCACCTTCAAAACGAACTTGGTCGTTTCCTTTGCCTGTGCAGCCATGACTCAATGCGTCAGCTCCAACCTTGCGTGCTACTTCAACTTGAGCTTTAGCGATAACTGGGCGCGCCATCGATGTACCTAACAAATACTCGCCCTCATATACAGCACCAGTCGTTATAGTTGGGTAGATAAAATCGCTTACAAATTCTTCTTTCAAGTCTACGATATGACACTCGCTTGCACCTGAAGCAATTGCCTTGTCATGTAAACCTTCGAGTTCTTCGTCTCCTTGACCAACATCTGCTGCGAAGGCAACCACTTCACAGTCATAGTTTTCTTTAAGCCATGGCATAATTGCCGAAGTGTCGAGGCCGCCTGAATAAGCTAGTACGACTTTCTTTATATTTTGTTTGTTATCTGTTAACGCCATTCTTTGGTCCTTAATTACGAACAAGCCAATGCATGTTCGTGAGTTTGTTTAGTTCGTTAGTTTTGTAATAATTCTAGTTCAACTTGTAAAAACTACTGCAAATTATAAAGTTTCGTCAATACTGACATTGCCTACAAGCATCGCCAATATTGCATTCTGTGCATGCATTCTATTTTCAGCTTGCAACATCAGTAGCGATTGTTCACTGTCCATCAAACTACCCGTAAGTTCTAAATCGCGATGTGCAGGCTGACAATGCATGACGTAGCTTGCTCCCGACTTTTTCATGAGCGCTTCATTTACTTGATAAGCAGAAAATTTTTCTTGAATTTCCTCTAACGGAGTTTCGTCACCCATCGATAGCCACGTATCCGTGTATAGAATGTCAGCTTGTCCTAACTCATTTATATCGTTCGCGATTGTTAAGTTAACATTGTTCTCATATGCTAATTTTGCAGCGTGTTTTGCGATGTTAGCTGATATTTCGAATCCTTTTGGCGTAATTACTGTCTGATGGCAACCTAGCAAAGCACCGACAATTAGGAGCGAATGGGTTACGTTGTTGCCATCACCGATATACGCCATTGTTTTTCCCTTCACATCACCGAACTTTTCAAACATAGCCAGATAATCGGCCAATGCCTGACAAGGGTGATACAAATCGCATAATGCATTGATGACAGGAATGTCTGCCCCAGCGGCTAGATCGACCAGTGTTTTATGCTCATAAACTCGTGAAACAATGGCATCCGCCCAACAGGCCAAATTCGCGCCGACATCAACTGGATCTTCACGTTCTTTTAAAGGTGAACCTTGGCTATCAACATAAACCATATGCCCGCCCAATTTATTGATACCGATATCAAAACTCACTCGGGTGCGCAGAGAAGGCTTTTCGAAAATTGCGACAATAGACTTGCCTTCTAAAGGGCGACCAAATTTTTCTGGCGACTTTTTAAGTTCGAAAGCCAATTTCAGAAGCGAATGCATTGAAGTTGAATTCCAATCTTTAAAACTGAGCAAGTCCTGCATTTTGTTTTCCTTGTGCGTTTGGGTATTCATAGTAATTAATGGTGACTAGTCGATGGCTGTAATTGTTGTGCCAATTTTAGTTTCTGGCTCGGAAAGTAGTGCAGAAATATCGTTCCAGCTGCCAATGTTCACTGCTTTCCCTAAAGTTTTTGAAGCTTCCTGTGCAGCGCGCACTTTTACAATCATGCCATCAGTGATAACGCTTTTATCAACCAACTGAGTCACTTCACGTTCATCTAAATGCGCAATAACTTGCTTATTATCGTCTAATACGCCGCTGACGTCGGATAAAAGATACAAATCAGCATATAATAGTGATGCTATGCAGGTGGCGGCTTGATCCGCATTCACATTATATAGACGACCATTAAGATCACTGCCAATAGAACAAATGATCGGAGTTAGGTTAGCGTGCATGAGTTGGTGCAGCAACTTTGCACTGCGCGGGTTGGGATAGCCGACCGCACCCAACATTGGCGCAACTTCATCGCATACCGCTAAATTACCATCAGCCAGGGATATTCCAACACCGACGAGCCCTTCTTGTGCCGCCATGCAAACCATTTGCTTATTAAGCGTCCCAGCTAAAACGCCAGTCACTGCCGGCATTTGTTCGTCAGGGGAAATTCGCAAACCTTCATGTTTTTCACTTTTAAAACCTAGCGCGGTTAGTTGGGTTTGCAACTGTGAACCACCGCCATGAACAATAGCCACGTTGTGACCTTTTTGTTTGAGTGCAGCAACAGCTTTGAAAAAGTTGGTTTGCGCGCTATTGCCATCCCGAAAGGTATCATCAAAAAAGTTTCCACCTACTTTTAACACGATGCTATTTAACGGCTGGTTGCTTTTAGAATGTAGATTCATAGACAAAGTCTCTTAAAGGAGTAGTTAACGAATTGAAAGTCTTTAGCTAATAAAAAGTCCTTAACTAATGAAAAGTCCTTAACTAATAAAAAGTCCTTAACTAATAAAAAACCGAATTTCATTGTTTTATCAATCCAGTTTCACTTGGCAGCTTAAACGCTAAATTGGCGCATTGTACTGCTTGAGAAGCCGCGCCTTTTAACAGGTTGTCGATCGCTGAGCTTACTACTAGATAAGCACTATCTTCATCGAATTTCCAATGGATATCGCAGAATGGGGTGTTAGCGACATCGTCTATCTTGGGCCATGTGTCGCGCAAACGCACTAAGGCTTGTTCTGCATAGTGATGTTCGAATCGTTCCCGAATATCCTCTGTGCTTATGTTTGGAAGCAACTTCATTGTAATCGTAGCCAGTATCCCACGTTTAAATTGCCCGAGATGAGGAGTGAATATGACTTTAGCACCACTGTAATCTTCTATTTCAGGTGTGTGACGGTGACCTAGCACCCCATAGGCTTGCAAACTCACTTCAAAGAAGCTTGTGGTCATAGAAGGTTTACGCCCTGCACCGCTAACACCTGAAGTTGCATTTATCACAGGTCTAACTTGCGGATCTATGAAGCCAGCTTCACTCATAGGTTTTAAAGCCAAAAGTGATGCTGTTGGGTAGCAACCGGGAACGGCAACAAAACTTGCTGATTTGATTGCTTCAGAGTGCCATTCTGCTAGACCATAAACAGCATTTTTCAGAATACTCGTTTGTTCATGTTTAAATCCATAATAAGCTTCAAACACCTTCGCATCTTGCAGTCTAAATGCACCCGAAAGATCGAAAATTTTCGCTTTTTTACCGCTTAGTGCGCTAGCCCAATCATGACTGGCTTCATGCGGAGTTGCTAAAAATATTGCATCATATGTATCAGCAAGTTGAGAGAGTTCATTAGGCGCCAAAGCAATTGTGACTAGTGATGTTTGCCCTAATAATTGAGGGTGAATAGCACCAATCGCTTTATTGCTATCTTCACTGCCATTCGACACATAGCAAGCGTCCAATGAAAAATGTGGGTGTTGAATAATTATTTTAATTAGTTCAGCGCCTGTGTAGCCACTTGCGCCAATAATACATGTTGAAATCATAATAGTGTCTTAATTTAGGAAAAAATCCCCTTCACCCCTAGCACAACAGAGCAGTCGTTGTGCTAAGAGCGAAAGCGCTGTGCTCTGCTACAAAGTAATGACGAAATTTAATCGTCGTAATAGCTTCCCACAGCAAAGGGAGGGAGGAGGGGAGAAAAATGATAGTGTAACTAAAAATTTAACAATAAAATTAATCACTTAAATAAAGCTCAGTTGTATATTGTGTGCAAGTAATTCGCTTGCTTTAAAAACGATAAAGAAAGGATAGTCAAAATTGAATATTTATGCAATATAAATGTATAAATAATTATTAATTTTTTTTATGAAGTGTTGTGCTTGATTAAAAATACAAATACTATCAAGCAAAGCTAAAAGCTAGTTCAAACGAAACGAACGCGAGGACCAACGCCAGTGAAAACAATTGCTCTTGTAGCCCATGATCATAAAAAGCCAGACCTGATTGCTTGGGCATCACAACACAAAACGGCCTTACTTACTGCGAATTTAGTCGCTACAGGTACCACTGGTAAATTGCTTGCGGAGAAAGTCGGTCTTGAAATATCTTGTTATAAAAGCGGCCCTTTGGGTGGAGACCAGCAAATAGGTGCTTTAATTGCAGAACAAAAGCTCGACGTTTTGGTTTTCTTTTGGGATCCAATGAATCCAGCTCCCCATGATCCCGACGTAAAAGCATTATTGCGTCTTTGTTCAGTTTGGAATATTCCTGTGGCATGCAATGTATCAACGGCTGATATGATAATTTCTTCGCCATTGTTTTCTGACCCAGATTACAAACCTGAACTTCCGGTTTACGATCGTTGATAAAGTAAGGAATTGTAATAGAAATAGCTAAAGGCGCTCTAAAATTAATCGATTTTCAGCCGATACAACCTTAATTACTTTTCTAATTGGGTGAGTTTTTAGTCTATACTTTCTTCCCCAACTGGTTCACTAGCAAACTGGATGATTATATGACAGCCACAAAACAATACTCTTGGACTCTAAATGCTCATAAAATATTTAGGTGGATTCTTGCAGTTCAACTGGCTATCTCGGTTTTTATTGGATTCATAACCGATGACCTAGTAACGCCTTTTGTTGTCGGACTACCAGTGGCTCTTATTCCAATGTTTTTGAGCCTTCAGCAACCGCATTCAGTGCTAAGTAGGCACGTTATAGCAATAGCAACCCAGTTAATGACAGCGCTGCACATTCAGCAAGCTTATGGAATGACTGAAATGCACTTTGAGGTCTTTGTCGTCCTCGCCTTTTTGATTTTCTTCCGAGACTGGAAAGTTGTTGTGTCATCTACCGTAACGGTTGCTATTCATCACGTATTATTTTTCGTTATCCAAAGTAATGGTGGCGAAGTCTTTATTTTTGAAAGTAACCGATTGTTTTTCTATATCTTGCTTATTCACGCATTGTTTGCAGTCGCAGAGGGAGGCGTTTTGGCCTTTATGGCAAGAAAAAGCGAGCAAGAAGCGATAGCGGCCGAATTATTACAAGAGTCAGTGCTCAGAATAATGGGCTCTGATGGCAAAATTGATTTGCAAGTTAACGTCCTTGTTGAACACGCTGAATTAACTGAATTCAATGCCCTAATTCGTGGTTTCAGGAAGCTTATTGATAAAGTCAATCTGGTCGGGACTAGCCTTGTGGGTGTCGTTGATAAGGTAAAAGAATCATCGCATGAACTCGATGATTCGGTAGATCAGCAAAACAATCAAGTTAGCACTATATCGTCATCTATGCAGAATATGACTGCAAGCATCAATGAAGTGGCGACGCTATCTCAAAACGCAAATCAAATAGCAGACAAGGCGAGAACTGATACTAATGAAACGCGAGATTCGATTGAGGGAGTAAGCACTAACATCGCTCAACTGAAGTCTACATTGCAAACAACGTCTCATGCAATTCAGGACCTAAGTGCAAAGTGCACCAACATTTCTGATGTTATGCAATCGATTAAATCGGTAGCAGAACAAACTAATTTGCTAGCATTAAATGCGGCTATTGAGTCTGCAAGGGCGGGTGAACATGGGCGTGGCTTTGCGGTCGTTGCTGATGAAGTTCGTAACTTAGCAATTAAATCAAAAGAGAGTGCCGAAGAAATAGAGTTGATCACAAGCCAACTGACAGACAGCGCTAATCATTCAGTCTTAAACATGGACAACTGTGTATCGATGGTCGAAAACGCGGTGGAATCATCCAGCCAAGCATCTTCAAACATGGCGGCAGTCCTAAGCGGCATTAACGAAGTTAATAATAACTTGAATACAGTTGCTGAGTCTTCTACAGAACAAGCACAAACATCTGAATCAATCAGTCAGTCTGCACAGGAACTGGTCCAATTGTTTGGCAACGAAAAAGTGCAAGTTGAAGGTCTAAAAGGGGAAATAGAGCAGTTGAATAAGCTAGCAATAGATTTAGAAGTACAGCTGCGAAACTTTAAAGTCTAAGCTGTTAACACACTTATGCGTTCATTCAAAATTAAGCAATCTGGGTTTAGTCATTGGCTGTTCCCGATTGCTGGAATCATCTGGTTCCTAGGAGCGCTCTTTGCGATTACCTGGGTAGGTGAAAGTAAATTTAAAGAGTTTGATCCAAGCTTGAGACTGTCTTCGGAAATGATGTCACTTTCAATGGAGGATGAATTAGTTGCGGTGCTAAATAATCCTGAGTCACCAGTAGATTTTAAAAACGCTGACTTTGCAGGGCGGATCTTGCATGTAGTGCAAGGCGAATGCTTTTGTGAAACCTTGAGCGAGGCTCATCAAAATACTTTGAATCAATGGGCTGAGACTAAAAACATTCATTTTCAAACTATTCAGATCGCCAGTCTGGCGGCACTGACTAGGTTCGTGCCATCAACGCCGGCAGTCATCGTGTTGAATAAAAATAATGATCTAGTCTATTTGGGGCCGTACTCGACTGGAATGGGCTGCTTTCAAGACTCAGGCTTAGTTGATGAGCGCATTAGGCCCTATTTTGATCAAGTGAATGGGGTGGCTGCTTTAAGTGAAGTTCGCGCTGCAATTCAAAGCGAGGCTAAGGGCTGTTATTGCCCGACTTAAAAACAAAGTCGTTTTGTTGCAATAACTGGCCCAAGCCTACTACTTTTTAACTTTCAGTCATTTCACTCTTATCTTTGCGCTCGCTGTGCATTTTCTTATGCATTTTTGACTTCTTCGCTTTTTTCATAATTTTAGCGAACTTTTCTTTTTGCTCAGGACTTAAGACGCTCAGCATATCATAGCGAGACTTCGCTTTACTTACTGCCATGTCGAGCTTTTGCTGTTTGTTTTGAGCGTGCACCGCAAGCCATGCACTCTCATCAAACTCCTTCGCCTGAATAATCCTTTTAACTTGCTCTTTCATACTCATGAATTCAGCTTTATTAGCTTCGCGTTGCTGCTTGTTACTCAGCATCATGGCTGCTATTTTAGCTTCTTGCTCGTCACTCAATTCGAGTGCTTTTGCTAAGCGTTTCATTTTCTTCTCAGGATTATTTCTCTTTAGGTTTTTTGTCTTACCTTTTTTCTCTTCCTGATTAGCGATGAACTGTGCTTGCTGTTCGTTAGTTAATTGATTGAATATCTTATTTTTACTTTTCGCCTGAATCAACTTCGTTTTTAAATTTAGGTCCATTTGCTGTTCTATTGCTGCCGTTACTGCTACTTCGTCCCATACGTTACTTTGCATAAGTGCGCGCATGCTTTCACGGTTCTGCTGTCGTTCTGCACGGTAAACGCTTAAGTCTTGTTTAGCTTCTTTGTGAATTTGTTTCATGTCTTCTTTTTGTTGAGCACTTAGCGACAAGCTGTGCATCGCCATTCTTTCATGATCACCACGTTGACCCTTTTCTTTTGCGTTAATTGCAACAGCACTCACGCTCAATAAGCTCGCGATGGTTAAACTAAGTAGTAATTTTTTCATGTTTATTCCTCTTTTCATTTTCGTTTCTTTATTCATTTCCGTTTCTCGATTGGTAATAAATATTAAATCTAGGCTTGTTTAAATTCTTGTTGTAGATAGTAGCGCAGTCAATGCAAAGAAACGCCAAGCAAGTGTAAAGCTTATGTAAAGGTTTCAGAGCTTTATCAAAATTCACTTATCATATCTTCACTGAATTACTATGGATTTTAATTAAGCTCCTTTAGAATGAAATTCAGAACTACTATTAATGTATGTCAGGGCGAATGAATGTATCAAGTATTAATAATTGACGATGACCAAGCACTTACGCAAATGCTCGCAGAATATCTGGAACAAAATGGCTATGGGGTTGATGTAGAAAACTCTCCTGTTGCTGCAATCGCCAAAGTGCGGGATGAGAATTTTGATTTGTTATTGCTTGATGTCATGATGCCAGAACTCGATGGCTTTGAAACACTAAAGAAAATTCGTAGCTTCTCGGTCGTTCCAGTAATTATGTTGACGGCGAAAGGGGAAGACTACGATCGGATATTAGGACTTGAGTTGGGCGCAGATGACTATTTAGCTAAACCTTTTAACCATCGTGAACTGCTTGCTCGTATGAAAGCCTTAACTCGACGCGTAGATGAGCTAAGCAGCTTTAATCAAATTCAAAACTTGGAGCTTCATGGTATTAAGATTGAAGAGGCGAGCCAAAGTGCGTTGGTTGGTCAACATGAGCTGGAGTTAACTAGCACTGAATTTCAACTGTTGGTAATGCTAATGAAGCACGCTGGGCATTTGCTAAGCAAAGAAAAGTTAAGCGAAGATGTGCTGGGTCGCAGACTCAGTGCTTTTGACCGTAGTTTAGATATGCATATAAGTAATGTACGTAAAAAACTATCGCAACAAGGTCTTGATAATGTAATTAAGACCATGCGTGGATCTGGTTATCTTTTCACGAGTGAAGCTTAATGACCATAGGTAAACTGAATCCCTTTAATTCACTTTTTGGGCGGGTCTTCGTTTGGTTTTGGACGGCTCTCTTAGTTATTTTACTGAGTGCATTTTTCTTAACCAAACAGCTCAGTACCGTATTAGAAGTGAATGCGGTTAGCGAAAAGACAGCGCTTGAAGCGCAGGACGCAATGCGGCGGTTACAGCAAGTAATAGATAGCAATAATAGCCTAAATCAGTCACTACGCCGACTAGGCCGATTTAAAGGCTTGCAAATTGTTGCAATCGATAATGAATCGAAGCAAATTCGCTTAAGCTTTCCTCCTCCTTTATCAGGAAATATTAACAAGCTAAAAGGCTTTATGGAAAGTGATAGCCCCTTATTGATACAGCTCAACAATATGGAGTTTGTCGGCCCATTTGACTTGAAGTATCGAAAGTCTGAACAGAAAGTTTTCGTCGGCCGGTTACTGCTGCGTTCTGAAAGCCAGGTTATGTCAAAATCTAAGGTGGCAATTGCGGGCTTAGTCTTGGCAATTTTTCTAAGTACTTTGTTTTGTTTCGGTTTAGTACTAAGTATCACAAAACCATTGGGTTCTTTGCGTCTAGCTAGCAACCGACTCGCAAAAGGAGACTTAACAACGAGAATTGTAGGTCTTGAGAATCGAAAGGACGAAGTAGGAAACTTAGCAGACGACTTTAATACGATGGCCACTCGCTTACAAAGCCTTATAGACAATCAAAAGCTATTAATGGCAAATGTGTCTCATGAATTGCGAACCCCTTTAACTCGCCTGCAGTTAGCAGTTGCATTACTTGAAGATGAGCTGCAAACACAGGATGGCGAAGCTGAAAGTTCTTCACGTACTAAACAATTAACCCGCATAGAAAATGAAATTATCAAAATGGATCGCATGATTGGCCAAGTGTTGACACTCGCTAAGATAAATACTTCACAACAGAGAGTTGAAATGCAAACAGTCACAATGGCTTCAATTTTCAAGAGTGTGTTACAGGATGCCTCTTTTGAGGCTGAAGCAATGAAAAAGACGCTTACTGTGAACAAGATCCCCGACCTTAACCTAAGTGCCGACGTGAGTCTGCTATCAAGTGCTGTTGAAAATATCATTCGCAATGCAATTCGATTTTCATCGACTCAAGTCAGTTGTCAATTTTCTATTTCGCAGGATGAGCCTGAAGGAATGTATGTCGAAATCTGTATTAGTGATGATGGTGCTGGAATGAGCGCAAGTGACTTGGAAACTGTATTTGACCCTTTCTATCGTGGTACTCATCAAGTACATGAAGTGAGCAAGGGGGCAGGCCTAGGCTTATCTATTGCAAAAGCCGCTATTGAGTTGCATGGTGGGAGTATACGCGCGAGCACGCCACAATCAGAAGAAAGCAGCAAATTAAGTTCAGAAGAACAATCGCCTTTGTCTGGCTTATCAGTAATAATACGCCTTCCTATCATGGCTCAAACAACATAGCGATTGCATGCAGTTAACAAAAGAAGCTGAATTATCAGAAAAATATGAAAGCGTGATCAAACCTTGGTTTGTGAATGAAATGGAATCAGGCTTTTGGATCCTTGCTGATGGCACTTCTTTGCATTATCGATATGCACATCATGTTCAGGCTAAATCGGTTATTGTTATCTCTTCTGGACGTGTTGAATGTGCAGCTAAATATGCTGAGCTGATTTACGATTTGTACCAAAACGGTCATTCTGTGTTTATTCACGATCATCGTGGACAAGGTTTATCAGAGCGACCTCTGGATAATCCACACTTTGGTTATATTAGTGACTTTAAGCAGTATGTTGAGGATTTTGAACGCATAATTGACGACCTTTTAAGCCCAATGCTTGCTGATAAATATGCGGAAGAAAGGCCGCCTCTACACCTACTATGCCATTCAATGGGCAGCGCAATTGGAATTTTGCTTGTAAAGGCGAGACCAGAATTGTTTTCGAAAGCCGTTTTTTGCTCTCCGATGTTTGGTATTACGCCACCACTTCCACCATGGATTGCTAACATTGTAGTGAAGGTGGGTGTGCTGTTTAATCGCATTAAGGGCAAGACTTGTAGTTATTTCTTTGGGCAAGGTGACTATAGTCCAACCGCGTTTTACAAGAACCGTTTGATGAGCAGTAAAGTGCGCTACGAAATCTTTCGGAAGACCTATTCTGAGCAGCCTCAATTGCAGCTAGGTGGTGTCACCTTTGAGTGGATTCATGCGTCACTTGTCGCTATGAAAGAGATTCGACGCGATGCAAAGCAAATCAAACTACCTTGTATGATCTTATATTCAGGAGCGGACACTGTTGTTGCAAATGAAGATATCGAACAAGTTATTGAAGATCTACCTCATTGCGAATCGACACTCGTTCCGGAAGCACTGCATGAGCTCTTTTTCGAAAAAGATAAGTTCAGAACACCAAGTCTAACTAAGATATTAAACTACTTTTCAATTCCCTGATGAAGACGGCATGCTAAACCCCAATTGTCTCCACGCTTCGTAACTTACGATGGCGATTGAGTTTGAAAGATTGAGGCTACGAGCATTCGCTAGCATTGGAATGCGGATGCGTTGACCTGGCGCGAAAGCATTGCGAATTTCATCGGGTAAACCTGAAGTTTCAGATCCAAACAAAAGCACATCGCCTTCTTGATATGTCGGTTCATCATGCGGAATTGAGCCTTTCGTAGTCAAAGCAAATATTCTTCGCTGTCCCATTGCTTCTATGAAGGCATCATAGTTTTTATGAATCGTGACGTTGGCAAGATCTCTATAGTCTAGCGAAGCCCTTCTCAATTGCTTCTCTTCCATACTAAACCCAAGTGGTTCAATCAGATGTAGGTGACATCCATTGTTTGAGCACAATCGTATGGCATTCCCTGTGTTTGGAGCAATCTGGGGTTCGTAAAGCGCTATATGAAACATGGAGTGGCTTACCTATGATGATATAAAAAGGTATGAATTATTCTTGGGTTTGTTCGCGGCTTAGCAGAGATATCGCTGCTTCTTTTGCTGATTTACCTTGGTACAGCACTTGATATATCTGTTCGCAAATAGGCATTTCGATGTTATTCGCTTGAGATAATAATCTTACTTCGTCTGTATTGCGATAACCCTCTACCACTTGACCGATACTTTCGATCGCATCTTCTACGCTCAAACCTTCTCCCAAAGCCAAACCAAAGCGTCGATTTCTTGATTGATTATCGGTACAAGTAAGCACTAAATCACCCAAACCGGCCATGCCCATGAATGTTTCTTGCTTTGCGCCAATGGCTAAACCAAGACGACTCATTTCAGCAAGCCCTCTGGTAATAAGCGCAGTACGGGCATTTGCACCAAATCCAAGTCCATCAGCTAATCCAGCGCCAATAGCGATGACATTTTTTACTGCACCACCTAATTGAACACCAATTAAGTCGTCGTTTTTATAAACTCTAAAACCTTTGGAGCAATGTAACTTTTGAGAAAATGAGTCGCATAGTTCATTGTCGGTGCATGACAAGGTAATTGCCGTGGGCAAACCAGCCACCATTTCTTTGGCAAAAGTAGGGCCGGAAACAACAGCGAAAGGGATCTCTTCGCCAAGAACCTCTAAAGCAACTTCTTGTAAAACTCTCCCTGTGCCAGGCTCTAAACCTTTAGTTGCCCAAATCAATCGATGTTGTTTGTTCAAGTAAGGTTTGATTGCTTCTAAATTTTCCTTGAAGGCGTGGCTCGGCACAACAACAAGAATGTCTTTAGCGCTCTCAATGGTTTCCTGCAGATTATCTGAAAGATTCAGTGCTTCAGGAAATGTTGAGTTTGGGAGGTATTTATTATTACTGCGAGTTTCACGCATTGCAGCGACGTGCTTTTTATCACGCCCCCACAATATCGTTGGATTACCATTTCTTGCCAATACAAATGCCAGTGCTGTGCCATATGAGCCTGCACCGATGACGGCAACGCTCGACTCGAAGGTAGTATCCATTTAGATGTTCACTAGTACTTAAGAATCAAGTTGCTGTGGAGCATCAGCCGCGCCACCTTGTTCTGCACGTTTTTGCATGTAGGCAGCAAAAATAGCATCAAAATTAACTGGTGCTAAGTTAAGCGGTGGGAATGTGCCACGGTTAACAAGATTTGAAACAGCTTCACGTGCATATGGGAAAAGCATATTCGGACAGAACGAGCCTAATGTGTGAGCTTTGTTTTGATCTGGCATTTCGCCAATTGCAAAAATACCAGCTTGTTGAACTTCACATAAAAATGCGGTTTCTTCACCAAGAGTCGCAGTGACGGTTACTGATAAAATAACTTCGTAAAGGTTTGCTTCAATTTCGTTAGTGCGAGTATCGATATCGAGTTTTACTTCTGGCTTCCATTCTTTTTGAAAAATATTCGGGCTGTTTGGTGTTTCAAACGAGATATCTTTTGTATAAATTCTTTGAACGCTAAATTGAGCGCCTTGTTGAGCCTGCTCTGGTGATGCTGCTGGTGTGTTGTTTTCTTCAGCCATGAATAGTTCCTATCGATATTTCTTATCGTTATTATGTTTAAAAATGAAAAAGCCTATGAGTACATAAGCTTTTATACTACTTTACTTGGCGCTAGGTGAGCAAATGCTCACTATTAGCTAGCCTTGCAATAAAGCGTCTAGTTTACCTGCCGATTCTAATGCGAATAAATCATCGCATCCGCCAACGTGTGTTTCGCCAATAAAAATTTGCGGAACCGTTGTGCGACCATTTGCTCGTTCGATCATCGTCGGGCGCAGCTCTGGGTTTTTATCAATTTCAATATCGGTGAATGTCACACCTTTATCCGTTAAAAGGGATTTTGCGCGAGCGCAATATGGACAATACCCTTTAGTGTATAACTCTACTTTTTGCATGTAATATGATTCTCTTATTTTGCGACAGGAAGGCTAGCTGATTGCCATGCATTCATGCCACCTTTCAATACTGTGACTTTTTCAAAGCCTGCTTTTAACAGTTGTGACGCTGTTTTCTTCGCTGATATTCCCATAGCGCATACTACGATAATGGGTTTATCTTTTGATTTTTCAAGCTTTGTGAAATTTGCTTCTTTTAACTCGTCGGCTTTTAACTGCCTAGAGCCTAAAATATGACCTGCTTTGAATTCATTTGGCGCACGAATATCTAGGATAACGGCGTCTTCTTTATTCATTAGCAAAGTAGCTTCATGAGTCGAAAGTTCTTTAATTGGTGACAATGCCGAACCAACATAGGAATAAATGATAAGTACGACTAGCGCCACCCAAGCAATCGATAAGATTGAAACTAACTGTGTACTGGTAGCAAACTCTATTATTTGGTCCATAAAAAACTCTGAGATCCTATTACTGTTCGAAGTTGGCAAAGTATATAGAAAAAAAGGACAGAAACCAGCATTTATGCGGTTTCATGTTCAATTCTTTTCCATTTGAAATAGCTAAGTGTGTTAATAAGAACGGTTTTTAAGCAACAAAATTCTAAGATATGAAAAAAGATTCAAGCTATTGCGCTTAAAAAACAACAGAAACAGTTTATAACACCGCGTTTTATTGCTAACTTTACAGCACGAACTATCAATTTTTCCATGTACCTAATTTCAAGGCAGTTAGTTTCAAGACCAATTAATTTTACGACTAATTAATTTTAAGGTCAGATACTTATAAGATCAGTTGCTTTCATGAACACTTATTTTCAAGGTAAATTATTTTTCAAGGTAAATTATGTCACAAAAGAAAACACCATTAGCGCTCATTATTCTGGACGGTTGGGGATATCGTGAAGAAACCACCAACAATGCAATTGCATTAGCGAATACGCCAGTTTTAGATGATTTATTTGCTAACAAGCCAAGTACGTTAATTTCTGGCTCTGGCCTCGATGTTGGATTACCTGATGGACAAATGGGTAACTCCGAAGTAGGGCATGTTAACTTAGGCGCTGGACGGGTTGTCTATCAAGATTTCACCAAAATTACGAAAGCAATTAGCGACGGTAGTTTTAAACACAACTCGGTAATTGTTGCTGCAATTGATAAAGCTGTGGCAGCAGGTAAAGCAGTTCATATCATGGGCCTGTTATCACCTGGTGGAGTGCATTCGCACGAAGATCATCTATTTGCTGCGGCAAAGCTTGCGGCAGAAAAAGGCGTTAAGAAAATATTCCTGCACGGCTTTACTGATGGTCGTGATACACCACCTAGAAGTGCTAGTTCATCAATTGAAGCTGCTGAAAAAGTTTTTGCAGAGCTTGGTGTGGGCCAAGTCGCTAGTATTGTTGGCCGTTATTTTGCCATGGATCGAGACAGCCGATGGGACCGCGTTCAAAAAGCGTATGATTTGATTGTGTCAGCCGAAGCGCAGTTCGAATTTGACTCTGCTACCGAAGCTTTGGATGCCGCTTATGCTAGAGATGAAAATGATGAATTCGTGACAGCTTCGCTAGTGAAAGGTTATGAAGGCGTACAGGATGGCGACGCGATTTTATTCATGAATTTTAGAGCGGATCGCGCAAGAGCAATGTCTCACGCTTTAGTTGATGAGGACTTTGACGGCTTTACTCGCAGTAAAGTACCTAACATTGAGTTCATGATGTTAACTGAGTATGAATCAACCTTGCATGTGCCATGTGCCTATCCACCAGAACCTCTAGTGAATGTAATGGGCGAGTGGTTGTCGAATAACGATAAAACTCAGTTGCGTATCAGTGAAACTGAAAAGTTTGCACACGTAACGTTTTTCTACAGCGGTGGTAAAGAAGATGAATATGTTGGTGAAAAGCGCATTCTCATTCCTTCACCGGATGTTGCCACTTACGATTTGCAACCAGAAATGAATTCAGAGCTACTGACTGATGAATTGGTAAAAGCAATAAAATCGAGAGAATTCGATGCCATTATTTGTAATTATCCTAATGGCGATATGGTTGGTCATACGGGCAATTTGGATGCTGCGATTAAAGCATGTGAAGCCGTAGACCATTGCATTGGTCGAGTTATTGAAGCCTTAAAAGAAGTGGGAGGTGAATGTTTAATTACAGCCGATCACGGTAACGCAGAGCAAATGGTCAATCCTAATACTGGTGTTTCGCATACAGCGCATACTAGCGAGCCTGTGCCATTTATTTACTTTGGGCGTGAGGCGACACCTAGAAGTGGTGGTACACTTAGTGATGTTGCACCTACCATGCTGCATTTAATGGGAATGCAACAACCAGCAGAAATGACGGGTAAAACCATCATGACTTTGAAATAAAGCTGATATAAGTACAAAAGGTAGCATAATGACATTGAGCGGAAAATCCCTAAAGTATCGCCTTTGCGCATGCTCATTAGCATTCGGGCTTTTTTCGCTCAGTCAGCAAATACTGGCGCAAAATAGTGATCTTGCGACCATCCAAGAGAAGATAAAGCAAACTCAAGCGCAGTTGGAAAAGAAGCTAAAATCATCTGAGCGCTTACAACAAGAATTGAAGTTAGCCGAGCTAGAAATTGCAAAAACGGCCACGCAATTAAATCAAACTGATCAATCATTGAAGATAGTTCGCAGCGAAAAAGCGGAACTTGAAACAGAAAAGAAGCGTGTGACGCAGGTTATCGCAGAGCAACAAAAATATCTGGCTGGACAGCTTAAGTCCGCTTTCATGGCGGGTAACTACGACTTTGCCAAAATGTTTTTCAATCAAGACGATGCAGGTCGTTTCGAGCGAACGCTTACCTATTACCAATATCTGAACAAAGCCCGTCAGCAAGAAATTGGCAAATTTCGAGCGCTTGTGGTCGAACTTGAACAACTAAATGTTAAATTGGTCGAGAAATCACAACGTTTAGAAGGCTTCCTAGTCACCCAGAAACAACAAAGTAGTCAGCTCCGCGAGCAACAATCTTCACGGCACAAGAAGTTGAAACAATTAGATAAGCAAATTGAGTCTGATACCGCAAGAGTTGCGCAACTTCAGCAAGAAGAGCGCTCGCTCATGACTGCGATTGAAAAGGCTGAAATTGACGCTAGGAATAGAAGAAAAGATGAAGACCCTGTTTTGCAGGGCTTAGCGCAATCGAAAGGCAAGTTGACTCGCCCGGCAACTGGCAAGATCCAACAGTTATTTGGCAAAAGAAGGCAAGGTCAAGTGCGTTGGAAAGGCATTGTCATCAATAGCAGTGAAGGCTCTCCAGTGCGCGCAGTGCAAGACGGAAAAGTGCTCTATGCAGATTGGTTGAAAGGCTTTGGTTTGGTTACTATTGTTGACCACGGGGAAGGATACATGAGCGTATATGGTCGTAATCAGGCTTTACTTAAACAAGCGGGTGATCCCGTTTTGCAGGGCGAAACCATTGGCTTAGTAGGGAGCAGCGGCGGTCAAGTTAGCCCTGGACTATACTTTGAGATCCGCCACAAAGGTAAAGCGCTTAACCCTAAAAGCTGGTTAAAATAACAAGCCGATTAGTTTATTCCCACCCAGTACCATAATCACTAACAGAATGAGGCCCGCTAAGCTGTTACTTAGGTAAGTATTAGTTTGTGATTTCATGATGGCTTTCTGATTCATCACGTAGAGTAAAAACAAGACTGAGATTGGCAATAATAATGCATTCGAAGCTTGTGCTAGAACGATGATAGCCAAAGGCTTAAAGCCTGATGTCGCCACTAATACGCCGAACACTAAAATGATGATGCAAACAGACTTGAAGCCTCTTGCCGCTAAATTTGCTTGCCAACCAAATAATCCACAAATCGCATAACCCGCCGCCAAGGGCGCGGTAATCGCGCTTGTTAGTCCAGCAGAGAAAAGGCCTAGGGCAAAGAATAAATTCGCGTAATCACCTAAGATGGGTTCGAGTTGCGATGCAATATTGCCCGGAGAAAGAACATTATCACTTAGGTAAAATGCGTTAGCGGCGCACGACATCACCGCGAAAGTCACTAGACCACCTAGGCCAATAGATGAAAACAATTGTTTCTTGTGTGCCGGCAATTGTGAAGCAATATCTGACTCCGAAAGCTTCATATCTAGCGATTGTTTGGCACTTAAGCCAGCGTGCAGGAATAAGTTGTATGGCACGATAGTGGTGCCAATGATGGCCAGTAGTAAGGAAGTATTAGATAAGCCAATTTGTGTCAGCCCATCCATTAGCGCTGAGGTGTTAATACCGGCTATGAACATAATTGAAATGAAAACGATGCTCATCAAGGCTACAAGTCCGATAAGTACTTTTTCTACTAAGTGGTATCTATTGCTAATTAATAAGGCAAACGCTATACCGCCTAAGATTAGTGCCCATACGCTAATAGACCCAGGCAATACATTGGATAAACCCAGTGCAGCACCGGTTAAATTTCCGCCCTCATAAGCTGCGTTACCTACACCTATAGCGGCACAGACTAAAATAATGCTCAACCATCTAAATAGTTTATTCGGACTAATATTAACAATAGCTTCGGACAATCCTTGCCCTGTGACTAGACCAAGTCGAGATGCCATCTCTTGCAATATATAGGTAGCAAAGATCGAAAAACATAAAGCCCACACTAAGCCATAGCCTAAACTCGCACCCGCCATCGATGCGGTTGTTACTGTGCCTGGCCCGATAAAGGCAGCCGCTATGATGAGTCCCGTTGCTCCTGATTTCATAAGCTATTTTCCCCAAAACCTATTTTTATAGTTGTTATTCGCTTGGAATACCCACTATCATCTACTGCATCGTTCGAATTCGCAAATTTAAGTCTTTTAATTACTCATGAATTTACTGCAAATTTATCAAAAGCCAGAAAATGCAGCTATATTGCATTCACGCTACTATGTAGAAGGTGCCATGTTTGGTGCCGGTGTTTCACCAGAAATACCGATGCCAGATGTTTGGCTACCTTGGGCCATTCAGCATCAAGGGCAAATGAAAAACAAGAAACAAGCAGATGCCATTACTGATGCCCTTTTTGATTATTTTAAATATTGCTTACAACTAATGAAAGAAAACAAACAAGTGTTGCCTGATTACTGTGTTTTAGAGGACGATCGTGAAAGTTGGGGTCCTGATTCAGCACTTTCACAATGGATGCAAGGGCTCCTTACAGCACATTCCAGTATGGAAAAGGTTTGGCAAAATGCCTGGAAGTTAATGCAAGCGGCTAACCCTGAGCAAGCCCCAATCTTGGCCAAAAAACTAAAGCATAGCTTGGGCATGTTTAGCACCTTTGCCGATGTAAACTTAGCAATCGAACAAGCAAGAGAAAGAGGGCAAGAGGACTTCACGGAAAAACTACCGCTAATTGCACAATCTTTGCATGATACACTCGAAACCTACGTGTCTATATCAGGCGAACTCGCGAGTTATTTACCTAATCAGTTTGAGACTTTTGTACAAAAACCTTAAAACGGTTTTATTATCGCGAGTATGACAATGGCGAGTAAAGCCAGCACTGGAAGCTCATTGATCATTCTATAAAAGCGTGGGCTTTTAGTGTTTTCATCGGCAGCAAATTTCTTCAGCAGGTGATAAAGATAGAAATGATAAACATAAAAAAGCGCGACAATGGTAAGTTTCGCATGCAGCCAAGCTGAAGCTTTCAACCAACCTAGCCCATATTCGTACATGATCAAAACACCCAGAATAAGAGTAAGAACGGCGAAAGGCGTAACAAAAAACCACAATCGTCTTTCCATGATCTTGAATTGATCTTTGGTTTCCTGATGCTTAGTTTCAGCGTGATATACAAATAGTCGCGGTAAGTAGAAAATCCCAGCCATCCACGCGATCATAAAAAATACATGGAAGGCTTTTAGCCACAGTATATTCATTTAGGTACCTTTATTGATTTTATTGTTCTTAATGTTGCTGTCTAAATAAGTAGCTGTGCAACATATTCCACGTAATAATGCCGACTATCTTGGGCTTACCATGTTCAAAGATATGATCGTTCATATACAGTTCTTCATAAATGTATACTGCACCTTGCCTTTGTTTATGCAATGTTTCATATACTTCAGCCATAGTAGACTGGTCGCTTAAACCTTCCATTTGATGGATAGTAATAGGCAGACCGCCATCTTGTAAACTAATGTCCATTGATACAATTTGATATTGTCGGTCAAGTTCAAATACTTGTTCTTGCACCACAACGTCTCCAGGATTTGCTTGCAAATATTTATGAAGCGCTTCTTTTGGGGCATCAATAAAATGTTTAAACTGACTTTGCATTATCGCCATGACACCGGTTTCTTGCAGTACATCTCGAATAGAAGATGTCGTGTAAGGCAGGTTTTGAAATTCTAATTGCTGAATAAAAATCGAACGGTTTTTACATAATTGTTTACTAGTGACATATGCGCAGACAATGACAATAATCGCCGGCAATATTACTTGTGAGCTTGCGGATAGCTCCATCACTGCCGACAATGCAGCCATAGGAGCGTGCAAAACAGCGGCTAACATACCCGCTAAACCCAACAGGGCAAAAGTCGAGGTCATTTCACTTTCACCACTAATGCTATAAAGAGGCTGCAACAAAATCACGCCTGCCAGCATCCCAATGACCATTACTGCACCTATAATACCACCCGGCACTCCCAAGCCAATCGCAACAACCGCGAGTATAAATTTTAAGGTGAATATCAATAGCAAGAAACTCAACTGTGGATCGCTGCCCAATAGCGTTTCCATAGCCACAAATTCAGCACCTAAGGCTTGTGGCATGAAGTAACCAACTACCCCAGTAATTAAACCGGCGAGTAACAAACGGAAAATCATATTAACGTGACGAAACATCTTCAGTACAAGCATCAATTGTTTATTGAACAGTGCTGCTAATAAACCAAGCGCAATGCCGCATAAAACGAGATAGGGTAGCAGTTCATTTTCAAGTGAATGAAAGTTTAAGAAAGTAAGTTCATTCTCATCACCAAAGACAATGCGGGTTAGGACTGAGCCACAAGCTGCCGCTAGCATCACTGGAATAAATACATGCACTCGATATTGACGTAAAACGACTTCCATCACGAAGATAACTGCGGCAAATGGCGTATTGAATGCTGCTGAGACCCCAGCAGCGATGCCACAGCCTGTTAGAATTCTTAAACTATTAAAAGGCAGCCTAAACCATTGGCCAAGAAAGTGACTGCCCGCTGCTGCTAGATGCACCGTCGGACCTTCTTTGCCGACCACAAAGCCACCAGCCAACGAAAACACTCCGCCAAAAAACTGATTAATGGAAGTTCGAAGTGGGATGTGACCATAACGCGTCTTGATACGATGAATTACAAAGGGTATGCCCATTCGGTAATGTTTAAAACCGGTCATCTTGGCAACTAGAATAACGCATATGATCGCCGATATAGGCAGCAGAAGTATATAAATACTGTCAATTGCGCCGTACTGGGCTACACCACCTAATAACAATTTTTGAATAGATTCAAATGCTAATCTGAACACAATAATAACACTGGCGGCACACACGCCTGCAACGATGCCTAACAAGCATAATTGAACTGAAGTACGTGGGTGAGAGACTTCCCGTCTCAGTGAGTGCAAAAACATGTCGAGTTTAGGTTTATACTAATTAGGATTAGGTCTATCATAGCGTTTTGAGCCCCCCCTTACCATTGGTGTTTGGTCGTAACTAGCTCAAATATCGCTTATTTATCAGTAACTATGATCTGAACAATGGAGAATTCATTGAATTTAAAAGAGCTGCGCGGGCAACTTGGTTTCCTTAGATATTATCTAGCCATGATTTTTGTACTTGCTTGCCTATTTTATGCGGGTCACGAATATGCGGATAAAAAAAACCATCTTTTGTTGGCTAAAATTGACGTAATGCAAAGCAGTATTGACAACTTAACGCGAGAGAATCAGGTCTTAAACTCCGAGTTGAACGTAAAGAAAGTAGAGTTAGAAGTGGCAAGCATTGCGAATGAGCAAGCACAGCTAACCTACAAAGAATATATGCGCCGAGAAGCTGAGTTAAGAGAGCAAATAAGCTTTTATCAGAAGGTGATGGCGCCCGAGTTAACACAAGATGGCTTTGTCGTTGAAAGTGTTGAAGTTATTTCAACAGCAAGCAAAAATAACTATGCAATTTCGATCATGATGTTACAGCGAGAAAATATTAAATCGATTATTAAAGGAACCTTGAAGGTTAAATTGCAAGGCAGTCAAAATACCGTGCCAATTGAGTACGATGTCAAAGAGTTATTGGATAATCAGCAAGATAAAATGGCTTTTTCATTTAAATATTTCCAAGTACTTGAATTGCGAGTGACCTTGCCAGAAGACTTTATTCCAGAACAAATTGAAATTAAAACAGACGTCTACAAATTTAAAAGAAAACGAGGCTCGTATGCTCGCACTGTCCAATGGGCTGACGCTTTCAGTGAAGCAGATTGAATACTTGATTAAACTACTCAGGTATTAGATAATTCGCCCCCATTATTTTTGAGCCACAAACGCTTTTATTAGAGGAATATTATGTCTGAAGAAATGGCATTGCCAATTGAGTTTTCTGAAGCTGCGGCAAAAAAAGTGAAAACCTTAATTGTTGAGGAAGAAAATCCTGAATTAAAACTGCGAGTTTACGTAACTGGTGGCGGTTGTTCTGGATTTCAGTATGGCTTTACTTTCGACGAAAAAGTAAACGAAGGCGATATGACGATTGAAAAAGAGAGCGTCACCTTGGTAATAGATCCAATGAGTTTGCAGTATCTTGTCGGCGGCACAGTTGACTACACTGAAGGCTTGGAAGGCTCACGCTTCTTTGTAAATAACCCTAATGCATCTACTACTTGTGGCTGCGGTGCTAGTTTTAGTATTTAATTCACTTAACGCTAAATGAGAAAACTATGAAACTAATCGGTTCTACTACATCACCTTATGTACGTCGTCTGCGGATGTGGATGACCGATATCGAACATGGCTTTGAGCAAGTTGATATATTCAACAGCGCAGACAGATCACGATTAGTCAAAACCAACCCAACTTTAAAAGTACCAATGCTCGAAGATGGTGAGCGAACCATTTTTGATTCTGGTGCTATCTACCGCTATCTCAATAAAAAACTTAATAAGCCCGAGCTAAGTTGGGAGCAAATCAATTTACTTACACTGATTGATTCAGTGAACGATTCATTAGTTCAAATCTTCTTATTATCACGCTCCGATATAGATACCAGTGCAGATAAGCTTTACTTCCGCTTGCAAAGAGAGCGTGCTGATGTGATTTTTACCGAACTCAATAAAGCTGCTGAGAAAGGTGCATTTACTGAATGGAACTATGCAAGCATTAGCTTGTTTTGTTTGCTTGATTGGGTCGCATTTCGTGAGCGCTACGATTTTTCTACACTATCGTCGCTGGTCACTTTTCATCAATCCACTCTTGAAAAAGCTGAAGCGAAACAAACAGATCCGCGCTAAAAAATAGATAAACCGGCTCGGAAGTGCTGGTTTTCTATAGGTTTAATAACTAGGGAAATGCACCTCAGCTCTAATTGCGATACCAACAGAAGTCCTGAAATTCTCTTCACGTAACCAAAGTACAAAAGGTTCTACCTCCACAAATAGCCACGAACGTAACACATTTCTTTTGTATCTCATGCTCAGAAGTACTTGCTCTTCTTTGTAAGAAGGCTTGTTCAAACCGTCCACCATCGCAGTAAACAAATAACTGCTTTTGCTATCTTTCAGATATAAGTACTGAAACTTATGACGCCAGAACAAATCTTCCGTTTTATCACGATAGCGAAACGTGTTTTCAAACTCGATGGCTCGATTTGATGATATTGTATGACTGAATGAAATGCGAGATTCAACACCAAGTTGATCATCGGTGTAGTAATTGACTTCAGCAAAGTACTTAAGGTTGTTTTTTTCATTTATTCTAAAGCCATTGCTATAACGAGCTCGAGTGTATACTTGCGAACCACGACCTAATCCAATGCGATAAGCGAGCTTCGAATCGGGCTTGTCTTTGAACTGCAAGGCAACTGTGGCTTGATCATTGCTACCTAATTGCTGGCTGCGTGCGGCTTTAACCGCTTGTTGGTTCACATCTTCTTCATCATCGGACAACAATAACTCCACTTTGTCTTCGAGTGCAGGCAGTTTGACACGTATTTTGAAACGAAAATCAAATTGACTTAAATGCCCACTGCGAGGTTCCCACCCAAACCTTAACTTACCGGACGCTTGTGCTGGCTTGGGTTTAATTGCGGAGTCGGCAACAAACCAACGATTAACCTCAACAACCGATGCTTCGACACCGTAATTTAAGTGGCAATACCAATCATCTAACCACGGTTGCGCGCTGCAGTAATCGAATTCTACTTGTTTTTTCTTCTCGGCTTTTTCTTTTGATTCAGCCTGTTTGGAATTGCTGAGGGGCGTTTCAGATTGTTCTAATTGTTGTGAAAAGGTTTTTATAGGAACTGATTCATCGTTATTTGCTGAAATTGCGTATACATCCGTAGAGAATATTAGGCATAAAAGAAACCCACACCAACAGGTAGCGGTAGCGTACTGAGTACCGGTTTTTGTTGGTGATGAGCGGCGTTTCACACTAAGTCACCACGCCAATATCTGCTAGGAAATAAGTCCAATCGATTGCCTCGGAAACATAAGTATAAAAACAAGTTAATGAAAGCCAGTGATATTTGTTAAAAGCAACGTATAATGCATTTAATGCGCCTGATTTGCATCGTTAATTTAAGTGCTATTAATTAAGCATTTATAGGGTATAGACGGTAGCAAAAAAAATGAAATTTTAACAATGGAGATTTGCAAATGGGTTTTAATATTTGGAATGTTGTGATTGTACTGTTAATAGTTATTTTACTATTTGGTACAAAGAAGTTACGCAATGTTGGTGGCGACCTAGGTTCAGCTCTTAAAGGTTTTAAGAAAGCTTTGAGTGAAGATGAAACTAATGCAGATAAAAAAGAAGCTGATAAAACTGACGCCGATTTCGAATCAGTTGAAGATCAAACTGCAAGCGAGAAAACAAGTGCAAGTGACAGTAAAGTAAAAAGCACGGCAAAAAGTACAGTAGAATCAGCCGAAACAAAGACAACTACCAAAGAGTAGACCATGTTCGATATTAGTTTTTGGGAACTCTTCATTGTAGGCATCGTCGCACTCATTATTTTAGGGCCTGAGCGCCTGCCGGGTGCTATACGTTCAACAGTAAAAACTGTACGAAGTGTGAAAAACATGGCTTCAGGTTTCAAAACTGAGATTGAAGAACAACTGCGCGTGCATGAGCTACACGAAGATCTGAAAAAAGCAGAGAAAATGGGCTTAGATAATGTCAGCCCAGAAGTTGCGCAGAGTGTTGAAGAATTAAAACAAGCAGCAATGTCTGTTCAAGAACCATATAAGAAAAAGAAAGATGACGACGCAAAGTAGTTTTATAGGTCACCTAATCGAATTACGCAGCCGCGTACTCAAAGCACTGGTTTCTGTTCTTATTATTTTTATGGCCTTAGCCTATTGGGCTCAAGACCTTTACACCTTATTGGCTGCACCCCTTATTGCCACCATGCCTGAAGGTGCGTCAATGATTGCAACGGGCGTAGCCTCACCATTTTTCGCCCCTTTCAAGCTCACAATGGTATTGTCCTTCTTCATCGCCATTCCCTATGTGCTTTATCAAATTTGGGGTTTTATAGCGCCAGGGCTTTATCGCAACGAAAAGAAATTAGTAGCACCACTACTGCTCTCAAGTACCTTATTATTTTATAGCGGAATGGCCTTTGCCTATTTCGTTGTGTTCCCGCTTGCATTTAGCTTTTTCAATGCGGTTGCTCCCGACGATGTGCTTGTAGCGCCGGATATTTCAGAATATCTCAGTTTTGTCTTAAAAATATTCTTTGCTTTTGGTGTCGCGTTTGAAATTCCGGTTGCCATTATTTTGATGTGTTGGACAGGCATTACTACGCCTGAGAAACTTCGCAAAAAACGCTCTCATGTCATTGTCGCAGCATTTGTTGTGGGTATGTTATTAACGCCCCCTGATGTTATTTCACAAGTCTTGCTAGCTATCCCGATGTGGTTCTTATTTGAGGTCGGTGTTGTTGTAGGTAGTTGGTATACCAAAAATGCAAGACGAGAAGAAGATAGCGATAACAGAGACTCAGATGACGAGCGAGATGAAAAGCGGGATGAAGAGAACTCGATTCATAAGAAAAATGAACAAGATACAAGTAAATCACAAAACGAGGCGAAGCCATAATGATCACAGCCGTTTTTAATGCAGTATCCTTAGTCTTTGCATTGCAAGGCGCTACTTCGTTGCACCCAGAACTAGCTAATCAGAATATTGTAAACCAAGCAAAGAAATGTGCAGATATTGCTAATGACAAAGCGCGTTTGAGTTGTTTCGATGCTATTTTCAAGCTTGGAGCAAAAGATCCACAAAAAAGGCCAATGCCTTTCGAAAAGAATCCTACGCCACCGCAGGCTCCGCCTTTATCGCCACAGCCTTTATCGCCACAGCCTTCACCGCCACAGCCTTTATCGCCACAGCCTTTACCACCAGTTGCTACTCAAATTGTAGAGTCTACAAGTGCTGAAGCAAGGTCAGAACCAGTTGAAACAAAAGTCGCTCCGAAAGAAGCGGTTCAAAAATTTGGTGCAGAACATCTGAAAACAGAAAAAGACACGGACATAGAGTTAGAAGTTGTTACTTTCACGATTGAAAAAGTAAGCTTAACGCTGAGAAAACAACAGCGGTTCTATTTTACTAATGGTCAAGTCTGGGAAAACAAAACGTCAAAGCAACTTCGTGTAAGCGAAGGTGACGAAGTAGAAATCAAAGATGGTGCATTTAGTGCATTCTACTTATCAAAAGTTGAAGGCACCGGCAGCGTACGAGTGAAGAGAGTTAAGTAATGCAATGGTTTGACGTCGGCGTTAATTTGTTGGATAGACGATTTACGGCGCTCGATGTCATTAACCGAGCTTCGCAGCAATCGGTTAAGCAAATGTGTGTGATTAGTTCTACTCTTGAAGAATCGCTTGCGGCGCAAAACCTTGTTAGTAAGCACAACGAGAGCGCCGGTTATCAACAACTTGTTTTTACCGCTGGGGTTCACCCTCATAATGCGGATGGCTTTTCAGATGATTTTATTCCACAGTTACACCAACTCTCATCCGATGCCAATATGGTTGCCTTCGGAGAGTGTGGTTTAGATTTCAATCGAAACTTTTCAACTAAAGAAAACCAACTTAAAGCCTTTGAGGCACAACTAAATTGCGCGGCTGATTTAAAGAAGCCGGTTTACCTTCACGAGCGCGATGCCTTTGAAGATCAAATTCGCTTGTTAAAGAAATACTTACCTTCTATTCCTAATGCTATCGTGCATTGTTTTACCGGCTCCAAAGCGCAAATGGAAGCATACCTCGAGCTTGGTTGCTATATTGGCATTACCGGCTGGGTTTGTGATGACAAGCGCGGAAGTGACTTGCAAGAGGCTGTGAAGAGCCTCCCCCTTGAAAGATTGCTACTTGAAACGGACGCTCCTTATCTGTTCCCTAAAAATGTGAAACCAAGAGCAAAGAATAATGAACCTTGCTTTTTACCTCACGTTGCAGAAAAAGTCGCTTCATTAAAGGGTTTAGAGATTAAGAAACTTGCAAATGCGTCAGTTGAAAATGCGCAGAGAGTATTCGGGCAATTAGTGACTTATGACTAATCCTGAATCTAAACCTGCAAACAATTCACTTTGGCTTGCTGTCTTAGTTGCGGGCTTTACTTTAGTCATGCTGTTTATGGTAACGTCATTAGGGCAGAACATTGAAAAGCACTCGCTAAAGCAAAAGATTTACCATCACGAAGATACAACTAAAAAGCTTAGCATCGCGAGCATTGATCAAGTAGATCAAGACGCGTGGGCTGAGAATGATTCTCAAAACTTTGGTTTAACACCATTCCCTCAGTGGCTGAAAGTCGATTTTTCTACTGTCGAAAAAAATCAAATACTAGAAATTGATTATGCGATGCTGGATAGTATTCAGCTGTGGCTGCGAAAGAAAGGCGAGGACAACAATTACCAAATACTAGAGCAATATGAACTTGGGGATAGTTTGGCTTTCTCCCAAAGGCCGATTATTCATGACAAATTTTTAATTCCCCTACCAAATGAGTTAATGGGTGTTCAATTATTACTTCGAGTGCAATCAAATGGGCCAGTTAAAGCGCCCTTAAAGCTCTGGTTTAAGAAAGACTACATTGTTCATACCGCATCACATCGCATGTTTATGGGGTTGTTTTTTGGTTATATGTTGGCGATGGCTATCATTAATATCTTTTTGTATATTTCGGCTCGAAACCTTACTTTTATTACTTATGCTGGATATGTCATTTCGTTTGCATTATTAATTGCGTCTATTCATGGCCTTGGCTATCGCTTTATATGGCCAGAAAGTGCTTGGCTACAAGAAAGGACGCCCGCTATTTTTGCGTTCATGACAATGAGTTTTATTCTTGTCTTTTCTTCTCATATCCTAGAGTTAAAAAAGCACAATCCCAAGTATCAAATCACATTTAACATTTTTTCGATTGTTTTTATTGTCGCTTGTATTGCCTCATTTATTGTGCCCTATGTCATCATGATTAAGCTTTTGCTCGTGCTGCTGCTGTTATCGATTCCAGCAATATTTGTGGTGAGTGTAAGCCTAGCGCTCAAAGGAAGCGCCATTGCTAAGTTCTTTTGTGCGGCTTGGATTGTCTTGTTGATTTCCGGCCTAAGCGCTTCGGCTGACAACTTCCATTGGATAAGTTTTCCGATAGATTCAAGTTATTTGCTGATGGTGGGTGCAATGACCGAAACCTTATTGCTTGCCTTGGCGGTCGCTACTAGCTATAGCGTTCAGCGAAATGAAGCAAAGCAATCTCATATAGAGTCAGCACAAAACGAACAAAAGGCAATACAAGCACAGAAAGAATTGTTAGCAGTGCAAAAGCAGGCGCAAGTTGATTTAGAAGAACAAGTGTCAGTTAGAACGCAGGAATTTGAGGAAGCGCTCGCAGGCTTATCTAAAGTAAACGAAGAACTACAAAGTATGAGTGAAACGGATACTTTGACGGGTTTAACAAATAGACGTTTTTTCGAAACTAATATTGTGACCGAAGCAGCGAGAAGCAGACGGGAAAAACAGCCACTAGCGATTGCATTACTCGATATCGATCATTTTAAAAAGGTGAATGATGAATATGGACATCAATGCGGAGACGATTGCCTCATAGAGTTCTCCAAAACACTAAAAGAAATTATCCAGCGTCCAGGCGACTTATTGTCACGTTATGGTGGAGAGGAGTTCGTGCTTTTATTGCCAAATACAACTATTGAGGGAGCCACGAATTTGTTAGAGAGATTCAGGCTCGAAATTGAGAAACTAGTTGTTGAAACGCACGGGCACAAAATACAGTTTACCGTGAGTGCCGGGGTGACATCCCGTGTGGTTGGGAGTGATGAAGAGGCTGAGAAGATGCTGTCTTATGCTGATAAGCTCTTATATCAAGCCAAAAAATCTGGGCGCAACCAAGTTAAGTCGGGAAGTTTCTGATGACTGACGACAATATCCAAGACATTGAATCAATTGATGAGGATGCTTCGGCTAGTAGCGGCTTTTGGCATACGCTGCTCATTATTCTGCTCGGTATTGTCCTGTTTATTTTAGTAGTAAGTTCAGCAGGTCAAGGTGAAGCACCTCTCATAAATGACACCGCTAGTTTATATAAAGCATCAGCAGAAAATGACGATATTGAAAAAGTCATGCGCTTACCTAGTGCTGAGTGGACGCCTGTAGTACATAGTAATTTTGCTTTGTCTCCCAGAGCTCATTGGTTTAAGGCTCCGATTCCAGTCAATTCAGGCAGTGATGCCAGGTTGCTCGAGGTGTCCTTTGCTAGTCTTGATTTCGTTGATGTATGGTTTGTCAGTGAAGAGAACAACGAGCGTGAAATCCTAAAGCACATTCAAAGCGGCGATAACTTTAAATATTCTCAGCGCGAAATACGTCACGATCAGTTTATATTCCCTGTGCCAGAAAGTCGTAATATCACATCACTGTATTTGCGTATTAAAAGCGAGGGTGAGATTAAAGTACCGATAAAGTTATGGGAGGAAGAGGAGTACATTCAGTATATCGCCTCACATAGAGTCTTTATGGGGATCTTTTATGGTTTTATGGCTGCGATGGCGCTCATATCCTTGTTCCTCTTTGTTACATCTAGGAATATTATTACACTGCAATTTGCTGGCTTTATTGCTTGTTTGTCTCTGGCTTTAGCTAGTAGTCAAGGTTTAGGCTACCGTTTTATATGGCCTGGTAGTATCTTTATTCAGCAGTATTCATTAATCTTTTTTGCTTCATCAATTGTCTTCTTTTCAAGCACATTTACAGCAAATTTGCTCGAAATTAGACTCAACTTTAAGCGACTGCATATCCTGTTTAAGGCGATTCGAATAAGTATTCTTATTTACATCGTGTTTATCTTTGTTCTCCCATTTAGCTTGATATCTTCAATATTGGCATTGCTAATTTTAATCACGATATTTTTAGTGTTTTCCTCAACACTTTATATCGCTTACAGGGGGAGTTTCGTTGCAAGGTTTCTCGCGGCTGCGTGGTGTTCAATATTGTTTAGTGGCTTGTTCATTTTAGCTGATGTGCTCGGTTTGCTCAGCTTGAACATCGACCCAAGCTACTTAATTATGGTTGGGGCAGTTATTGAGACTCTTTTTATGGCTTTAGGTTTGGCTATGCATTTTAATCAGCAACGATTAGATGCTAAACGTGCACACTATAATGCTAGAGAAAATAAGCAAAAGGCGATGCAAGCGAACGAAGAGTTACTGCGCTTGCAACTGGAAGCGAAAGAAAAGCTCGAATATGCAGTTGATGAGAGAAACTACGAGCTAGAAATTGCGATGAGAGAATTAAATGAAGCTAATCACGAGCTAGAGCGCAAGTCTTCCATCGATGCGCTAACTGGCGTTGCTAATAGACGTTTGTACGACAAGCGAGTAATTGCAGAAGCTCGACGAAGCCGCCGAGAGCAAACTCCTTTAGCCATCGCGATGATTGATATTGACCACTTTAAATCGGTGAATGATAATTACGGTCATCAGTGTGGCGATGAGGCTTTAAAACATTTTGCAGAAATTTTGAAGCAATGTATAAAACGCCCATCCGATATCATTTGTCGTTATGGCGGTGAAGAGTTCGTTGCTATCCTCCCTAATACGGATTTGGCTGGAGCTGAAGCCTTAATGGAAACCCTTCGTTCAGCAACGGAAAGCAGTCAACTTACTTGTGAAGAAGAAACGATCAAATTTACGGTTAGTATTGGCGTGTCAACTCGCATAATCGCTTCTGAAGAAGAAGCTGAGATGCTTCATGCATTTGCCGACAAGTTATTATACAAAGCAAAAGAGGCCGGACGAAACCAAGTAATGTCCGCTGAGTTTTAATATGAAGAAAGGAATAATATGTCACAGTTTCCCCTAAGTCGTCCTCGCAGATTACGTTACACCTCCTCAATTAGACGGTTAGTAAGTGAGTCCACACTTACGGTAAATGACCTAATTTACCCTATGTTTGTTCTTGAAGGAAATGATCAAGTTGAAGCGGTTGAGTCGATGCCTGATGTATTTCGTTTCAGCATTGATAAGCTACTTGATGAAGTTCAAGAGCTCGTTGATCTTGGCGTTCATGTATTTGCTTTATTCCCAGTTACACCTGCGGATAAAAAATCAGAGTGTGCAAGTGAAGCATTTAACCCTGAAGGCTTAGCTCAGCGTGCTGTGCGTGCGCTAAAAGAAAAGTTTAGGGATATTTCAGTTATTACTGATGTGGCCTTGGACCCATTCACCGTGCATGGTCAAGATGGCTTGATCGATGAGCACGGCTATGTGATGAATGACGAAACCACCGATGTACTTGTTAAGCAGGCTCTTTCGCACGCTGAAGCGGGAGCCGACATCGTAGCCCCTTCTGATATGATGGATGGGCGTATTTGGGCGATACGTGAAGCGCTTGAGTTACAAGGGTTTAAAAACACCAGTATTATGGCTTACTCTGCCAAATATGCCTCAAGTTACTACGGTCCTTTTCGCGATGCAGTCGGTTCTGCAGGTAACATTAAAGGTGGTAACAAGAAAAACTATCAAATGGATCCTGCCAATTCTGATGAAGCATTAAGAGAAATCGAACTCGATATCAACGAAGGTGCCGATATGGTTATGGTAAAGCCAGGCATGCCGTATTTGGATATTGTATTTCGTTGTAAGGAAGAGTTTGGGGTTCCCACATTCGCTTACCAAGTGAGTGGTGAATATGCCATGCATCAAGCCGCTTTCGCTAATGGATGGTTGAACAAAGACGAAGTTATTCTGGAGTCTTTATTAGCCTTCAAAAGAGCTGGAGCCGACGGTATTTTAACTTACTTCGCAAAAGACGCTGCTAAGCTATTACAAAAATTATAAGAAACTATATTTTAAACAAAGGATTTTTGAAATGGAAATAGCCACTACTCCTTTATATGCCATTCTTGCAAGCACGCTATTATTATCATGTGGTGGCGGGGGAGGCGGCTCTGAGCCGGAACTACCGCAACCTACACCAGCGCCAGCACCGACAGTCGATAAAATCGATCTGGATATGGCGTCAAATTTGACGTCTTATACAGTTAGCGTGGTTGAGTCAGTATATCAAATCGCACAGTTGATTAACCCCAAGCTAGAACCTGAATTCGTAGCCATCGGTGCAAGTTTGACACATAACTGTAGTCAACAAGGCACATACACGCTTACTCATGTTGATAGCGATAACAGCGAGAACTTGACGCCAAGCGATAGTATCCAACTTAGTTTTGAAGGCTGTGTAGGCAGCAATGGCCAAGAGATTGATGGCACAGCGGTCTTACAAATATTGAATACCAACGACACATTTGTGAGCGGCTACTCGGTAAACCTTGATCTCATGGCATCGGATGAAGATGGTACCGTTAGTTTTGGCACCGAAGGCATTAATATCGAGAGTGATGTGCCCGATGTGATCAGTTCTGTGTCTTTCAGAACTGTCCAGTATCCATTTTTGATTAGTATTAACAATGAAGTGGACACAATTACTTCCTTAGATATTCGATACGTTTATGACCAAAGTAATCTGCAATACACGATAGATTTTGATTTCGATGTTGATTCAGAGCTATTGGGTATTGATTTTAGGTGTGAAAACACATCTCAAATGATAGGTACTCTATATCAAATTCCAAATGACTACGGTTTTCGATGCGATGCAAACACAAATAATTATATGAGCGTGACTAAATCAGCGGGCAATGAAGAGGTAAACGCCATATTAAATAACTCAGATGGTGGATCGAGTTCTTTTAGCTATAGTGATGCTGATTACTATGAGGGAACGATTGGATTCGCGTTAGGCGCAGCCCCAGAGAGTGCTCTTGCGAATGAAGTACTAGAGATTCGTCTGAATGCATCGAACTCTCCAGAAAACCAAGAGGGACCAAGACCGGAGAGTGTAGTTAAGGTTCTATATGATAAATCAAATCAAAATGCCTATACCTTAAGTTCACTCTTCTCTGGTGCTAGCAACGGCCCGGGCTTGGTTTTACAAAAACTGAATGTAATCGACATGTCGGTTGTGAACAGCCAGCCATTAATCGAAAACGTGTTTGCAGATGCTGTGCGCGCGGCGCTATCAAAAACGGGTGAATACATATATGTATATGTGAATACAGGCATTGGCAACGATCAAGTTTTCATAATATCAACAGAAGATCTATCAATTTTACATACAGTTGATTTAAGCCAATATTTGAATGGAGAAACGATTGATGGGATATCAACATATCTTGAAACCGTCAATGGTGATGTGAATTCATGGATATTTTCATATGAGCTAGATGGAAGTGTTCCAGCCACTCATTTCTTAGAGTTCGATACAGATCAATTAAGTACTAGAGGTAGTGTAGAAGGTGATGTTTCTGCACATGCAATTCTAAGCGAAAGCCCTGGTGTTATTATAATGATGCGAATTAAACAGGGTAGCGATAGAGAGATATTTGCTGGCCGTCTTGCTCTCAACGGGGACAATGAGTGGGAAATGCTAAACTCAGGCAGTGTAAATAACGCAGAGCTTGGATCGATTGCGGCGTCAGGCCAATATAATACACCTGTTTTGTTTGCCCATGATAATCGCATATTTACTCAATATGGCTACGTTTTCTCCAGTGCCATTTTTGAATTGGAAACTAAGCTTGATTTGGAAATTCCTGTTTTGAGCGCGACTTCAGGTATCATTTTTGAGGGTGAAGTCGGTTCTAAACAGAATATGTATGGTCTTGCCGATCTTAATTTGCAACAGACTACGTTCCATTATGAACTACCGTTTTCACAAAATGCTTGGACTATCTACAAAGGAACGGAAGAAGTTTTCTTCTATGGCTCCAGAGATAAATTGCTTCGCGTCGGCATTTTATTGTTTGATTAATCGAGAAGCTCATATATGACGATAAACTATGTCCAATTAGCGCCAGAGCATTTTGCTGCCATCATTGATTTAGGTAATCACGTTCATGGTGATAACTATTTAGATGAAAATAGTATACGTGACATATATGAGCGAAGCTTTTCGAACAATATTAATGCAAGTTGGGTGGCTGTTGTTAGCGCTCAGCAAGAAGATATATTGGGTACATCAGTCAGAAATACACCTGATGGCTACTTAGTGGGTTTCCGCTTAACCATAGCGGCTGATAAATGGCAGCCCGATGAATGGTGTTCACCAGAGTTATGGATGCTTCCTCCCAATCAAGTTTGCTATTTTAAGTGCAACACCGTTGATGAAAACGTACGAGGTCAGGGCGTAGGTTCTGCGCTCTTAAAGAAATCTATTGCAAGCGCAAGCTCACAAGGTGCAGAAGCAGGGCTCGCTCACATTTGGTTAGCAAGCCCTGGCAATTCGGCTTTCTCTTACTTCAAAGCCTGTGGTGGGAAACTAGTGAAAGAACACCCCAACAAGTGGCAAAAGCATAGTATCGAAGATAACTACGATTGCCCTGTGTGTGGCAGTTTATGCGAGTGCACCGCCGCAGAAATGTTATTACAATTCAATGAGAATGAAGCCTAATGTACGATCCACTCGTTGATCAAGTACCGCCTAGCAACGAAACAAAACCAGATAGTTTTTGGGCGGCAGATAAGCAGGCTTATCAATATCCTCCCCTTACTGGCCAACAAAAAACGGATGTTGTTATTATTGGTGGTGGCTATACCGGTTTGTCATGCGCATTGAATTTAGCCCAAGAGTTTGGTGTTGAATGCGCCGTCATAGAAGCCAATCAACCTGGCTGGGGCTGCAGCGGGCGAAATGGTGGGTTTGTTTTACCGGGCACAGGTAGGTTAAGTGTCAAACAAATGCGAGAGCGCTGGGGAAAGTCAGTTAGCCAAGCGATTTATAGAGAATACCTTGATTCTATCGACTCAGTGGAGAGCCTGATTAGTGATGGTATTGACTGCGAACGAAGCGCAGGTGGCTACTTAAAGCTTGCTCATAAAGCCTCCTTAGTAGACGGTTTGCATCGACAGGCCGCTGAATTAGGCGACGAATATGGTGATTCAATTGTCCCGCTTTCAGCAAGCGACATATCCAATAAGTACCTATCAGGCACACCCTCTTTTGGTGGGATATATTATCCTAATGCTGTAGGTGTTAATCCGTGGATGCTTTGCCAAGGTCTTGCTAAAAAAGCGCAGGAAGCAGGAGTGAAAATCTATGGTAATAGTGCCATTTCTGAATGTAATCGTAGCAATCAAAAACACCTCTTAAGCACAAGCGAAGGCTCGATTACGGCAAATACCCTTATAGTTGCTACGAATGCATATGCGCAACGGAATCTGCACAGTGGATTGAAGGATCGAATGTTCCCTGTACTATCGAGCATCATTGTAACTGAGCCTCTATCAGAAGCAGAGTTACTTACCGTAGGAATGGCAGAAGGCTTAATGGTAATGGATACCAGACCGTTAAAATACTACTACCGAATATTACCAGATAAGCGTCTTCTATTTGGTGGCCGCGGCGCAATTAAAGGCAAACATGCAAACCAAATAAAATACCAAAATGCTTTGAAAGAAGGCCTGCTGTCTACGTTCCCTAATCTGGCTAATGTCAAAATTAGTTCGTTTTGGAGTGGATGGGTTAGCGTATCTTTAGATGATTACCCGAGGATATATCATGATACTTCTGCACAAACCCTATACAGCGGTGGTTACTGTGGAGCAGGACTCGCATTCTCTATTCAAGCAGGAAAACGACTGGCACAGTTGTACTGCGCACCTGAGCAATTACCGGATCTTCCTTATTGGAAATCGCCATTGAAAATCTTTCCACTTGCTTCAGCAAGACGACCCGCCTTGCAAGCATTCTATGCTTGGGAGGCATTGAAACGTAAAGTTGGAATGTAGGCCTTCCAAATACTTTATAATAAAAACTTATCACTCAATCTATTTTATGTTTCAGCGGGCGCTTGATACGCTTGATCACAATATAACGAACCTATCCGCCGTTGCCTTGACAAAGCCGAGCTAGGAAGTATTCGCAAATGTTGAACCCCGTTAATATGTCGTTTACACTCAATCTCCTTATTAAGCGCTATGTGTGACTACAGGCAATATCAAATATATGTCGAATAATTCTTCGAAAGTTGAGTATAAGCTGCGCCGCAGTGGTTTTAAGGTTCTTTTAGCTTTTTCAATATTAATATCAGCGATTATTATTATTGCCAAACCAAACAATGTTTATATTGCGTGGCTAATTGCCTCTAGTTGGTTTGTTTTATCTGCAACTGCCTTATGGAAGCCCAGCTTTAGTGAATTTTGTGCAAAAACTTGGGTGTTCGTTTCAATCCCTATTATTCCATTCCTGATCTTAACGAATGGCATTATCCCTGCGACTCTAATTTCCTTAGCGACTCTATTCCCCGTAATGCTAGTTAAGGGACTGTGGCGATTAATCGCGATAGTTACTATCGCGAGCTCTACACTATTGGTGCCCTTTTCAAACGTGCCTTATGACACCGGCATTTGGCTGCGCTTATCTGTTTCAAATGCAATTGTTGCCGCAATCGTACTAAGCTTGGTGACCTATTTAGAACAAGCCCTGCTAGAAAGTTTAGATAAATCTGATGACTTGAAAAAAGCGCTGTTAGGCGAACGTAAAGCTAGCGAAGCTCAATCAAAATTCTTGGCCAATATGTCACATGAAATCCGAACACCCATGAACGGAATATTAGGCTTGCTGGATGTCGTTTTAGCTGCAGATTTAACTGAGCAGCAGCGTTCACACCTAAAGAAAATTAAATATTCTGGCGAAGTCTTACACCGCATACTAAATGATATCCTCGATTATTCGAAGCTGACAGCTGGAAAGTTGCTCATTGAAGAAGTCGCAATCAATATCCCCGAAATAGTCACTACGAGCTCTTCTTTTTTCCAAGCACAAGTGCAAAAAAAAGGTATAGTGTTGACTTACTCTATCGATGAAAAGCTGGAAAATAGTCTCATTGGCGACCCAACTCGCATCACCCAAGTCATCACTAATTTATTGGATAACGCAGTTAAATTTACAGAAAAAGGTAAAGTGAATATTTCTGCCGATGTGACGAAGCAGTCTGAGTCTGAGCAAAGCCTTGAATTCTGCATTAGCGATTCTGGTGTTGGCATACCGAAAGAAAGCTTGGACAATATCTTTTCAGCTTTCACGCAAGCGGATGATTCCACTTCTCGCCGTTTTGGTGGCACAGGATTAGGTTTGCAAATTGCTAAAAATTTGATTGAACAAATGGGCGGGGAAATTTGGGTAGAAAGTACAGAGGGAGAAGGGAGCAAATTCTTTTTTACACTCTCTCTAGCTATGTCATCTAAGCTACCATCAGAAAACAGTAAGGCGGTTGATGCATCGAAGCCCCAGTATAGTGGCAGAGTGCTTGTCGTCGAAGATAACTTCATTAATCAAGTTGTCGCACAGGAAATTTTATTGTCGTTTGGTCTTGAAGTCGAGCTCGCGGAAGACGGTCAAAAATGTATTGATGCGCTCAAAAATACAGAATATGACCTAATTCTTATGGACTTACATATGCCAAATGTCGATGGCTTTGAGGCTTGTTCTATCATAAGAAAAACTAAGCCAGATTTACCTGTCGTGGCCTTAACCGCAGCAGTTTTGAAGGATGAAGTTCAAAAAGCACTGGACGTAGGAATGAATTCGCACCTAGCTAAACCTATCGATCAAGATGAATTAACAAAGGTCTTAAGTCGTTACCTTAATCGACAGGTTTAATTTAGCTTTAGATCTCTACTTGGATGTTATCAATAATCCGCGTTTTCCCTAAGAAACCCGCGCCTAAAATAACTAATTTTTTATCTTCATGGCTTGGCTGAAGTAAACTGTTCGCAGAGCGAATATCAATATAATCTGGTTTGAAACCAATACTAGCGAGCCGCTCTCTATTCTCTTGAAGCATAATCGAAAAATCTCTTCGACCGCCTTTAATTTCTCTCGCCATTTCAGATATTAACTTATACAAACCAGGGGCTAGCTTACGCTGCTCATCATTCAAATAATTATTTCTTGAGCTCATCGCTAAGCCATCCGACTCACGCTCAGTGGGAACACCATGTATTGTCAAATTCATAGACAAATCGGTGACCATCGCTTTAATAACCTGCAATTGCTGGAAGTCTTTTTCACCAAAAAATGCCATGTTAGGTTGAACCATGTTGAAAAGTTTACAAACGATGGTTGCGACCCCTCTGAAGTGGCCAGGGCGACTTGCACCGCAAATCATGTAGGACAAACCAGGCACTTCTACGAAGGTTTGTTGCTCCAAACCACGGCTATAAATATCGCTAACCTTTGGCATGAACAAGAGGTCTACACCTAATTCATCGAGAGAAGCTTTGTCCTGCTCCATTGTTCTAGGATAGGAATCCAGATCTTCGTCTGGGCCAAACTGCAAAGGATTAACGAAAATCGAAACAACGACTTTGCTGGCGTGTTTCTTAGCTTCTTTTACCAGCTTAAGATGCCCGTCGTGCAAATTACCCATGGTTGGAACAAACGCAATGGCTTGTTTTTCGGTTTGCCATTCACGACGAATTTCTCTTAATGTTTTTATGTCACTAACTATTTGCATAGAGCTTACTCAAAAGAATGTTCAGGACCAGGGAAACGACTTGCTTTGACATCTTCAATGTATGCTGCCACTGCGGCGCGCATATCATTGGTTTCAAGCAGATAGTTTTTACTGAATTTAGGCATGTAGTTAGCACTGATACCGAACATATCGTGCATAACCAAAATTTGTCCATCGGTACCCACACCGGCACCTATGCCAATCACAGGAATAGTTAATGCTTCAGAAATAAGCTTCGCGACGGAACTAGGAATGCACTCTAACACTAGAAGTTGAATACCCGCTTTCTCGAGTTTAATCGCCGCATCTAGAATTTTCTGAGCTTGCTCGTTCTCTCTGCCCTGTACTTTAAAACCACCAAATACGTGAACCGATTGTGGTGTTAAACCCAAGTGTCCACAAACAGGAATGCCGCGCTCAACTAAGCCAGAGATAGTCGAAGTTAACCACTCACCACCTTCAAGCTTAACCATGTTCGCACCGTTCGCCATCAATTTTGCCGCGTTCGCGTACGCAAGTTCGGGCGTTGCGTAGCTCATAAATGGCATGTCTGAAATAACAAAAGCGCGATCTGTTCCCTTACGTACACAAGCAGTATGATAGGCAAGATCGTTGACACTCACAGATAAAGTATCGTCATCACCTTTCAGCACCATTCCGAGTGAATCACCAATGAGCATGACGTCGATAAATTGCTCATCGAACAATTTTGCGAAGCTAGCATCGTATGCAGTAAGTGCTGCTATTTTTTCGCCTTTTTGCTTTAATTGCAGCAGCGTTGAAATTGTCACTTTTTTCATGTGTTTACCCCTTTTTCATTGCTTTACAACTGAAGCACTCTCTTCTTCATTCGTTTTTTTTGTGTCGATGCGATACAAGCCCTCTAAATTACATTTTGCAACCCATGTAGCTAGAGAACGGCCGTCTTGCATTATTATATCGGGTGAAATCTCAAACAAAGGAACGAGCACAAACTCCCGGTTTTTCATGCCGTAATGGGGGACTGTGAGGTTTTTCGTGTTCAATGCTAAGTCGTTGTACAAAAGAATATCTAAGTCGAGTGTACGTGGACCCCAGCGCTCACCATTACGTTTTCGGTCTTGTTGATTCTCGATACTCTGCAATGTTGCTAACAACTCCTGCGGTTGCAGAGAGGTTTTTATTTTACATACGGCATTTACATAATCCGGTTGATCTTGAGGGCCCATCGGCGAACTTGCGTATAAATGCGACTTAGCCAAAAGTGTCATTTGGCTATGCTCGTCAATTGCTTGAAACGCACTTTGTAATTGCTGCACTGGGTTTCCCATGTTGCTGCCAAGACCGATGTATGCAATATCAGTTAACATAATTAATTGGCTTTCCGTTTCTTGTTAAACTTTCGTTTTTTAGGTGGTCCAGCTTGTTTGCGTAGATCAGCAACCATATCTTTACGTTTCTCGGGCGTCACTTCTTGAAATTCAGTCCACCACTCACCTAGTTCAAGCAGGTCACCGCCTTCAATTTCACCACGAATAAGTAGGAAATCGTAAGCAGCCCTAAACTTTGGATGGCTTAACGTTTGATAGGCTCTGCGTCCAAAGCGTCTTGGTAAACGTAATTGCAATTGCCAAATATCTCGGACGGGCATGCTGAAGCGTTTGGGTATCATGATACGTTGAGTTTGACGGTGTAATACTTCGCCGACTGCAATATTGAATGCGTCATGATGCGCAACACCCGATTCACTCATGATGAGTTGTGTGCGTTCTTCAACGGGATACCATAAGAATGCTGCATACAAGAACGCAGGTGTCACCCGCTGCTCGTTATTAATACGATCATCGGTGTTCTTCAGTACTTTCTCGACAAGTTTCATTTCACGGCATGTATTGTCAACGAGTAAGGGTGACAACTGCGGAAATAATTGCGCAAACAAGCCGTATTCATGCAGTAAATGAAAGGTTCGAAGACCGCATCCGCCAATTAATAGTTTTAACACTTCTTCAAACAATCGCGCGGGTGGAATATTGGCTAGGAGGTGTGCAAGCTCTTTTATCTCCTTGCCTACCTCGGCAGGAATGGACATGCCCAACTTAGCGCTAAAACGAATAGCACGAATCATGCGCACCGGATCCTCGCGGAAACGTGTTGCAGGGTCGCCTATCAGTTCAATTTTCTTCTCTTTGATAGATTTCATGCCATTGGCGAAATCGATGATACTTTGATCTTTCGCACTAAAATACATGGCGTTAAAGGTGAAGTCACGACGCTCAGCATCTTCTTCTATTGTGCCAAAAACATTGTCTCGTAACAGTTGGCCTTGTTGATCTTGCTTTGCTAAGACATCTTCAACTTCATTGCCTTTGCGGCCTTTTACAGTTGTTTTGTTTTCTTCTTCATTTGCGTTAACTTCTTCGTGGTGACCTCGGAATGTTGCCACTTCGATAACGTCTCGTCCAAATACAATGTGAGCAAGACGAAAGCGCCTGCCGATTAATCGACAATTACGAAAACACGCTTTAATCTGTTCGGGTGTAGCATTCGTGGCGACATCAAAATCTTTAGGCGTTTTGCCCATTAACTTATCGCGTATACATCCGCCGACAAGATAAGCTTCATAGCCTTTTGCATTCAGCCTGCGCAAAACTGACAGTGTATTATCACTGATGTCGGCAAAAGTAACCGGATGCTGCCCCTTTGGAATGATGACAGGATTAATGACTGATTGTTGTTTTGTTGGGGTGCTTGGCATGCCACCTTAACCTATTAGTAACGACTTCATTGAGTAACGTCTTTGTTATTGTTGTAACGCCATGACATTTTCATAACGTTCAGAAAGCTTTGATCCTTCGATTTAACTCATATTTAAGTTAAGTCTGTGAATTATACTGTATTTATACCAGAAAACAGAATTTCTCTTCTCTTTGCTAGCAAATTAGGCGACCAATTCTCTATAGCCCATTGAATCAGCCCATCTACAGGCATATTTTCATCTAGAGTATCAGTTGAAAGCCCAATGATTTTTAACGCGCAAATTAAATTTACCGAAGCTTGATTATTCTGAATGGGAGCAGCATGGTTTTGCTTGCTGAGTTTTCTGCCATGCTCAATACAAATAGCCGGTAAATGGAAGTATTTTGGGGCCTTTTCGCCCAATAGACGATAGATCTGTTGTTGCTGAATAGTTGTGTCAATCAGATCTGCTCCTCGCACTACATGGCTGACTTTTTGTGCTATATCGTCGAGCACTACTGCAAGATTATAGGCAAAGAGACCATCTTTTCGTTTTATGCATATGTCTTCACTACAAAAACTAGGATCAACCTCAACATTACCTAAATGAAGATCAATAAAACTTGAATCAGTGCAATTATTAATCAACCTGATCGCGTTACCTTCAAACGGCAGCTCTCTATCTCGGCAGGTTCCGGTGTAATATTTACCTTTAGACTTAATTTCTTGCCTTGTGCATGAACAGGCGTAAACGAGTTGCTTTTCACGAAGTGTGTCCAAGGCATGCTGATAGGCTTTGTTTCTGGCAGTCTGATAAAGAGTTTCGCCATCCCACTGCATACCGTGAGCTTGCAGCTGTGACAAAATGGTTTGGTCGGCACCAGCTTTTACACGAGTAGTATCCACATCTTCAATTCTTACTAACCACGCTCCATTGGCTTGACGAGCGTGTAAGAAACTCACTAAGGCACAAATCAGCGAGCCGAAATGAAGTGGTCCACTGGGGGAGGGAGCAAATCTGCCAATATAAGACTGCATTATAAAACCTGTTTATTATTAATATCTTAGCTATTCACAGACAATAAAAAACCGCGATAGCTCACGCTAACACGGTTTCGTGCAATTCAACAGAAGCAAAAAACAAGTTATCCTTGCATTTGTTTCTCTTTAATTTCAGCCATTGTCTTACAGTCAATACACATGTCTGCGGTTGGACGAGCTTCAAGACGGCGAATACCAATTTCGATGCCACATGAATCGCAAAAACCAAAATCATCTTCTTCAATACGCTTCAATGTTTTTTCGATTTTCTTTATTAGCTTTCTTTCACGATCGCGAGCTCTCAACTCTAAGCTAAACTCTTCTTCCTGAGCGGCTCTATCAACTGGGTCAGGGAAGTTTGCAGCTTCGTCTTGCATGTGATGAACAGTGCGGTCTACTTCTTGACGAAGTTGATTGCGCCATGCTTTAAGGATCAATCTGAAATGATCCATTTGAGCATCGTTCATATATTCTTCGTCAGACTTTTCCTGATACGGCGTTACATCAGCTAACGCAAGTAATCCTAGTGTTTTTCCTGTTGGCATCTGCCATTTCTCCTAAACGTCGACATTTTGCATCCCTTTGCCTGTTAATTTAGTGGCAAATAACATCGCATGTGAATGTCGTTTCTTGTTTATTTAATGCAATTTAAAGCACTAAATACAATAATTTTGTAACTCACTTTTTACATTGAGGACGGTAATATGGTCATTTTTACACAAAAATCAATCTTTTTTTAATCAGCAATTGACACAGAATGAGCTAACTCAATAAAATCGCTAGAAAAATTGCAAGAATAACAAATTACCTCTACCCCCACTTTTTGCGCTTCTTCAACTGCAAGGGCATATTTCTCGTCAATATGCCTCGCAATTTTAAATTCTCTAATGCCTGAATGTTGAGCGCAAAACAATAATACGGCTCTATGTCCAGCTTTTGCCAAATCAGCTAATTCATTCGCGTGTTTTGTTCCGCGCGAAGTAACTGTGTCTGGAAAAAGGCCTAATCCATTTTCGCACAAGGTCATTGATTTAACCTCAACATAGCAATCAGGTAGTTCATCGCCTTGTAAGTAAAAGTCGATACGGCTATCACCTACTTTCAGTTCAGGTGTAATCTTACGGTACTGAGCAAGTTCGCTTATTTTGCCATGCGCCAAAGCCGCTTTTACTATCTTATTTGCGTTATTGGTATTAATACCAATATAGTGCCCTTGTTCATTTTTTGCCAATTCCCAAGTGTGAGCATATTTTCGTTTTTTATTTGCTGACTCACTTAAAAATACTTCCCAACCAGGTTCTGCACAATTTGTCATTGCCCCAGTATTTGGACAATGTACGGTTATTTGTTCGCCATTGCTCAATTGCACGTCAGCTAGAAATCGCTTATAACGCTTAATGAGAGTGCCTTTACTCAGTGGCGATTCAAACTTGAGCACACTGCCGCTTTCTTTTTTATATTCGCTCATTGATTTATTTGTACATTTCATTGGGTTTTAGAAATTAGCCCGCATAACTATGGATATAAACTAGAATAATTAAACTAGTATAAATCAGTATTTGTTTAACAAACCATAAAACCTTGTTGGAGTCCTAATGTCAAATTTCCACGTTTCATTGAGCCATAAACCCGCGGCAGTATCATGGGGAGCTAATAGCAAACTTTCGTTTGTTAACGGCGGAGCGGTGTTGCACCTGCCTGATGATGGCTTGAATTTGCGCCAAATTCAGAAATCTTCACGCAAAATATCATCCTTGGGTGTCGAGAATATTGAATTTGTAGGTGATTGGGATGCTGAGCAACAATGGGCTTTTGCTGTGAGTTATTGTGGTGCTGGTTTCCAAGGAACAATTACTTGGTGCAAAAATGCAGACGAAAATGATTTAAGCACACGTTTTGCAGCCATGCAGTTTACTCGTCAACTAGTGAACGAAACACCAGAAGAACTTAGCCCCGAATCTCTAGCCTCATCGGCAGCTGAATGGATCACGTCGCTAGCACCGGAATTTATTTCAAGCAAGATGATAGTTGGAGAAGATCTGGTAAGCGCTGGTTGGCACGGCATATACGAGGTAGGTCGCGGTAGTTCACGTCCACCAGTTTTGCTTGAACTAGATTACAATCCAACTGGGAATGCTGATGCGCCAGTTGATTTTGCTTTAGTAGGGAAAGGAATTACGTTTGATAGTGGCGGCTATAGCATCAAGTCTAGCGAAGGCATGTTGGACATGAAGTGTGATATGGGCGGCGCAGCAACCGTCACTGGTGCTTTGGGCTTAGCGATTATGCAAGGCTTGAAGAAAAGAACGAAGTTATTTCTATGTTGTGCAGAAAATTTGATCAGTGATCATGCTTATAAATTAGGTGATGTCATTACTTACAAAAACGGTGTGACTGTGGAAATAGTAAATACAGACGCAGAAGGGCGTTTAGTGCTTGCGGATGGTTTGATGGCCGCTACTGAATCAGGAGCTCAAAAAATAATTGATGCTGCTACGCTTACTGGAGCGGCTGTTATGGCTGTAGGTAAAGAGTTCAATGCTATCTTCAGCTTAGATGAAGACTTCCAAGCGTCGGTTCTTGCCAGTGCAAATAAAGTCAATGAACCACACTGGCGCTTACCACTTATGCCTTGGCATCAAGAGCAATGCCCATCTCCATTTGCAGATACCGCAAATAGTCGTCCAGTAAAAGGTGGAGGTGCAGGAGGCGCATCGAATGCTGCTGGATTCTTGTCACGTTTTGTTGGAAATGAAGGGCAGGGCTGGGTGCATTTTGACTTGGCCGCAGCTTACAACCGCAACGGCAGCGACATTATGCCAAACGGTGCGACTGCTATAGGAATAAGAACTATTGCCGACCAACTTGTCGGCTAATTAAATGGACGGGCGGTTTAAATGCCGCCTAGTCTCTCTGCCAACTCTTTATATCTTTCAACGTCCGCGCGGTCGAATAATGCCTTGCCATTTTCATCTTTATCTTTTGCTAACAATAGACTTTCTCGCTCCAGTCGCTCAACTCTTACGTCTTGCACGGCAAGAAATTCTGCCACTTCACTAATCGTCATTAACGCCATCATATGCTCCGGTAATTTGATAATAAAAATCGCTCTGTTGAAGGTTAACGACAGATTCGACAATATGATAAGGATAATTATCATATCAGTATATTTATTCACATAAGTAAAAAAAGCAAAAAAAAACTGATCAAATTTCATATATTGCTCGAAGTTTTGGGGATTAACTGCCATTTCTGAACAGAATAGCGCATAATCAGCACTTTTTTAGAGGAGCTCGTTTTGGTCGAAATTTTATCAGCAGCTACCATGCTTTTCCTTATCATGGACCCGCTTGGCAATTTACCGATTTACATGTCGGTACTCAAAACGATAGATCCAAAGCGTCGACGCATCGTCATTATCCGTGAATTGTTGTTTGCACTTATCATTTTGATGGTGTTTCTACACAGTGGGCAAGCACTGCTAGATTTCCTTAAAATTGAACAAGAAACGGTGAGTATTGCCGGTGGCATCATTTTGTTTATTATTGCAATCAAGATGATATTCCCAAAGCCAGGCGGAATAATGGGCTTACCTTCGGGTGAAGAACCTTTCATCGTGCCACTCGCAGTGCCAATGATAGCAGGCCCTTCGACCATGGCTGCTTTGATTTTATTATCTAATCAAGAGCCAAATAAAATGACTCAGTGGAGCATCGCTTTATTTGCTGCCTGGTTAGTGAGTGCGATAATTTTAACGATGTCGAATACTTTCCATCGTTTGCTAGGTGAGAAAGGCTTGAATGCCATAGAGCGTTTGATGGGTATGATCTTAGTTATGATAGCGATACAAATGTTGCTAAATGGCATTGGTGCATACTTTCAACATCAGCTAAGCTGACTTGCTCAATAATAAAAAAACCAAACAATTAATTAAAATAATGAGTTTTCGATAATGTCTAATGCTAAAAAAAACGGTAAAAACGATTTCGCTGGTAGTAAGTTGAGCACCTTTCAGCAAGTAAGGGATCTTTCTAAAAAGCCTGCCGTCGCATTTTCCGCAGCACTATTGCAACGCATGCTTCCCAATTACGAGCTGTTTTGTGAAGTGAACGAGTTTGGCGATAAGGAATTAGCTTCTAAGCTCGTTGACCTCATCTGGGAATGGTTAAACGCCTCTAAAGCAAAAATTAACTATGCAGTTCAATTAGAAAAACTAGAGGAAGTTACGCCGGATATCGAAAATTTCAATAATTTTGGCGTGTATCCAGCCTTGGATTTCTGTATGGCCTTAACTGCAACTTTACAACTTATGTCTGATGAAGAACCAAACGGGGCTGTTATGGTGGCCAAATTGAGTCAAGGCGGTGTTGAAGCTTATTTGTTAGCATTATCAGAAACAGATTTGACGAATGAAGAAGTGAAGCAAGACCCATTGATGCAGTTTGAAATTGATACTCAACTTGAAGTGCTAGCCATGTGCAAGAATAAATCAATTGATTTCAAATCACTGCGCACAGAGATGAAGGCGCAAGAAATGTCGAATATCGGTTTAAGTTTAGGAGAATAGATTCGTTACGTAGAAAGCTATATTCTAACCTACCAGATATAAGCGAGCACTGACCTGTTGAGTTGATTTTTCTTTAATTAGCTTCCAACTGTCAGGAATTTGCACTGTCATGTCGCTAACTTCCATTTCTATGTAGATTTTACTTCCTTGTATTACAAGCTCATTTTCATCAATGAGTTTGATGCAAGGCTGCACAAGCTGTTGATTAAATGGTGGATCGATAAAAACAATATCGCTTGCGGATTTGTACTTTTTCAGTAGCTCAAGTGTATTGCCATGCCGAATTTCTGCTACTTTGGTGTCGTACTTAAGCAAATTTGCGTTAGCTTGCAATTGATTAGCTGCCTGCCTATCTAACTCCATGAAAGTCACGCTTCTCGCGCCGCGTGAAAGCGCTTCAAAACCGAGTGAGCCAGCACCCGCAAAGCAATCTAGACAAATTGCTCCGCGCATATCCAGCATCAGCCAATTGAATAAGGTTTCCTTCATACGATCAGTCGTTGGACGCAGGCCTTCTGCATTAAGCACAGGAAGCTTTCGGCCACGATGGCTCCCGCCGATTATTCGAATTGAACCTGTGCTGGAATTTGCTTGTTTTCTTGCTCGCGTCATGTGCTAGGAAAGTGTTAGTATTGGCATGTATTTAAAATTATATCTGAATCTACTCATCTGCTGTTAAGGATTTTTTGAACAACATGGCAAATCTGTTTAATTGGTTTAAAAACGACCAAGCTAAAAACCAGCCTGAAACGACTGAAGAAAAAGCGCAAGAAACATTGGAAGATGTGAATGCAGACTCAAGTGATATCGATCAAATATCTCAAACGCCTGTTGATGAACTTGATTCTGACTTAAGTGACGTGGAATCAGCTGCGCCGCTGGCATCAGAAACCAAAGAGAAACCCAGTTCAGGCGGCTTCTTTACTCGTTTAAGGCAAAGTCTATCGCGCACTAAAGAGACAATCGGCACCGGCTTTGTATCTTTATTCGCTGGTAAGAAAATAGACAGCGATTTATATGAAGATTTAGAAACGCAATTACTAATAGCTGATGTTGGTATTACAACTACTACTAAAATCATCGATAAGTTAACTGAGAGCGCAAAATTATCCCAGTTAAAAGATGGTGAAGCTTTATACGACCTTCTCAAAGAACAAATGAAAAGTTTGTTATTGCCAGTATCAAAACCACTAGATTTAAGCGCTCCTGATGATGAGCAAGGTAACAAAGAGCCCTTTGTCATTTTAATGGTGGGTGTCAACGGTGTGGGGAAAACCACAACCATTGGTAAATTAGCGAAGCAGTTCCAAAGGGAAGGTAAAAAAGTTATGTTAGCGGCGGGTGATACTTTTCGTGCTGCGGCTGTGGAGCAATTGCAAGTTTGGGGCGAACGAAATGACATTCCTGTCGTCGCGCAACAATCAGGTTCAGACAGTGCTTCTGTTATTTTTGATGCCTTGGTTTCTGCCAAAGCAAAAGGTGTCGATATTCTAATTGCAGATACTGCGGGTCGATTACAAAACAAAGATCACTTAATTGAAGAACTCAAAAAAGTCGTTCGAGTGATGAAGAAAAAAAATCCAAACGCACCTCATGAAGTTATGTTAACTCTTGATGCCAGCACTGGACAAAATGCCATTAGTCAGACAAAAATATTTAATGAAGCAGTCGGCATTAGCGGGATCAATTTAACAAAATTAGACGGAACGGCAAAAGGTGGTATTATTTTCTCACTCGCCGATCAATTTGGGATCCCTATTCGTTATATTGGAATAGGTGAGGGAATTGATGATCTTCGCCCATTTGAAGCAGAACAGTTTGTTGATGCGCTATTTAGTCATGATGCAACTGAGCAATAATTGCTAAACGACAGTAAAGGAAGTCAGCTTGATAAAGTTTGAACAAGTTAGTAAAACCTATCCCGGGGGCCAACAGGCCTTGCGAAAAGTTGACTTTCATGTCGAACAAGGTGAGATGGCTTTTCTAACAGGTCATTCAGGTGCAGGAAAAAGTACTTTACTCAAACTTATTAGCATAATGGAACGACCCACTGTGGGTCGTGTGCTCATTAATGGTCACGACCTAAGCTCAATAAAACGCAGACAAATTGCTTATATCCGCCGTGATATAGGCATGATATTCCAAAGCCACCAATTGTTAATGGATAAGACCGTTTATGATAATGTGTCTCTACCACTTGTGATTGAAGGCCACACCAGAAAAAATATCGCAAAACGCGTTGATGCCGCTCTTGAAATGGTTGGCCTGCGAGATAAAGCAAAGAATTTACCCATTATGTTATCGGGCGGCGAACAGCAACGAGTCGGCATTGCTCGAGCAGTCGTCAATCGACCTCCACTACTTTTAGCCGATGAGCCAACTGGGAACCTAGACCCTAAGCTTTCAATGGAAATTATTCGTCTATTCGAAGACTTTAACCAGGCTGGCGTCTCCGTATTTATTGCCACTCACGACCTCGGTTTAATCGCTCGCATGAAATATCGCACGTTAACGCTCAAAAATGGCCAAATGATCACTGATGGCTTAGACGAGCCACCAAGCGATGGATTGTACGTATGAGCCTTCTATTCAAAGGTCGAGCACATGGCGCTGAGTCTGTAAAGATTGGTATTTTCCAGCTAATCATTATGTTTTTTACCGATCACATGCGCCAAGCCGTCAATAGCTTAGGCGAATTGTGGCGCTCACCGTTTGCCTCATTGATGACTATTGGCGTGTTAGGCTTTAGTATCACCTTACCCAGTACTCTATATGTCCTAGTTAAGAATACAGAGCAAATTAGTGAACAGTGGGAACAAGCTTCTGAAATATCATTGTTCCTGCGTGAAGGACTAACAGATGCGAGTGCTCAGCAACTGCTTACTCGCTTAAGACTGTGGCCCGAAATTGCTGAAGTGACCTACATTAGCGCCGAAGAATCCTTAAAAGAATTTCAATCACTATCTGGACTTGGTGATGCACTTAATTACCTTGAAACGAATCCTCTGCCAGCGGTCGTGTTAGTTGTGCCAACAAGTAAACATGCCAGTCCAACGTCAGCTGGGATCTTGTTAGACAAATTACGAAAAGAAAGAGAAGTAGATATAGGCAAGCTCGACATTGAGTGGTTAGAACGTTTATATGCACTTATCAACATTGCAAAAGATTTGGTTACCTTGTTAGCGGTGCTACTCTTTTTTGCTGTGGTGCTTATTATAGGCAATACAATAAGGCTTAATATTCTCAGTAAGAAAGATGAAATTGTTGTTATGAAACTCGTTGGCGCCACCGATGCTTTCATTCAAAGACCGTTTTTATACACTGGTTTCTGGTATGGCTTCTTGGGCGGAGTCATGGCTTGGGTAACTGTACTCATTGTTTTGCTATGGGTCGATTACAGCATGCAAGACTTCATGGAGAAGTATCAAGTTGACTTTAATTTAACCGCGATGGATCTTAGTACCCTGTTAGTCATGCTAATGGTATCGGTTAGTCTTGGAATTGCTGGGTCAATACTCTCGGTCCAGAGACACGTTAAAGATATTGAGCCGCGCTAAACCTGCACTCGGCATGTTTTAGTGCTATATTTTCTAACCAAAGTCGCATCAGGAATCCTGATGACGAAAGATAATGTTATTACTTTTGATTTTATTAAGGTACTAAATGTTTGCATATGTAGCTAGGCAAGCCATATACGATAGTGAAAAACGCGTTTTTGCATATGAACTATTGTTTCGCGATGGCATCGATAATTGTTTTCCAGACATCTGCCCCGATGAAGCAACCAGTAACATGCTAGCTGCGAGCCATCTTTCAGTTGGCGTCGAGGCAATTACACTTAATAAACTCGCATTCATTAATTTTCACCAAGATACAATCCTTTATCGTTTTCCCTCTACTCTCGATCCTATGAACGTTGTAATTGAGATTGTAGAAACCGTCAAGGTGACAGATGAATTGATCAAAGCTTGTGCACACATCTCTAATTTAGGCTATAGAATTGCTCTCGATGATTATGATTTTTCGGAGCAGTGGGACGCCATAATGCCCTTGGTCAGTTTTATCAAACTAGAAGTCGAACTGATCAACTTAGATGATCCAATCGTGCTCAAAAAACTTGAAGAATTTAAGCAGAGAAAAGTTACTTTACTGGCCGAGAAAGTAGAAACTCATGAGGAATTTGAACGCCTAAAAGCTGCAGGCTTTCAATATTTTCAAGGTTACTTTTTATCGCGCCCTGAAGTCATAAAACACAAAAATATTGATGTATCGACTAACTCTGTAGCTGAACTCGTTGGCATCAGTATCTCACCTGATTTTGATGTGCAAAAAGTCCAAAAGGTTTTTGAGAAAGATGTTGGCTTAGCCTTTAAGCTTATGCGCTTTATTAACAACCCGATGTTTAACAAACGCCTAAAAATTGAAAATTTAAATCATGCTATCAAGTACTTAGGCCATGTTGAATTAAAGAAGTTTATTGCACTTTTAGCTCTTGCAAATTTGAAAGGTAATAAACCTATCGACATACTCGTATCAAGCTTGGCTAGAGCGCATTTTTGTAAATTACTATCTACAGCGATGGGTCAAAAAGAAGATCCGCCTAAAAGTTTTATTTTAGGTTTATTCTCGAAGATAGATGCCTTGCTAGACATGAGTATGGCTGATGTATTAAAAAGTTTGCCATTTTCACAACAGATAGTAGACGTATTATGTTTAGTAGAAGACGAAGGAATGTTAGCTGTACAATATAATTTATGTTTGGCACTGGAACGGGCTGACTGGGACGCTGTTGATACTTTGGCAATCGATACGGGCATGACAGTAGATGATATCTTTGCAATGCATTACGAAGCCTTAGAATGGGCTGACAACATGAAAGGCACTTTAGAATAACCTACGTACGTTCTCGAGTTGCTTTATTATGCTCTAGGTTTTGCTCTCGGGAAGAAATCAGACAAAGCTTGACGCATTTCGTTGCTCCAACGGATAGCATCGTTAAATAGTGCATGTAAATCTTTTTGAGAAACATTCATCTTTTCAGATTGAGTTATGATTTTACCCCAAAGCCCACTTTCAAAGGCCCTAACAGTATCTAAGTACTGCACATACTCTCCTTCAACACCCATCAACGCTTGTTTTATTTCATTATTGATCGGTAGCTTCTCAAGAATCGTTGGCATATCGCCATCTAAAATAGCATCTAACAGCGAGAATAGACCGACTATAAATGCCGACATCGCTTTTTTCTTTCCATGTTTGTGCAGTTCAAACAGTTCACAAAATTTAGCGCGAACCAGTGATACTTGAAGCAATTCAACAGGCTTCGTGTCATTCAAACTAGCAAGTGATAGCAAGGCAATAAATTTCTTAACTTCAACTTCACCCAGATAATGCAAAGCATGGCGCAAGGATGTAATCTTTTCACGTTTGTTGATCATTGGATTATTGATAAATCGCAATAACAAATAAGACAAAGCAGCATCGCGCTCAATAATACTGGCTACTTTTTCTAAATTAAATTGCTCAGCAGAGCTTTCTGACATTAACTCTAAAAGAGTTACTTTTGATGAAGGTAAGGCTTTTGCAGAGCGTGTGTCGGGTTGAGTGAAAAAATAACCTTGGAAATAATCGAAGCCTAGGTCACGACACATCGCAAATTGATCAAGCGATGATACTTGCTCAGCTACTAACTGAATACCCGAGGCCGCTAAAATAGGAACATGCTTTTCAAGTAATTGATCGCTCACTTTCGTAATATCGACTTTAACGATATCAATATAAGGGTATGGGCTTAGTACGGCTGACTGTAGTCGGTTGTCATTCAATGCTATTTGATAGCCACTATTCTTGAGCGATTCGCATGCATTCAGTAAACTCGTATTCACTGCAGGGTTCTGCGTAAGTTCTACAATAATATTGTCGGAGGAAAGTTCTTGAGGGAAGCGGTTGATGACTGTTTCAGGTAGAAAGTTAATAAATGCACGTTGGTCACCTGAGATCTCATCGATGCCTAAGGTGTTAAATCGTGTAGAGATGAGCTCTGATTTATTGGGTTCGTGTTCCGGGTAAGCACCATACGCGCCATCTCTAAATAAAAGTTCATAGGCAAAGAGATCTTGGTCTTTGTCTAAAATAGGCTGGCGAGCAATAAATGCAAACATCTTTACTTCCTAGTATGGCGTTTAGCTGATAGAACTATTCATGTTTTCTGCCCAATGCATCGCTTCGTAATAAAGCGTATACAAACGTGCACCGGTGAGATCGAACTGCAAAGCAATATAGTCTATTTCATCCCAATTAGCTTCTTCAAACGCAAAACACGCTCGCATTTGCAAGCCCATTGTTGAGTCAATATTCTTTTTACACAAAGCATCTCTTAACTCTTCTCCTACTGGAAGCTTTTCTGCCAAGCTTTCCATTGGTTGGTCGAGCAAGGCATCCAGCATAGAAAATAAACCAAGGATAAAACTCGTTGGTGGATTTTCTGGCAACTCAAGTTCAATGGACATAAGTGAGCAAAAACGAGCGCGAACTAATGATTGAATCAGCAGCTCTGTTGGCTTTTCGCCTCGCATGTTCGCAAGCGCAAGCAGGGCGATGAACTTCTTAATTTCAATGTGGCCCATGTAATTAATTGCGTGTTGCAAGGACTCAATTTTTTGGCGTTTATTGATCATTGGATTGTTAATAAAGCGCATCAATTTATAGGCTAAACCAACATCTTTCTCGATGACTTTAACCACTTCCTTAGTATCAAAGTTTGAAGAGTTACTTAAACTCACAAGCTCGGTAACTGAATGCAGGGAAGCATTTAAGTCACGGTGGCGAATCATTTCTGGTCGCGCTAGAAAATAACCTTGGAACAGTTTTACGCCCATATTCTTAAAGCGCTCAAATTGTTCATGAGTTTCTACTTTTTCAGCAATGATTTTAATGCCTTGTGCATTTAGTTGCTGAATTTTTGTGACGGCAGCCGCGCCTTGTTTTTCAATTTCTTCTACTTCAACTTTTATAAAGTCGACGAAAGGAAGGAAGATATCCCATCGACTCGCAAAATCGTAATCGTCAAGCGCAAGCTGATAGCCAAGATCACGAATGTGTTTACAGGCTTGCACCAATTCGTCGTTTACTTCAACGGTTTCAACAATTTCAATCACAACACTGAGTGGATCGAGGGTCGAAGGAAAGCGATAAAGAAGAGTGTCTTTGTGAAAATTGATGAATGCTGGTTTGTTGAAGGTAATATCTTCAATACCGACAGTAAGATGACTATTGGCAATCATGCTACTAGTTGCCTCGTCAGGAGACATATCAGGGAAGCAGTTGCTGTCACCGTCCCTGAATAATAACTCGTACGCAAATACGCGTTTATCTACATTATAAATAGCTTGTCTTGCAACATATGAAAACATTAATTAATAGCTCGAAATGTGAAAGCGAAAATAAAATAAATCTTTTAGTTTTGTGATCGTTTCTTGAATTTAGCATATAATAATACAGTGTTGTCGCCTATTTATACAAAAAGATAGGTAAATTGATATTTTTTCTTACTTGGGGCTTGAGTTCTGAGGAAGAATCCTTATATTCAATGAAATGATCTAATCGAACTTTCGGTCTAGTATACTGTCTATAGATATACAGTTTATTCAGAACTGCTGAAACTAAACTTGTATAGTGAAGTAACGAGGTGAAAATGAGTACAAAAATGCAATCATTAGCATTAAGCGTCCCGCGCAGTGGCAGTATCGAAAGCTACGTTTCAGCGGTGAGTAGCATAAACATGCTAACGGCAGACGAAGAAAAGTCTTTGGCTGTTCGTTTGTTTGATGACGGCGATCTTGAAGCTGCACGTAAATTGGTAATGTCGCACCTACGCTTTGTTGTGCATGTCGCAAAATCTTATGCAGGCTATGGTTTACCACAAGCTGACTTAATTCAAGAAGGCAACATTGGTTTGATGAAAGCGGTTAAACGTTTTGATCCAAACGTAGGTGTGCGCTTGGTTTCGTTTGCAGTGCATTGGATAAAAGCTGAAATTCATGAGTTTGTGCTTAAAAACTGGCGCATCGTGAAAGTCGCAACAACCAAAGCACAACGAAAATTATTTTTTAACCTACGCAAAGCTAAGAAGCGCTTAGGTTGGTTTACACATGAAGAAGTTCAAAAGGTAGCTGATGAGCTGGGTGTAAGCACAAAGGAAGTTTTGCAGATGGAAGCTCGCATGAGCAGCCAAGATGCCGCATTCGATTTAACGAATGACGATGATGAATCAAATGCATTTGCTCCAGCGCAGTATCTTGAAGACAAGACAACTGATGTTGAAATGGACGTGATTAATGATGATCATGACAAAAACGCATCAAATCGTTTGTATTCAGCAATCAAAACGTTAGACGCAAGAAGCCAACACATCATTGAGACTCGTTGGTTGTCTGACAACAAAATGACTTTGCAAGATTTGGCAGATGAATATCAAGTTTCGGCTGAACGAGTTCGTCAAATTGAAAAGAATGCAATGAAAAAGCTTCAAGCGGCTATGGCTTAATAAGCAAAGCACACAAAATGCTGATTCTTAAAAACAAAAAAGCGCTAATGGAATGAAGTGACCCCCAATAGTTGGACAATCCAATTACTGGGGGTCTTTTTATGTCCAAACATCACAAAGTATTTAAGTTAAAGCTAGCGAAATTAGCCCAAGAAGAGAGTTCAGTAGTCTTAGAGCGGAAGTTTGGGGTAC